>NZ_CP014263.1:2400000-2732500 GCF_001988955.1 Spirosoma montaniterrae | reverse complement strand
CGTCTAATTGCTTGTCAGCAATGGTAGAAGGCGAATCGATCATGACATCGCGACCCGAATTGTTCTTGGGGAATGCGATAAAATCACGAATCGAATCGGCCCCACCAAAGAGCGAACACAGCCGGTCGAAGCCAAAAGCAATACCACCGTGTGGGGGTGCGCCATACTCGAAAGCGTCCATCAGGAAGCCGAATTGCGCTTTGGCTTCTTCGTCCGAAAAACCGAGCAGACTGAACATGCGGGCCTGTAAGTCGCGGTTAAAAATACGGATGGAGCCGCCCCCAACTTCCGTGCCATTAATAACCATATCGTAAGCATTGGCCCGCACCGCGCCAGGATCGGTGTCGAGTAGCGGGATGTCTTCGGGTTTGGGCGACGTGAACGGGTGGTGCATGGCGAACCAGCGTTGCCGGGCTGGATTGCCCTCTTCTTCGCCGTATTCGAGCAGCGGGAAATCGAGCACCCACAGGCTGCTGAACGTGTTCGGATCGCGCAGGCCGAGCCGGTTTCCTATCTCTAACCGCAACTCGTTCAGTTGCTTACGCGCTTTGTTAGCCTCGCCCGACATAATCAGCATCAAATCGCCGGGTTGCGCGTCGAAGCGGTCGGCCCAGGTTTTCAGGTCGGCTTCGGAATAGAATTTATCGACCGACGATTTTAATACGCCGTCCTGATTGCAGCGAACGTAAATCAGCCCTTTCGCGCCGATTTGCGGACGTTTTACCCACTCGGTCAACTCGTCGAGTTGCTTGCGGGTGTAGTCGGCACAGCCTTTGGCGTTGATACCCACCACGAGTTCGGCCCCGTCGAAAACCGGGAAATTTTTGCCGGAAGTGAGGTCAATGCCGTTCACCCCACCCCAACCTCTCCCCTTGTTTTAAGGGGAGGGGCTTTTAATTCGACAAACTGCATGCCGAAGCGGGTATCGGGCTTGTCGGAGCCGTAGAGCCGCATGGCGTCGGCGTAGGTCATGCGTGGCACGTCGGCCAGGTCGATGCCTTTTACGGCCTTGAACAGGTGCCGCACCAAACCCTCGAACATCTGCAAAATATCTTCCTGCTCCACAAACGACATCTCGCAGTCGATCTGTGTAAACTCCGGTTGGCGGTCGGCCCGCAGGTCTTCGTCACGGAAACACTTGACAATCTGATAGTACCGGTCAAAGCCCGATACCATCAGCAATTGCTTGAACGTTTGTGGCGACTGCGGCAGGGCGTAAAACTCGCCAGGATTCATGCGGCTCGGCACCACAAAATCGCGTGCGCCTTCGGGTGTCGATTTAATCAGTACCGGCGTTTCGACCTCAATAAACTGCTGCCCGTCCATATACAGTCGGGTTTGCTGAGCCATTTTGTGCCGTAGTTCGAGGTTTCTGCGAACCGGATTCCGGCGCAGGTCTAAGTAGCGGTACTTCATCCGCAGGTCGTCGCCCCCGTCGGTTTCGTCGTCGATGAGGAAGGGCGGCAGTTTGGCGGGGTTCAGCACCGTCAGGGCCGACACCCGTACTTCAATGTCGCCGGTCGGAATATTGGGGTTTTTCGATTTGCGTTCGACCACCGCACCGGTAGCCTGAAGCACAAACTCGCGGCCCAGCGTGCGGGCCGTTGCAAACAGGTCGGCGGGGGTAACGCCCTCTTCCAGAATGAGTTGAATAAGGCCGTAGCGGTCGCGGAGGTCGATCCAGAGAACGCCCCCTTTATCGCGGATGGTTTGCACCCAGCCGCAGAGTGTGGTGGTTGTGTTGGCGTCGGAAAGGCGGAGTTGCCCGCAGGTGTGCGTTCGAAGCATGGACTATTGAGTGAGTTGGTTGTGACACAGAAAAGTTATAACACAGAGATACACGGAGAAAAAGAGATACACAGAAGAAAAAGCCAGACTCTGTGTGTCTCTTTTTCTCCTCTGTGCATCTCTGTGTTATAACTTTTCTGTGTCACAACGTTTGAATCGCAAAAATAGATGGTTTGCGTACAAAACTATCACCCGCCTGCCATCAACTTGTCTAACCGCCGGATGGACTGCACTACGGCCCGGACTGTGTGGTAATTGATTTTCCATGAGTGGCTCATGTGTGTCCAGATGGGTACGCCTTGCCGGGTCATCAGCGGCCACCACTCGCCAACGGGGTGGTTTATCATCTTGTCCATCACAAACCGATGCACATTCGCATAAGCCCGCCAGTAGCGTTCGTCGCCAAAGAGCCGGTATGCATCCAAAAAGCCGATCAAGACCTCGGCCTGCTGCCAGAACTCTTTCTCGCGGTCGTACACCTCGCCCCCGTGCGACCCTTCGACAAACACGCCCCCAAACTCCCAATCGACGCCATACTGCACAGCATGACCGAACGATTTCTGGAATTGTTCGCGGTAGGTTTCAGCCGGGAGACCCAGCACGTCGAGGGCGTGGAGCAGGAGGTGGGCGAATTCGGCGTTGTGGCCGTAGCTGGTATTGTCTTCGGCGGCTCGTTTTACGCCGTCTTCGGTGAAGCGGTCCCAGCCCCAGATTACGTCAAACTTGATTTGCGGAGCCACGCGCCAGTCGGCCCAGAACTGCGGAATGCCGGTGCCGAACTCCGGGTGCATGATTTTGGTAACTAACAAGTCGATGATTTCGAGCAGTTTACGGCGGTGGAGCGGATGCTGACTGGCTTCGTAAAGACTCGTGAATGCTTCCATCAGGTGCATGTGCGCGTCGAGTGTTTTGCGGTCGCCCCCGGCTGCGCCCGGCCCCTTCAGCGACCAGTCGCGCCCGAACATCTCGAAATAGCCGCCGTGCCGCGTGTCGGTCGCGTGTTTCTGGAGCAGGTCAAACGTGCGCTGGGCGTAGTCGAGGCCACGCGGGTCGCCGGTTGCCAGGGTGTATTCGCTCAGGCAGTAGATGGCGAAACTCTGGCCGTACACAATTTTCTGGTCGTTGCGCACCTCGCCCCGGCGATTGGTCATCCAGTAAAAACCGCCATGCTCCTCGTCCCACAGCCGACTCAGCAAATAATCGACCCCATGCCGCGCCAAATCGGCCAACGCGCCGTTGCCATAGCCCGCCCGGTGCGCTGACGAGTAGGTATAAATCGACCGGGTCTGGGCAATAAGCGATTTTTCGTCCTCCCCCGAATCATGGCCGTACTGGTCGAAATGGGTGATAAATCCGCCGTGTTCGCGGTCGGCGGTTCGGCTTGTCCAGAAGGGTAGTAGTTCGGCGGTCAGGTGCGTATGCAGTTCCTGCCGGTGGTGTTGGAAGATTTCGCGGTTCATGGGTGAGTTGTTACACATGGAGGTAAGTTATGACACAGAGATGCACGGAGGAGACACAGAGATACGCAGAGAAATACATTAACCTCTGTGTATCTCTGTGTCTCCTCCGTGCATCTCTGTGTCATAAAGTAAAGCTAAAATCTCCTCCAGACTCGCCGTGCCGGTTTGCCGGAGTTTTTGCACCGTAACGGCAGCGGCCAGATTCGCCACGTCGATGGCATCGGCGGGCGAGGCACCAGTCCCCACGCAGGCCCCGAACGCGGCCACGACCGTATCGCCCGCGCCAACGGTATCAATTTCGGCCCGCAGTGGCACGGCTTCTACCGATTCGGTCTGCTCACCGTTCACGTACAAAATGCCCGCTTCGCCCCGCGTTAGCACAACCGGCCCGTTACGGTGTTGGCTGAGTTGTTGACCGGCTCGAACGCACCAGTCGTAGTCGGGTTGCGCGGGCAGGTCGGTGTGTAGCAGCCGGGCCAGTTCGGCGGTGTTCACTTTCAGGGTAGCGTGGCTGATGTGGTGGCCCATGTCGCGCATGTCGGCCACGCAGCAAACGGTTGGAAAGCGTTCGAGCAGGCTGTTTAGCTGCTCGGTGCGCGATGCCGTAAGCAGTGGGTTGGGAAATTGCTGGTTGATAATCAGCAGGTCAAGATTGGGCAGGTTGCTTGCCAGCGCATCTAAAAGCTTCTGAAAATCAGCGTCTGCCAGCGCATTATGGGTGCCGAAGTCCAGGCGGTTGGCTTCCTGCCCGTTCACGAATGGCTTGGCATACACGCAGGTATCCCAGCCTTCGGGCGTGTGCAAATGGGTGGTGTCGACGCCCGCCCGCCCGAACAACTGCCGCATTTCGCGCCCGAACAAATCATCGCCTACGCAGCCAGCAACCCGTATGTCCCCAACGCCCAGCGTAGCGAGATTCTGCACCACATTGCCCGCGCCCCCCAGCGACGCCCGTGGCCGACGACCCCAGAACACTGTCTGCCCGGTTTCTATCGACCGTTCGCCGGTTTGTGTCTCTACGGTTGCGTATAAATCCAGCGCGAAATCGCCGATAACGGCCACGCGGAGGTTGGCGATGCGACTGAAAAGCGTTGTGATTTTGAGCATAAGGTTGTTGAAAGGTTGTGACACAGAGATACTCGGAGGAAATACGGAGATACACAGAGTTTTTATTAGCTCACAATAGTCTCAGTGTATCTCAGTGCTATCTCTGCGTGTCTCTGTGTCATAACCCTTTTATGTCATAACCCCTCTTATTTCCGGTAATCCAATGCCGGTTTGCGGTCGCCGAGCAGGGCTTCGTACTTGAAATCGGCCCCTCGTTTTTGCAGCCATTCGGCGCGGGCTTTTTCGATGAGCGCGGGGTTTTTGTAGAGGTCGAGCGCGGTGCATGTCAGCGTCTTAGCCGCCACCATCATGCCTTTCTGCCCGATGCTCATGCCGCTTGCCGCCGTCGATTGCCAGCTATGCGCCGATGAACCCGGCACCCACGTAGCGGTCTGCAAACCCACCGTTGGAACGGCCCAGCTTACGTCGCCCACGTCGGTCGAGCCGCCACTCGTCGGGCTATCGCTCTGATCGCGGAAGTCTTTTACAAGGGCCGCGTTGGTAATGGGTACTTTCTGCCCCTCGCCAAAAGTCTGGCTGATTTTTTCGGCAAAGGCGGTTTCGTCGGCGGTGTAGGTCACACCCCCAACAAGTTTCAGATTCTGGTGCATGACCTCGGCCAGCGACACGTTGGGCAGAATGTTGTACACCCCGCCCAGCACTTCCCATTCTACCTTTGTGCCAGTGCCTTTGGCCGCGCCCTCAGCCGCATTTTCGATGCGCTTCCAGACGCTTTGCAGCACCTCGCGGTCTTTGTGACGGGCGTAATAATATACCTCCGCAAAGGCCGGCACCACATTTGGTGCGTCGCCCCCTTTCGTAATCACGTAGTGAATGCGCGTGTCCGACGGGACGTGTTCGCGCATCATGTTCACCATGTAGTTCATGGCTTCTACGCCATCCAGAGCCGACCGACCCCGTTCGGGCGAGGCTGCTGCGTGGGCGGCAATACCCCGAAACCGGAATTTGGCGTTCTTGTTTGCCAGCGACGTACCGGCGTCGGCACCATTCTGCGAACCGGGGTGCCAGTGCAGCACTACGTCGGTGTCGTTAAAGAGTCCTTCGCGCACCATGTACACTTTGCCGGAGCCGCCCTCTTCAGCCGGACAGCCGTAAATCTTGACCGTGCCGGGCCTCCCCGACGCTTTCAGCCAGTTTTTAACCTCGACCGCAGCCGCCATCGACGCCGTGCCGAACAGGTTATGCCCGCATCCATGACCGCCTTTCTGCCCGGCAATGGGTGTGAAATCGGGTTTGGCTTCGGTGGCAAGGCCGGGCAGCGCGTCGTACTCGCCCAGAATGCCGATCACGGGTTTTCCGGTGCCGTAAGTAGCGACAAACGCCGTTGGAATGCCCGCCACGCCCGCCGACACAGTGAAACCTTCTTTACGAAGCTGCTCCTGCAACAGGGCCGAACTTTTTTCTTCCATGTAGCCGAGTTCGGCGAAATCCCAGATTTGTTTTGAGATGCCTGCGTAGTCCGAAAAGCGGCTGTCGAGGCTGGCAATGGCCGTTTGTTTGTCTTTGTCGGGCGCGGGGGTAGCGGTTTTTTTAGGCTTTTGTGCGAGAGTCAGCCCGGGCAGGAGTAGCGTGAGGGCAAGGAATAGTATTCGCATTGGTTCGGTATGTGATTGGGTCGTGTTGTGATGAGACAAATTTATGATTGTAGAAGAAAGTTTTTACATCTATTATGCTATTGCTGTTACATTGTCTATAATTGCAGAGCGTGTTAATAAAATCAATCTAAGATATAATGCCTCTTGTAGCTGAGACTTATTTTTCCACCGATTTAGGTCAATTAATTATAGGCAAAACAGAAGAAGTTTTGTCTAATAATATTGATGTCTTAAAGGGAAAGTTCGACCTTATTATAACTTCCCCCCCTTTTCCACTAAACGCGAAGAAAAAATATGGAAACTTGACAGGAGACAAGTATAAAGATTGGTTTACAAGCCTTGCTCCTCTGTTTTCTGACCTCCTATCCCCAACTGGCTCCCTTGTAATAGAAATTGGTAATTCATGGGAGCCTGATAGGCCTGTTCAATCGTTATTACATCTCGAAAGTCTTTTAGGTTTTGTGAAAAACTCAGACGCTGACTTGCGTTTAATTCAAGAGTTTATTTGTTACAACCCTTCGCGTCTGCCTTCTCCGGCCCAATGGGTTACTGTCAATAGAATAAGAACAGTTGATAGCTATACACATGTTTGGTGGATGGCTAAATCCGATTATCCGAAAGCTGACAACTCAAAAGTGCTGAGACCCTATAGCAAGAGTATGCTCCAACTATTAAAAAAGCAGAAGTATAACGCTGGCAAGAGGCCCTCTGAGCATAATATAAGTGCTAATGGGTTTTTCAAGAATCATGGAGGCAGTATAGCACACAATTTATTTGAAGTGGAACAGATTGAACATAATAGAGAGGTGCGTTTACCTCATAATGTTCTAAGCTTCTCCAATACTTCTTCTAATGATGTATTCTCGCAAAAATGCCGCGAGGAAGGTATTGTCCCTCATCCAGCGCGAATGTCAGGAGGTTTGATAAGTTTTTTTGTCGATTTTTTGACAAACAAAGGCGATTTAATACTCGATCCCTTTGCAGGTAGCAACACAACTGGATATATTGCTGAAATGATGAATCGTAGATGGTTTAGTATTGAAATTAGTGAAGATTATGCATATCAATCTACTCTTCGATTCAAGTAAATATCAAACGTATATATTCGGGTGTATGGCAAGAATTTTAGCAACTGTTGATTCTACTTGGTATGAAGAACTGTCGTTAGTATCATATTATTATGAGAGCCAGTTTGAACATAAAGTTATATCCCATGCTGCGTTTGTATTTCCTGATTATTATGTTATGAAATACAAAAAAGTGATGCATACAGCTCATGGAAAAACTTCCACGCCTGATTTAGTTATGGTAAGGAAAAGCTACGAAGATTGGTGGGTGGTCGAAGTTGAGAAAGCTGATCATCCGATCGAACATGTTTTGGGCCAAGTTGAGGTATTTAGCAATGCTGAATTGAACGCTATCGAGACATCGAAATATATTATTCAGCAAAACTCCTCACTGGACGAAAAAAAAGTTTTAAATTTAATCAGAAACGAAAGGCCTAAAGTGCTTGTAATCGTAGACCAACCTAAAGACAGTTGGAAACGTGATCTCGCTAACTATAATACCAAGCTATGTGTTTTTCAAGTGTTTAAAAATAATCATGGTTTAGAATTATATAGAATAAACGGAGAATATCCGTATATATATACAGGAGATGCCCATTGCAGAATGGTAAGTGGTATGGTTAATACTCTTGAAGTAATAAACCCCGAAATACTTGACTCTTTCGTTTCCGGCGATGAGTTGGAATTGGTTTTTAAAGAGCAAATGACCAAGTGGGAGGTTTTTTTCGCTAAAGGTAAAATGCATCTGAAGAGCGTTGGGATGTCCGTTAATAAACTTCCTGTGGGAAAAGATTATATAATTCGAAAAGATTCCTTCGATAGGTATCATATCGAATTTAACTAAAATCGAGATGGAGTTACAACTTGGCCTTGAAATAATTAGCTCATACAAGCGTCTTTCATATACGCTTTGGTATGCCCTTGCGGAGTTTGTTGATAACTCTACCCAAGCGTATTATAATAATCGAGAATTGTTAGACGCCATTTTCGAGAAGAATGGCCAGGAGTTAATTGTCAAAATTAATTACGATAGTACTTACCCAGATGGATTGATTACCGTTTCTGATAATTCAATTGGAATGACATATGAAGAGTTACAGAATTCTGTAATAATTGGCCGTCCTCCAATTATTACATCGGGCCGCTCCAAATACGGTCTCGGTATGAAAACGGCTTCTTTTTGGTTGGGCAATTTTTGGAGTATTAGAACAAAAAAACTTGGGGAAACTGAGGAACACTTTGTGGAAGTGAATGCAGAAAAAATAGCCAATGGGGACAAGGCCCTTTACTATACTGTAAAAAAGGATTTGCCAACCGAGGAACACTACACTATTATTCAAATTCAGAAGTTAAACCAAAAATTTTACGGCAGAACAATAGATAAAACAAAGAGATATTTGAGATCAATGTATAGGAAAGATATAGACAAAGGTATTCTTTCTTTATTTTGGTCGGAGGAAAAATTAACTTGGAGCAGTCAAGAGCTGTTTAATCGTCTGATTAAGCAAGAAGGAGAGCCATTGATTAGAAACATAGATTTCTCTGTGGACGACAAACGAGTCACGGGTTGGGCAGGAGTTCTCGCAAAAGGCAGCCGGGCAGATGCTGGCTTCTCAATTATTCAAGCTGATAGAGTGATAAAAGGTTGGCCTTCATCTTATCGTCCCGAAACGTTATTTGGCCCGCAGGAGGGAGGATCGAATGATTTGGTAAACCAAAGGTTAGTTGGAGAACTGTATTTAGATGGCTTCGATGTTAGTCATACTAAAGATGAGGTACTCTTTAAAGGAGATGAACAAGAATTATTAGAAGCTAAGCTGCAAGAGCAATGTGGAGATTTGAGGGCTTTGGCTCTACGGCCAAAAAATTCTAATCGCAATGTTGATGAAAGGCAACCATCAAATGTTGACTTTAAAGTAGCTATACAAACTGTTGAGGAGGAATTGAGTTCAACCTATGTTGAAACATTCCTTAATACGTTCGAGATACCTGATGAGGAAGTTATAAAAGGTGCCAATGAAATTGTAATAAAGTCTGTAGAGAAAAGAACTGAACCAACCTTCGACATAATGATAGGTGGCCTCAGAGTAAAACTATATATAGATGAAAATATGTCTCCTTACGAGCCATATGTATTGATTCAGTCAACAGCTTACTTAGATAAAGTCATAGTGATACTGAACAGATCGCATCCCTATTGGTCACAACTCAGCGGAGTAAGTGAAATAGTGCAATTTATTAGACAGTGTGCTTATGACGGAGTAGCCGAGTGGAAAGCATATTCTGTCACTCATAAATTTGATCCTGACACTATCAAATTAATAAAAGATAATTTGCTAAGATTATCTTACAAAGTAGATTAGCCTACCACACATTTATTATAAAGCATATAGGGATCTTAACTGACAACGTAGCGACAAACGCCGTTGGAATGCCCGCCACGCCCGCCGACACGGTGAAGCCTTCTTTGCGAAGCTGCTCCTGCAACAGGGCCGAACTTTTTTCTTCCATGTAGCCGAGTTCGGCGAAATCCCAGATTTGTTTCGAGATGCCCGCGTAGTCCGAAAAGCGGCTGTCGAGGCTGGCAATGGCCGTTTGTTTGTCTTTGTCGGGCGCGGGTGTGGCCGCTTTTTTGGCTTTTTGCGCCAGAAGCAGATTCGGTAGCAGCAGCGCGAAGAGAAGTATTTGTTTGGTCATGTGGGTTATAATTTGGATGATTGGGTTCACAAAATTGATTGAAGATACCGATAAAAGTCAACAGGGCCGCTCCGTTACCGAAGCAGCCCTGAAAAGAGGTGTACAGGAGAGAAAAATTAAAACCCGAAAGAAGCCGTCATTTTGTAGAATGAGTTGTTACCGTCGGTTGCCGGGCGGTCGAGCACGTTTGAGCCACCCGTGAAGCGGAGTGTCAGACCGTTGGGCAATGCGGCCTGTACGTATGGCCCGGCCCATTTGTAGACGTTGCTCGAATTGCCCACGCTGGGGTTCGAGCGCAGGTGTTCGTAATGTGCGCCCAGCGATACTACCGACGAGACTTTGTAGCCTGCGTTTACCCACCAGTGCAGGAAGTTGTTCTGCGAAGGTGCATTAATTAGCCGCTGGCTTTGGTCGGGAGATGGTATCTGCCCTTTGCGGATGGCTGCGTAGTAGCCGAGGTAATACTGACCCTCCAGCCGCTTGGTGTTCAGATTGGCAGTCAGGCTGGGCACAAGTCCTTCGGCAAACATCGGGAAAGCACCGTTCGAGAGCAACTTGCCGTTGGTGAAGCCAATCTGCGGGTTAATTTTCAGCGCACCGTTCAGCGTGTTGACATTAATGCCCGTGCCTACCTCCGTCCAGAGACCACCACCCCCGCCCGTGCCAAAGGAAGGCGTTGTCCAGAAAATGCCGTAGAATGTCCAGTCAGTTTTGCTGTTCAGTTGCAGGCTACCGTTGATGGTGGGGTAAAACCCGAAGAAGCTGTCCTGATTCAGGCTGATGCTGTAGTTCGACTTACGGGGCGTCTGAGCCTGCGCTGATAGCGAAACCACAACAAAAAATACAAGTGGTAGATAATTGAACTTTTTCATAATAAAATATTGTAAAAATTAAAAAATACGGTTGAGACTCATGCAGTTGAGTCATAAAGCCAAACTTTATTCGGAAAAACTTAGTTTTCAACCACTATTGATTCTAATCCAATTCTAATTCAATTCTTACTATTTTCTAACAGATTAGTCGTGAAATAGACCTGTTTTAGGAAAAAAGATAAATTTTTTAAGAAAATAGGTTTTTATATGATGTAGGCTTTCGGGTAACGCATTACAGAACCCCAACTGCCTGCAACGGCTCCCAAATATCCCTTCGGTCTTAATACCCCCGTAACACCGGGCATCTGAAACGGGCGTACATTTGCTAAAAACGTTTCTCTTTATGCGCTTCCTCAAAATCCTTGCCTTTTTCACGCTCGTTTGCTGTGCAGCGTCAGTTGCCCAAACGCCCCAAACAGCCCCGCGCGTTACTCTGCCCAACGGCTGGAGCCTGACGCCCACGGGCCGGTCGCTACCCCTCGGCGATTTGCCGCTCAACATGGCACTCAACCCCAAAAACACCCGGCTCGCCGTAACCAACAACGGCCAAAGCACCCAGTCGATTCAACTGATCGACGTGTCGGGCGGTGTATTGGATGAGGTTGAAATCAAAAAATCGTGGGTGGGGCTGCGCTTCATGCCCGATGGCAAACGGCTGCTGGCCTCAGGTGGCAACGATAACCGGGTGCTGATTTACGACGTGTCGGGCGATAAGTTGGTAAAAATCGATTCGGTCGTGCTGGGCAAGGCCATGACTCCGCGTATATCGGTGGCGGGCGTCGAGACCGACCGCAGCGGGCAAACGCTCTACGCCGTAACCAAAGACGATAGTTCGCTTTACGTGTGCGACCTGACTACGAAGCAGGTTTCGCAGCGTATCAAACTGCCTGCCGAACCCTATACCTGCCTGCGTTCGCCGGTGGGCGACGAGCTTTTTATCACCGTTTGGGGTGGCGCAAAAGTAGTTGTTTACGATCCGAAGCAACAAAAGCTTAGCGGTGAAATTGCTACGGCAGACCATCCGAATGATCTGGTATTCACCCCAAACGGGCGATACCTGTTCGTGGCGTGCGCCAACGAAAACGCCGTGTCGGTCATTGACGTAAGGGCCAGAAAAGTAACTGAAACGCTGAATACGGCCCTCTATCCCGACGCTCCGGCGGGCAGCACGCCCAACGGCCTCGCCCTGACTGCCGACGCCAAAACACTGCTCGTTGCCAACGCCGATAATAACTGTTTAGCGGTGTTCGACGTGTCGGCAGTAACGGCGGGCAAACCGCCCAAAAGCCGTTCGCTGGGGTTCATTCCAACGGGCTGGTATCCAACGTCAGTGAAGATAGCTGACCGGAAAGTGATGGTTGCCAATGGCAAAGGGTTCTCATCAAAAGCCAACCCGAAAGGGCCAAATCCCTACAAGCGTCGCGAAGTTGGTACGGAGTATATAGGCGGTTTGTTCAAGGGTACGCTGTCGGTGTTCGAGATGCCCAAAGCGGCTGAACTTGCCAGCCTGACGAAATTGGTGTACGGCAATACACCTTACACGAAAGAACGCGAAAAAACGGCCATTGGCACCGATTGGCCCGCCGATTCGCCCATTCCGAAGCAGGTAGGGCAGAAGTCAGCGCAGATTAAATATGTCTTTTACATCATCAAGGAAAACCGTACCTACGATCAGGTGTTTGGCGATATGCCCGGTGGTAACGGCGACACGTCGCTGTGTTTGTTTCCCGAAAAAATTACGCCCAATCAGCACGCACTGGCCCGCGAGTTTGTGCTGTTGGATAACTTCTACGTCGATGCCGAGGTGAGTGCCGACGGGCATAACTGGAGCATGGCAGCCTACGCTAACGATTACGTCGAAAAAACCTGGCCCACCAGCTACGGCGGTCGGGGCGGCAGCTACGATTACGAAGGCTCGCGGCCTGTGGCGTATCCCAAAAAAGGATTCATCTGGGACTATTGCCAGCGGGCGGGCCTGCGCTACCGCAGCTACGGCGAGTTTGAAGCCTACGCCCGACGCAAAGGTTCGGCCCTCGACGGTCGGTTTGCGCCCAACTACCCCGATTATGACCTGAACGTGAAAGACATCGACCGGGTTGAAATCTGGAAAAAAGACCTCGATTCGCTCATTACCCGCGAGGCTGTGCCACATTTCAGCAGCATCCGGCTCGGCAACGACCACACGAGCGGTGCCCGCATCGGTGCGCCCACGCCAGCCGCCCACGTTGCCGATAACGACTTAGCCGTTGGTCGGTTCGTTGAATACCTGTCGAAAAGCCCCATCTGGAAAGAATCGGCGGTGTTTGTACTCGAAGACGACGCCCAGAACGGCCCCGACCACGTCGATGCACACCGGTCGCCCGCGCTCGTTATCAGCCCCTACACCAAACGGCGGCACGTGGACCATACCATGTATTCGACGTCGGGGATGTTGCGCACGATGGAGTTGATTCTGGGTTTACCGCCGATGAGTCAATACGACGCTGGGGCGCGGCCCATGTACGCCTGCTTTACGAATAAAGCCGATCTGACGCCCTACACCCACATTCCGGCCAACATCGACCTTGAGACCAAAAACACGGCCATGACCGAACCCGCCCGGCAGTCGGAAAAACTCGACCTGCGTTACGCCGACAAAATTGACGACCGGCTGTTCAGCGAAATCATCTGGAAAGCTGTGAAAGGCGAAAACGCCGTGATGCCTGCCCCGCGCCGGGGTGCATTCCTGAATGTAATGGACACGGACGATTAAAGGGGAACACAGATTGTACGGATGCTACGGATGAACACGGATTTCTTTTTGTGTACGAAGGAAAATCGTGTTCATCCGTAGCATCCGTACAATCTGTGTTCCAATCTACATTACCCCAAACCGATACGTTCCAGCCGGTACTTCGACGATGTAGTACCGGCTGTTTTTTTCGACAAACCGAACGGCGGGCGTTTCCGCGAGGGGCTTGCCGTTACACAGCACCCGTTTGCCTGCCAGACCCGACAGCGGTACGCCAACGGTAGCCGAAACCCGCGCCGGAACCGTCACGGTCATGGTCAGAGCCGCTGGCGTTTTGTTGAGTTGCATAGCAAGCAGCCCCGAAGTGGCGGGCATGGACGCCGAAACGCTCGTCAGGCCACCAAGCTGCGGGAAAATTCGGTACGTTCCCAAACGCTCGCCAGGCGAGAGACCGGCCACGTACTCCGACAGCAACAGCAGCGGCCCGCCCGACCAGCCGTGGTTGTAGCCGCTGTTGCCGTGGGCCACGCCGGGTCGGTCATCGTATTCCCAAAGCTCCCAAAGTGTGCTTAATCGGCTGTTAGTCATGGCTTTGTAACGCGCCTTCATGCGGGCGATGGCCTGCGGGAGCCGGTTCATCTGAATCAGGCTTTCGAGTACAAATTTTTCCATGTAGGGACTGGCATACTGCTGTGTGGCAAATACGCGACTCAGAGCACTGTACTTCGCAGAGTCGGCCACGCCCGCCAGAACCATCAGCGCGTTGGCGCGGTCGTCGGTGGGTTGGCGACTGGCCGAGTCGCGGTAGGCTTGTCCGTTCCAGCAGGCGGGGCTGTTCAGGAACGTTACGATGCGGTCGTGCTTTTGCTGGTATTCGGCGCGGTGGGTGGGTTGGCGAAGCAGGTCTGCTGTGTGCATGGCCGTTTGCAGAGCCAGTACGTACCAGCCATGCTGAATCAGCACCATATCCTGATTGGTTCCCCAGTCGCCCCAGTCCCAGCCACCTTTGCGGTAGTTGAGCCGTCCGGTCGAGTCGGGTTTCCAGAGGGCCAGATACCGGCGCATGGCGGGATAAATATGCCGCAGCGTGGCCGTGTCGCGGGTGTGCCGGAAATACCGCCAGCTTTCAAATAGTGGCATAAGCGAATGAACGGGCAGTTCGTTTTTCCAGTCGGATTCGGGTACGGGGTTGTAGATCACACTGTCGGGCCGCTGCCAGTCGGCGAGGTTCAGATACAGCTTGCGGCCTAAGGCGGTGGCGTTGCTGTCGAGGGCGTAAAACGTCTGCCCCATTTGCAGGGCCGCGTCGCCCGCCCACTGCGCCCGTTCGCGGTCGGGGCAGTCCATAAAATTGTCGCGCATATTGAGGTAGAGCGTCCGTTGCGCTTTCTGCCACAACCGGTTCAGCAGCGGGTCGTTGCACCGAAACGACCCGGCAAAGGCGGCATTGTAGCCTGTTTCGCGGTACTGCACGTTCACGACCTCTACGCCTTTTGGCAGCGCGTACCGGATTTCGTGCCCCGACAGCCAGCCGAGCGATTCGTAGGTTTGCAACCCCGCCCGCGTAATGTACTCGGCCCCGTTGGTGTACAGCGAATCCTGCCCCATAGCCCCCATGTAATACGTATCGGAGCCAATTGTAATCCGCTGACCGGCAGCGGCTTTCACCGTTAGCACGGGCGATGCGTGGCAATCATACGGCAGCGTGGCTACCAGCGTATCGGGTTTACCGGCCTGCCCTGATTTGCGAACGGTGCGGACATAGTTTTTCAGACCGTAATTCCTGAAAAGCGGAATCGGGCGCGGGGCAAGCAGGCCCCAGGGCGCGGTTCCGGCCCGGCCTACAATCAGCGCACGGGGCCAGGCATTATCGTCGTAAGTGGCGGTTTGCCAGCCGGGTACATCATGCTGGGCGTTGAATCGGATGTTGGGTTCTGAAAGTCGGAAGTTGGGTTTGGGTAGCTGCGACGGTTCGTAGGCCGGGTGCGGCTGAGCCTTCCAGCCAAACTTCGGAAACAGCGGCCCGCTGTCGGTTTCGCAGTCAAAGATCAGCCCCGCCTGTCCGCTGTTGTTGTGCGAAAACCCTTTGCCGCCCCAGAACCACACCAGCACGGCTACGCTGTTACGGCCCGGTTGCAGGTAGGGCGCGAGGTCAACTTCGTCGTAGTACGTATCGCGTGGGTTGGGGCCTCGTTTCAGCCCGCCCTCATACACCACCTGTTTGCCGTTGACCCAGAGCCAGTATTTGCTATCGACAGCGATGCGGGCCAAAGCACGTTTGGGTAGGGCGGTGAGCGTGGTGCTGTGCCGGAAACAATGCCAGCTATTGGGCGTGGTGGGGCCGGGCGAGGTCGAAAGCCAGAGTGCCTGAAATGGCTGTGCGGTGGCTGGTATTGTCAGAAACAGGAAGAGAGTGAACCGAATAATCAAAGGCATGTGTGCGGGGGGAAGAATCCGGGCCGGAAGATAGCAATGTTGACTCAGTTTTCAGACCTTCGTAAGGCTCGCGCCAGATGGCAACTTAACTAATTCAGCTAACCTGTTGGCCATGCTTAAAAACGACTTTCAAACCGAACTGCGTTTTACCACCACCGTGCAGCGGGGCGACGTTGGCCCCAACGTTCGGCGGGTGCAGGAGTGGTTGTGTCTGAACGCTCTCCGCTTCCCGAACGCATCGCTGATTACCGCCCTCGACAGCGATTTTGGCCCCGCTACGCAGCAGGCTGTTCGTAATTTTCAGCGGGCTATTCGGGTGCCGCGAACGGGTATCGTTACGCCCGCTCTCTTCGCCGAACTTTGCCGACCGATGGCTACGGCGTTTCAGACCGCACCTACCGGCACCGACGTTCGGAAGGCAGTTGTACAAATTGCTCAGCTTCATCTGAAACAACGGGCCGCCGAACTCCAGACCGACGATGCCCAGAACCTCGGTCCCTGGGTGCGGGCCTACTGCGACAGTAACGACGGTTCGCCGTTCAAATGGTGTGTGGGTTTTTTGCAGGCCGTACTCGATCAGGTGGCGTCGGTGTTTGGGCGTCGGTTTACAGACATCATGCCCCAGACGCTCAGTTGCGACATACTGGCGCAGGGCGGGCAGGCCAACGGTCGACTCACCCGCTCGGCTACGCTGCGGAACAATCCGGGCCGTATCAAACCCGGCGATGTGTTTCTGATCCGCAATCCGGCCAATAACGACTGGTTTCATGCGGGGCTAATCATCAGCCGGTCGGGCGACGTAATCGAGACCATCGAGGGCAACACCGACTCGCGGGGTAGCAACAACGGCACGGCGGTGTTTGCCCGCGTCCGCAACTTCCAGAATACGACAATTGATTTGTACTCAATTGAGAGCCTGTAGTTCCGATTGCGCGGCTGATGGGAGTTGACCGGAGATGATGCCATCTTTGGCTAACTGACGGGCAACCCGCTCGGGTGGCACCCGTTCGCCCAAAGTACGCGACATAGACACGATAGCTTTCCAGAACGGCTGATCGGAGTTGACCGGGCGCATTTCCAGATTCAACTGTGACATGCCATCGCCCGTAGGATTCCACGGTAAAGCGTCGCCAGCGTGAACAACATCGACCAATAAAACTACGTCACTCTGGCATAAATCGGCCTGTTTGCGAATGGTCTCTTTCTCATCGAACGCAAGCTGACTGACGGCTACTGAGCATACTTCGTAGTTGCTTGGAAAAACCCGCAGAAATGAACGTGCGTATGTATCCAAAGCCTTCCGGCTTTTGGTGACAACCAGAATGCGCTTGAATTGCGGAACAGCATCGCGTTTTACGTTCGACTGCATATTAACGCAGCCAGTGCCGAGCAGCGCACAGCAAAGAAGGAGTAAGAGCGGTTTCATGGCGATTGAGTTGGGATTAGCTTGATAGCTCTAAATAAAAAATAGAAAAGATTCCGTTCATTAAAAGGCGATTAGACTTTGTTAGAAACGCATTAAAAACGACTAATCAGCCGTATTTATACTATATTCCGGCATCCTGGACCTGACTCGTATGAATTTAGCACGTTTTACTACGTACCTCGCCCTGTTAAGCGTATGTCTGTTGCTTATTTATAGCTGTAAGCGCGAACAGGACGAACCCGCCCCACCCGTGATAATCACATTCGGCCCGTCGGCCATCGGCGAACCGCGCAGTACGACCACGGCGTTTGTGTCGTCAACGCTAACCTCGGCACCGACGGGGCAGGCCCTTACGGTCGGATACGTCTGGTCGAAAATGAATGCACAGCCAACGCTAACCGATAACAAAACGACGCAGACGCTCAGCCTGACGGCTCTGCCTGCGAGTTTGACAACCACGCTTACGGGTCTCGACAACGGCGCGACCTACTATGCCCGCGCCTACGTCACGGTTGGTAGCAACACGACTTACGGCCCGGTGGTATCGTTTCAGATGAATATAACGCTGGCGAGGCTCTTTGCACAGGCTCTGACCGATTCGCTTCAAAACAAAGACATTGGCTACGGTTTTACCATTTTTCAGGGCAATACACTGGCCGCATCGGGTACGGGCGGTTTTCAGTCGCGGACGACTGACCCCGAAGGACAACGACCTTACACAATCGACTCGAAAATGCACATGGCCAGTATGAGTAAGACACTGACTGCTATGGCGTTTGTGCAACTGATGGCGCAGAAAGGCATTCGCTCAACCGACCGGATTGCGGCCTATCTGCCGCCCTCCTGGCCTAAAGGCCCGAACGTCGACCAGATTACGTTTCGCGAGTTGCTGACTCACCGCAGTGGTATCATAGGATTGGGCAACAACTGCGTGAATGGAGCCTTTTCAGAAAATATTTATACGGGCCTGAAGCAACTGATTGCCAAAGGAGTAACCGCAGCCAACCGGGGGCAATATTGCTACCAGAACGCCAACGTCGGATTGTTTCGGGTGCTGATTCCGGCTCTGACGGGCTATACCTTCACGGGCACCGACGCTACCGACGATCAGCAGACGCAACAACGGTACGTAGCCTACATTCAGCAAAACGTACTGGAAAAAGTGGGGCTAACGAATATTGTACCTACGTTCCCATCGGGCAACATTACTTACGGCTATTCGTATCCGCACACGGGGGCAGCAGGCTGGAATCCAGGCAATTTCTCTTCGACTGTTGGGGCCTACGGCTGGTACATGACGCCCCGCGAAGCCGGAACGCTCTACGCCACCGTGCTATCGTCGCCCGATCAGTCGGTATTGTCAACGGCGTTTAAAGATTCATTGCTGCTCAACAACATGGGCTGTTTTCGCATATCATCTAATCTCGGCAACTTCGCGTATCACGACGGCTGGTGGTATTTCAATAATATCGTGCCGTATTACGGCTTCCGCACCATCTGGATGAAACTGCCTGATAATATGACCGTTGTGCTGTTTACCAACGCGCTGCACCGCCAAACGGGCCGGTTTCCGAGCAACGACGGCACCGATATTACCACGTTCGTAGCTCGGGCCTATAGCCGTGCCCGGCAAGCCAACGGCGGGCGTTTGCCAGCCGTAACGTTCACCCTCGAACACCCCGAACCGCACTAATATGCGCCAACTCGCCCTTACTCTTAACTTTTCACTTTTAATTTTTCACTCCATTACCGCCCAGCGGCTGCAACAGCCCGTTGAGGTCATTCGCGACCAGTGGGGGGTGAATCATATCTACGCCAAAAACGAACACGATTTGTTCTGGGCGCAGGGCTATCAGGCCGCGCAGGACCGGCTGTTTCAGTTGGAAATCTGGCGCAGGCAGGCCACCGGCACCGTTGCCGAACTGCTCGGTCCGCAGGAAGTGAAGCGCGACGTGGGGACGCGGCTGTTTCGCTTCCGTGGCAACCTGAACAAAGAATTGCTGCACTATCACCCACGTGGGCCGCAGATTGTGCGGGCGTTTGTGGAGGGCATCAACGCCTACATCGCCGAGATTCTGAAAACACCCGAAAACCTACCGTTCGAGTTTCGGGTGCTCGACATGAAGCCGGGTTTCTGGACGCCCGACGTCGTTATCAGCCGCCATCAGGGTTTGCTCGGCAATGTCCGCGACGAACTGAACTACGGGCGGTTGGTGAAACTCATCGGTCCCGAAAAACTCCGCGAGCTAAGCTGGTTTCATCCGACCACGAAGCCCACCGAACCCGATCTGACACTGCACGTCAACGGCGACCAACTGTTTCAACCCATTCTTGACCTGTACGAAGCATTCCGGTTGCCGCTCAAATTTCAGGGCCAGGCCACCAAAGCCGATGAAGACGAAGCGGCCTTCATGGGAACGCCGAACCGCCCCGGCCCTTCCCTCACCCCCAGCCCCTCTCCCAAAACGGGGAGAGGGGAGAGCCATCCGGGTACACTGCACCCTCTCCCGTTTTGGGAGAGGGGCCGGGGGTGAGGGCGAACGCAGAAGACGAAGGCTCGAACAACTGGGTGCTGTCGAGTCGGAAAACCAGCAGCGGCTACCCCATGCTGGCAAACGACCCGCACCGGGCGCAGAGTACGCCCTCGCTGCGGTATTGGGTGCATTTGAACGCGCCCGGCTGGAACGTGGTCGGCGCGGGTGAACCGACGCTGCCGGGTATTTCTATCGGGCACAACGACTACGGCGCGTGGGGGCTGACGATTTTCGAGACCGACAATGAAGACCTGCTGGTATATGATACCAACCCGAAAAACCCGAATCAATACCGGTATAAAGGCCGTTGGGTGCCGATGCGCGTACTGGCCGAGACGATTGTGGTAAAGGGCGGGCAACCCGTTCGGGCAACGTTGAAATACACCCACCACGGGCCGGTGGTGTTTGAAGACGCCCCGAATCACAAAGCTTACGCCGTGCGGGCGGGCTGGCTCGAAACGGGCTGTGCGCCGTATTTAGCCAGTTTGCGGATGAATCAGGCCCGCAACTGGGCCGAGTTCCGGCAGGCATGTTCGTTCAGCCGGATTCCGGGCGAGAACATGGTGTGGGCGGATAAAACCGGCACCATCGGCTGGCAGGCAGTAGGCATTTCACCTATCCGAAAGAATTTTTCGGGCTTGGTGCCGGTGCCGGGCGATGGGCGGTTCGAGTGGGGCGGCTACCTGCCCATCCAGCAACTGCCCAGCAAACTGAATCCGCCCGAAGGCTATGTCGTAACAGCCAATAACAACCTCACGCCCAGTAATTTTCCAAACCGCAACGCCATCGGCTGGACCTGGGCCGGGCCAAGCCGGGCGCACCGCATCGAAGAAGTATTGTCGGATGGGACACGCAAAAATTTAGTCGATTTCATGGCCTTGCAGACCGACTATCTGAGCATTCCGGCGCGAACGCTTGTGCCGTTGCTGCAAAATCTGTCGTCGCCCAACAGCCGCACGGAACAGGCGTTGACCTACCTGCGCCGGTGGAATTTTCAGCTTAAACCCGAATCGGTGGCGGCAGCTATTTACGTCGCCTGGGAAGGGCAGTTGAAGAAGGCACTGTATGAAACCAACGTGCCGCAAAACGCCCGGCCTTACCTCCGAAGCCTACCCAGCAAACGGGTAATCGACTGGTTAGTAACGCCACAGGGCGGCACCACCCTCCGCGACGAGCTATTGCTAACCTGCCTCGACCGGGCCGTAGCGGAACTAACTGAACGGCTCGGCAATGACATGGACGACTGGAGCTACGGGCAGCGTAAAAACAAACACATCACCATCACGCACCCGCTCAGCAAGCTGGTCGATAAGGCTATGCAGCAGCGCATCAACCTCGGCCCGGTGGCGCGGGGTGGCTACGGCGAAACCGTGAATGCCACGGCCAACGACCTCAACCAGACCCATGGGGCATCGTTTCGTATTCTGGTCGATACCGAAGACTGGGATAAAACGCTCGGTATCAACAGCCCCGGCCAGTCGGGCAATCCCGATGGCCCCCATTACGCCGACCTGTTTCCGCTCTGGGCCGAAAACGGTTATTTTCCAGTCTTTTTCTCGAAAGAGAAAATCCGCGCCGTAGCTGAAAGCACGACGGTGTTAAAGTAAACCCTCCGAAAACTATGCAAACGCTCTTACTCATTATGCTCTTAGTTCAAGTACCTGCTCCGCTCAAACCGGGCATCGAAAAAACACCGTTCGGTCAGATGCCCGACGGTCGGCCCGTTGACCTATTTACGCTCCGCAACGCATCGGGCATGGAAGTACAAATTACGAACTACGGAGCCTACATCGTCGCGATACGGACGCCGGACCGAACCGGCAAACTCGAAGCTGTTACGCTCGGCGTGCCGACGTTTGCCGATTATCTGAAAGGTACGCCCAGTTTTGGGCCGGTGATTGGCCGCTACGGCAACCGCATCGCCAACGCGTCGTTTACGCTCGATGGCAAAACCTACACGCTGGCCGCTAACAATGGCACCAACCACATTCACGGTGGCCCCGGCGGATTCGACAAAAAACACTGGTCGGTCTCTGTCATCGACGGTGAGGAACCAACGCTGAAACTGCAATATACCTCGCCCGATGGTGAAGAAGGGTATCCCGGCAATCTGTCGGTAGAGGTCAGCTACACACTTCAGCGCGACAATGCCCTCCGTATCGGCTACCGCGCTACCACCGACAAACCGACTGTACTCAACCTGACCAATCACGCCTATTTCAACCTGAGTGGCATGAAACGCGACGTGCTGAATACCGAACTGCAAATCAACGCCGACCGCTACCTGCCCACCACGCCCAAACAAATCCCGACCGGCGAACTGCGCCCCGTAGCCGGAACACCGTTCGATTTTCGCAGGCCGACGCCCATCGGCAATCGCATTAATGATACTACCGATGTGCAGATCAAATACGGTTACGGCTACGATCATTGCTGGGTGTTTGCTGATAATGACAAGTCGCTGAAATTAGGCGCGGTGGCCTACGAACCTACGAGCGGGCGTGTGCTGGAGATGTACACCACCGAGCCGGGCGTACAACTGTACACGGGCAATCACCTGAACGGCAAATTCACTGGTAAAGAAGGTATTGCCTACGGGCGTCGGTTCGGGTTTTGTTTAGAAACGCAGCACTTCCCCGACTCGCCCAATCAACCCAATTTCCCAACAACGGTACTCCGCCCCGGCCAAACGTTTCAGTCAACGACGGTATATAAATTCTCGGCGCGGTAGTAGCAAACCGCGTTTGGCGAGTTTTCGTACCTTTGCCCCCGCAAAACCGCCCGTATGCGCGGTAACAGTCGTTCATGGATATTCAGGAAGCCGTTAGTAGTGCCATTCAGCGGGCCATCGCCGAGTTATACCAACAGGAAATCAGCGAGGTAACGCTGCAACCCACCAAAAAAGAGTTCGACGGGTTGTACACGTTCGTTACATTCCCGCTCACGAAAACGTTGCGGCAACCGCCCGCGCAAATCGGGCAGGCTATTGGCGCGTGGTTGGTTGAAAACAGCGAAGTGGTGAGTGGCTTCAACGTGGTGCAGGGGTTTCTGAACATCAGCATTGCCGATGCCGCCTGGCTTACCGTACTGAACGACATGGCCCAAAACCCCAATTTCGGAACGCTGCCGAAACGGGGTGAGTCGGTGATGGTTGAGTTTTCGTCGCCCAATACCAATAAGCCGCTGCATCTCGGCCATTTACGCAATAATTTCTTAGGCGACTCGATGAGCCGGATTCTGAACGCCAACGGTTACGACGTGGTTAAAACCTGCATCGTCAACGACCGGGGCGTTCACATCTGCAAATCAATGCTGGCGTACCGGATGTTCGGTAGTGATGAAACGCCGGAGTCGTCGGGTATGAAGGGCGATCACCTGATTGGCAAGTATTACGTACTGTTCGACAAGGCGTATAAAGCGCAGGTTGAGGAGATGGTGGCCGCCGGTCAGCCGAAGGAAGAAGCAGAGAAAACGGCTCCGCTTATGCAGGAAGTACAGCAGATGCTTCGGCTCTGGGAACAGGGCGACCCCGAAACGGTAGCCCTCTGGCAAAAGCTCAATAATTGGGTCTACGCCGGTTTCGACCAGACATACAAGGCCATCGGCGTCAGCTTTGATAAAACGTATTACGAGTCGCAAACCTACCTGCTTGGTAAAGAAGTGGTAGACGAAGGGCTGGAAAAGGGCGTATTCTTCCGCAAAGACGACGGACCATCCGGTCGGGGTTCGGTCTGGATTGACCTGACCGACGCGGGCCTCGACCAGAAACTCGTGCTACGCTCCGATGGTACGTCGGTGTACATGACGCAGGACCTCGGCACCACCGACATGAAGTACGCCGACTTCGGCACCGACCGGCAAATATGGGTCGTGGGCAACGAGCAGGATTACCATTTCAACGTGCTGTTTGCCATCCTGGCACGGTTGGGTCGGCCCTACGCTGGTGGGCTGTATCACCTCAGCTACGGCATGGTCGATTTGCCAACGGGCAAGATGAAATCGCGCGAGGGTACGGTGGTCGATGCCGATGATTTGATTGCCGAAACCACCGAAGCAGCCGCCACTGCCGCCGATGAAGCTGCCAAAGGCAAACTCGATGAGTTTAGTGCTGCCGAAAAAGCGAACCTGTTTCATATGCTGGGCTTAGGCGCGTTGAAGTATTATTTGCTGAAAGTAGACCCGCAGAAACGAATGCAGTTCAACCCCGCCGAGTCGGTCGATCTGCATGGTAATACCGGCCCGTACATTCAATACGTTCACGCCCGGATTCGGTCGGTGCTGCGAAAGGCCCAGGAAAGTGGGCAGTGGGCAGTCGGCAGTGGACAGTTGGCAACCTCGCTTGACCCGATTGAGCAGCAACTGATTTTTCTGCTGAGCCAATATCCTCAGCGATTGCGCGAAGCGGGTACAGATTATGCACCCTCATACATGGCACAGTATGCGTATGACCTGGCAAAAACGTTCAATCAGTTTTATGATAAACTACCGATTCTGAAAGAAACTGATGCGGATAAATTGATAACCCGCCTGGTTCTGTCGGATTTGGTGGCGAAAACTATTCAGCAAACAATGGGTTTACTGGGTATCGAAGTCCCGGAGAAAATGTAATATGAAAAAGCCCCTCATTCTCACCCTAACTGGCGTGGCCGTTGTGGTTGCGCTCACCAGCTTTATGTCATTATCAACCCTCGTTAAAGGTATTTTCAGCGACAAAAAAGCCTCGGCTGCGGCCCCGGCCAATGCAGAAGCTCCCACCAAATCGCTGTACGATTTCACCGTAAAAAGCATTGACGGAAAACCCGTAGCCCTGAGTGGTTTCAAAGGTAAAAAAGTGGTTGTGCTGAACGTAGCCTCCAAGTGCGGTTTCACGCCCCAATACGCCGACTGGGAAAAATTCTACAAAGCGCATGGCGACAAAATTGTAGTACTGGGTTTCCCGGCCAACAACTTTGCCAATCAGGAGTCGGGCAGTAATGATGAGATTGCTACGTTTTGTCAGAAAAATTACGGCGTCTCGTTTCCCATGTTCGAGAAAGTGTCCGTAGTAGGCGACGATCAGTCTCCGCTCTATAAATGGCTCAGCACCAAGTCGATGAATGGTTGGAACGACAAAGCTCCGACCTGGAATTTCTGCAAATACGTCATCAACGAAAAAGGCGAACTGACCAATTTCTTCGCTTCGGGCGTAAAACCCGACGATGTCGAGTTTAAGAAAGCCGTAGGCATTTAAATTAAAGAGTGAAAGAGCGAAAGAGTGAAAGAATGCCCCAACCCAACTCCAGGTTGTCACGCTTTCGCTCTTTCGCTCTTTCACTCTTTCGCTCTTTTATGAAATCCTGGATTGCTGCGGCTCGACCGCGAACGTTGCCGCTGGCATTGGCGAGCATTATTCTTGGCTGTTTTCTGGCAATTGCCGACCGGCACTTTAGCTGGGAAATAGCTTTGCTGGCTGTATTGACTACTATTTTCCTGCAAGTGCTGTCGAATTTTGCCAACGACTACGGTGATGCCGTGTCGGGCAAAGACACCGAAGCGCGGGTCGGGCCGCGTCGGGCTGTGTCAACCGGCGATATAAGCCGGGAGACTATGTTGCGCGGCATTGTGGTGACGGGCGTTCTGGCGTTCATATCGGGCGTCTGGCTGCTGGTAGTGTCGCTGTTCGATGCCGACTGGACGCTCAATGCACCGGGCTTTTTCTATGGAATGCTGATACTTGGGTTGCTTAGCATTGCGGCTGCGGTAGGGTACACCAACGGCAGACGACCTTACGGCTACGCAGGTTTCGGCGACATTGCCGTGCTGCTGTTTTTTGGCTGGGTTGGTGTATTGGGTACATACTTTCTGCATACGCTCGACTTTCGGCCCTTGCTGCTGCTGCCTGCCACGGCGGTGGGTTTGTTTGCCACGGGTGTGCTGAATATCAACAACATACGCGACATAGAAACCGACGCACAGACCGGCAAACGCTCCATTCCGGTGCGGCTGGGCCGAACGCTGGCAATTCGTTATCATTGGGGTTTGCTGCTGGCGGGCATGACCTGTGCTGTGGCATACTCGTTCCTGACCGACGCCAAACTGATTTCGTATCTCTACCTGCTTACATTTCCGCTGTTTGTGCTGAATGGCCGAGCCGTAGCCACGCACAAACACCCCACCGAATTGAATCCCCGATTGGGTCAACTCGCCCTTACCACCCTGCTGTTCGTTATCCTGTTCGGCGTCGGGCAAGCCATCTGATTTACTCCCGCACTACTTTTCGCGTCAGGGTTTCGCTACCGATTTGAACCGTCAATAAATACGTTCCGGCAGTTGCGGGCAGTTTAATCGACTCATTAACGGACTGTGTAACGCCCGTTTGTTTTTGAAAAACGGTTTTCCCCTGCGTATTAGTTAGGTTCAGTCTAACGGCTTGCCGTTGGGTTAATGCCAATTCCACAACGATGACATCACGTGTTGGGTTTGGGTATACGAGCAGCCGCCCGTCGGTGGCTCCCTGCGTGGCGGTTGGAAACAGGACTATAATGTTGGCCTGGCCAGTCGCAGTGCCTTTGCCGCAGGCATTCTCAATGGTTTGAATGGTATACGTATCCGTGCGTAGTGGCTTGATTGTCAGTACGCTGGGGCTGGTATGAGCCGTGAACGCTGTTCCGTCCGAGAGCGTAGCCTGCCAGGGAGCATCGCCCGTAAACGTGGCCGTTACGGATGCAGGTTCGCCAATCAGTACTGTAGCTGTACCCGACAGGGTAGCCGTTGGCAGTGGTCTGACAGCAAACGCGGCTGATGGAATCAACTCGGCGTAGCTGATGCCGCGTGGCCGAACACGTAGCCGGTAGCCCGTTCCTGCCGAAACCGTTGCCGGAATGGTAGCCGACAGCGTGGTCAAGCTGCCCGAACCAACTACCCGCTCGGCAGCAAAGTTGCCCGCTGCATCCGACAACAGCACATCGTATTGCCAGCCAGCGGCTTTGGTCGTGTTTTCGGGCGTGGCAGTCAGTGAAACGGTGCTACCCACGCACACCGCAGGTACTGCCAACGAGCGGGTAGTTATTTTGGGCGCGGCCTGTACGGTTAGGTTAAACTGGTCGTTCAGGCATTGCCGGTTGTCGGTGACGGCTACCGGGAAGGTGCCCGCCTGATTGGCGATGTACCGGATGCTGCGGCCCGTTTGCCCGTTGGTCCAGCGGTATTCGCCCGGCCATGAGGCCAATAATTGCAGCGTGTCGGCAAATTCGGCGGTGAGCGAGGCTGTTTTGTTCACGTTTTTGAGAACAGTAAAGCGGTCGAATACGCTGCCATCTTCTAAAATATACTGAGCATCCAGCCGATTATCGTTCACATCGACCAACATCGAACCACCCAGAACGGTATTGCCTACCAGCATGGCAGGCATTGGGTAGCTGGCTCGTTGCCCACCCGGTGCGCCACCGGCACCGTTCACAACATATACCGTACCCTGACCTTTTGTTAGTATGGGGCACGAATTAGGGGAACCATCATAGCGGGCCGTCGTCGATTCAGCGATATGGCGGGTTGGGTCGAACGAATTAGCCAGGCCCGTATGACCCCGCATTCGGTAAAAGCGTTCATAAACGTGACTATGGCCGTTCAGGACGAGGTCGACGCCATACTGCTCAAAAATGGGTGTCAGGTTTTGCCGGATCAGGCGCAACTGCTCCTGCGTGTCGGAATCATGAGTGCCTTTGGTATAAGGCGGATGGTGAAAAATAACGATTGTCCACGGCAGACGGTTGGCGGTCAGATCGCGTTTGAGCCATTGAATCTGCACACTGGTTGTATCATAAACGCGTTTGTTATCGTCAGTTTGCTGGCCCTGCGAGTCGAGCGAAACAATATGCAGATTACCGTAATCAACTGAAAAATAAGTAGGCTTGCCCGACGCTACGCCCCCCGCTTCTCCGCGCTGGGGCATTGAAAACAACCGGTAGTAAGCAACGTCGAAATTGGTGTTACTGTCATTATAGTCATGATTGCCGGGGCTGGGAATAATAGGCGTATTTCGAAAAGTTGGCCCGTATACATCGAATACATATCGCTGATACTGATCTTCTGTGCCACAGCAGTACGCGTTATCGCCGAGCCACAACCAGGCATCTGCTGGTCGGCTGCTGATGGCACTGCGATACGCCTGATACGTCTGAATCTGCCGGTTGCCGGGGAAGCCAAAATCGCCCAGCACCCATAGTCGAAACGGCTGCGTACTACCCGTGGGCGGGGCTGTTTTAATGTAATAATCCGCACCGGATGCCAGCCGGGTGTCGTCGTAGCCTACGGCGTAGGTGTAGCGTGTGTTGGGTTGCAGGCCCGTGAGGGTCAGGCTATGTTCCTGGCTGGGCTGACTTTCGCGCTGGCTGTTGGTTAGTTGGGCAGCATCCGTACCGAACCATATTCGGCCCGTTGTGGGCTGATCGGTGCGCCAGCGCACAAAGGCCGAGTTGGGTGTTATGACCTGCCAGTACGGGCCACGCGTAATAAGTGGCGTTTGGGCATGTGCGTAGCCGAAAAAAAGCAGGAAAATAAGCGTAGAGAAATAGCGCATAATAGGGTATCTGCCGAAACCATAAAAATACGGATGCTCTGCCGATTCTCCTGCGTATTTGTTGCTGCTACATTAACTGCCATTCAGTAAGGCCCGGTGCATACGCAGCAAATAACGAACGGGCCAGTCGTTTTTGTTATACGACTCGAACTGAGCTATCTTGAGCAGTAGTAGCCGCTCCATTCGTCGGCGTTCATCGGGCGGCATACTACGCAACCGATTGGGGAACTCTTTCAGGTCACGGTCGAGGTGGGTGCAGGCTGTCGTCGGCAGAGAAAAATGCGATGCCAGCCGTTCGACATCAGACAGTTTCCATAAATCAGGTTTGGCACGCCGATTGCGGATGGCATTGCCGCTAACGCCCAAAGCAGCACCCAACTGTTCGTCGTTGAGTGCGCATTCACGCAGTCGCCACATAACGGCCTGATAATTATTGGCAAAGGTGTGCAGTGAAGAAAGTAGAGAATCAAGCAAGGCTGTACTTGTTTAGGAGTGATGATAGGTTTATTACCAAAAGGTATGTAATCCGTTCTTCTCCACTACTTACAAGATTCATGCCACTATTTGCACTGATATAGCCGCGATTCTGCCTATCTCACTACATTAACTTTCACGCGTAACGTAAACTCATCCATCTCAATGTCAGCCGCCGTGGATTCGGACGCTTCGCCGTTCAGACCATCGACTAAATCGAGTGAAACGGCCTGCACTTCCTGCTGAATGGTGTCTTTATGCTTTTCAACGGCTTCTGCCAACAGGAAATTATTGCGTTCGAGTTGAATGCTGATTTTATCCGTAACGTCAAAGCCCCGGTCTTTACGCAGGTTCTGAATCCGGTTCACTACGTCGCGGGCAATGCCTTCCCGACGCAACTCGTCGGTCACGGTTACGTCGAGGGCTACGGTCAGGCCACCTTCGCTGGCTACTAACCAGCCCGGAATGTCTTCGGTCAGAATCTCGACGTCGGATAGAATGATTGACTGATTGAGTGCCTGAATGAAAAATTCGCCCGACTGCTCCAAACCACGAAGCTCCTCATCGGTCATGGCTGAGATAGCGGCTGCTACGTCTTTCATCTGCTTGCCGAATTTGGGGCCGAGCGTTTTGAAGTTTGGCTTCACCCGCTTCTTCAGGATGCCACTTGTATCATCCACAAACTCAACGGCTTTCACGTTTACTTCCGACATAATAATGGGCGCAACGTGTTCAAGCTGTCGGCGGGTGTCGGCATTCAACACCGGCACCAGCACCCGGCTCAACGGTTGCCGCACCTTAAGTTTATGGCCTTTCCGCAGCGAATGCACCAGCGATGACACCTGCTGTGCCAGTTCCATCGACCGTTCCAGGTCGGCGTCAATCCAGTTTTCTTCGACCGGATGCCAGTTGGACAGGTGTACCGAATCGTGCTGGAATGGTGTGCTTCTCTCAATAGATTCTTCCCGAACGCAATCGGTCAGATTTCGGTACAGCCAATCGCCGAAGAACGGCGCAATGGGCGACATCAGTTGCGCTACGGCGGCTAAACAATGTTGAAGCGTTTCGTAAGCGGCCCGCTTGTCCTGCGGCATTCCCCCTTCTCCTGAATCAGGAGAGGGGTTAGGGGTGGTACTCCAGAACCGCCGACGCGACAGCCGCACATACCAGTTTGAAAGCTGATCGTTCACGAAGTCCTGAATCAGTCGTCCGGCTTTGGTGGGGTTGTAGGCTTCGTACTCCTCCGTTACCTCGCGTACCAGCGTGTTCAGCTTCGACAAAATCCAGCGGTCAAGTTCGGGCAGTTGTTCGCGCGGCACCCGGTCGAACTGGTTGATTTTGTAGCCGTCTAAGTTGGCGTAGAGCGCGAAGAAGTTGTAGGTGTTGAACAGGGTGCCAAAGAATCGGCGTTGTACTTCACCCACGCCATCGAGGTTGAACTTGAGGTTGTCCCACGGTTCGGCGTTGGTAATCATGTACCAGCGCGTAGCGTCGGGGCCATATTGTTCGAGCGTTTTGAATGGGTCGATGGCATTGCCCAGCCGCTTCGACATTTTGTTACCGTTCTTATCGAGTACCAGCCCGGTCGAAACCACGTTTTTGAACGCCACCGAATCGAACAGCAGCCCGGCGATGGCGTGGAGCGTAAAGAACCACCCCCGCGTCTGATCAACACCCTCCGAGATAAAGTCTGCCGGGAACGCCTTGCCAAACACGTCCTGATTCTCAAACGGATAATGCCACTGTGCATACGGCATCGCGCCCGAATCGAACCACACGTCGATCAGGTCGGGTTCGCGCTGCATCAGTTGACCGCTCTCCGAAACAAAGTAAATTTCGTCGGTATAAGGCCGGTGTAGGTCAAAGGTTGACTTGTTGACTGATTGAATGAACGAATTGTTGGCGTCGATGTAGGTTTGATATTGGGTCTTACCTTCCCGAACCCATTCAATCAGTCTGTCATTCGCTAATTCAATCATTGACACCAGTTCAGCTACTGAACCCACACAAACCTCTTCGCCTGATTCGCTCCGCCAGATGGGCAGGGGCGTTCCCCAGAAGCGGCTGCGGCTCAGGTTCCAGTCTACGAGATTTTCGAGCCAGTTGCCGAAACGTCCCGTTCCGGTGCTTTCGGGGTGCCAGTTGATGGTCTTGTTCAGCTCAACCAGCCGGTCTTTTTTAGCCGTTGTACGAATAAACCAGCTATCGAGCGGGTAATAGAGTATGGGCTTGTCGGTGCGCCAGCAGTGGGGGTAGGGGTGTTCGTACTTTTCGACCCGAAATGCCTTGTTTTCTTCTTTCAGTTTGATGGCAATCAGTACGTCGGTTGGCCTGAAGTTGGGGTCGGCGCGTTCGTCGTCGCTGTAATATTCTTCTTTCACATACCGACCGGCGAAGTCGGTAATCTCCTGCACAAACCGCCCTTGTTTGTCAACAATGGGCACGTCTTTGCCGGTGTCGTCTTTCACCATAATGGGCGGAATGCCAGCGGCCTGCGCCACCCGGAAGTCGTCGGCTCCGAACGTCGGCGAGGTGTGTACGACGCCCGTACCATCTTCGGTCGTTACAAAATCGCCCAGAATAACCCGGAAGGCAACCCCACCCCGGCCCTCCCCGTCGAGGGAGGGAGAAGGCTGCACGTAAGGCAATAGTTGCTCATACTCGATGCCTTCGAGGTGCGCGCCTTTGAACTCCGAAAGAATTGCCCATGGAATCAGTTTATCATTTGGCAGATAGGCATCGAAAGCCGGGCTTCCAGGCCCATCCTGCCGGCCTTTTTCATTGAACCACCGACCGACCAACGCTTTCGCCAGTACCACGTTGATGGGCTGATGCGTGTAGGCGTTGAATGTCTTTACGAGCACATAATCAATGTTTGCGCCAACCGTCAGGGCCGAGTTGGCGGGCAGGGTCCAGGGCGTAGTGGTCCAGGCCAGAATATGAACATCCTGATCGCCGGAGTCGAAAAACAGAAAGCCCGATTTACCACTGGGTCTTACTTTAAACTGCGCCACCACGGTTGTGTCGCGCACGTCGCGGTAGGTGCCGGGCTGATTCAGTTCGTGCGAACTTAATCCCGTGCCAGCTTTAGGTGAGTAAGGCTGAATGGTGTAGCCTTTATAGAGCAAATTCTGGTCATAGAGCCGTTTCAACAGGTTCCAGACCGACTCGATATACTCGTTTTTGTAGGTGATATACGGATTTTCGAGATCAACCCAGTAGCCCATTTTCTGGGTGAGGTCGTTCCATTGGTCGGTAAACCGCATCACCGTTTCGCGGCATCTGCGGTTATAGTCTTCAACACTAATGGTTTTGCCAATGTCATCTTTAGTGATGCCAAGCTCTTTTTCAACCTGCAATTCTATGGGCAGGCCGTGCGTGTCCCAACCACCTTTACGTGCTACCTGAAAGCCGCGTAGTGTTTTGTACCGGCAAAAAATATCTTTGATGGTCCGGGCCATGACGTGGTGAATGCCCGGCGTACCATTGGCCGACGGTGGTCCTTCATAAAACGTAAACGTTTCGGCCCCCTCGCGGGTACTGACCGACCGTTCAAAAACCTGGTTCTGATTCCAGTACGTTAACACCTCGGCGGCAAGTTGCGCGTAGTCGAGGGATTCATATTGCTGGTAGTTCACGCCTGACTGCATTAGAAAATTTCGGCAAAGATACAGTAACCGCACGGCCCAACGGTTTGAGTCGATCAAGATTCCTGTTCAGTAGCTAACAAAAAAGCGAACCTGCCGGGTTCGCTTGTATAAAAGACGAAAAGGCTGAAGGAATCTAAGACTCGCCCGAACGGGTAATATCCGCAATAATCGTTTCTACTTCGGCTTCCGGTCGACCTACCACCACCGCGATGGTGTGAATGTCCATGTTGAGTTTCAGCATCGCTTGCACTGTTTGCACGAGCATGCTCTGAACACCTTCCTGTTTGCCAAGTTGTATGCCTATTTGGCGACCTTCTTCGATGCCTCGTTGAATGCCTTTTTTTAACCCTTCCTGAATTAAAATTTCTGCTGCCGACATAGCTATATCTTTTGCGTGATACGAAACCTGACCAAAAATATGCACGATTTCCGGGGTTGTCAAGCCCGACGACCAGCTCATGTAGATGTACGCCGTTCCCAGAAATTGCTGCCCTTCCGGTTCATCCAGTAATTGCCGAATCAAAGAAGCATACTCGACAAACATACGCTGGAGTGCGTGCTTGTGCCGAATGTTTTTCAATAACTTAGCCGTAAGCTTCCCGAAACTCGTTTTGAGCGGCATCAAATCGCCTGTCTGAACGGTCGACAAATCGAACAGTAGATAATCGAATGCGGGTAGAAATCGATGTAAGGAAGTATCAGCTTCGGTAAAATAAGCGGCAAACGGTCGTTGATTCCAGCGGGTTCTACCGTGATAAACAACAATCGGAATAATTGGCACGGGGCGTTGTTTCTGCCGTATCTGGTGCGTCCAGTAATTGAGCAGGTATTGATTTAGCTGCAAATGCGGATACCTGACCGGGTAACTTTTGTGTTCGAGCAGCAGAGCAATACGCAGAGGCTTTTTGCCGTACTGTACCGAAAAGAGCAGATCGGCAAAATGTTCGCTTAGTTGCTCATCGATAAACGAATCGGTTTCCCGAACAAGTGTGCCAAGATCGAGTCGTTCAAACACGTCGCGGGGCATGAACGCCTGCGCGAAATCGGCAAAAATGAGTGGCTGCGAAAATGTTGCCTTAAAAAATCGGTCGTGTGGATTGTCGGGCTGGGTGGGCATTGATAGTTAAAATGCAACTTAGACGCACGGATTTGCCCATTGTCACTCCACAAAAAAGTCGCCCGACAACGTTGCCGGGCGACTGAGAAAACGAATTCAACTCAACTCAACTCAACTTAACTTAACTCAACTTAACTTAACGGAATAACTCATCAAACGTCAGGGCTACGTAATACAATCCGCCAATCTGAGCCAGGCCGTAGCCCTGCGAATAGTACTTATTCAGGATGTTAGCTCCACCGAATTTTACAACCGATTTGGCGACTGGCAGACGATAGCTCACCTGCGCGTCGAGCGATGTCCAGCTTGGTAGCCAGATGTCACCCGCTGTGGTACCCTGTTCTACCCACATCTTGTCGGTCCATCGGTAGGTAATGTTGAAGCCGAGATTGCCGCCGTTGATGCGTGGGTTGGCAAGACTGATGTTGTAGCGATTTTCGGGCGAGATAAAGAAGTTACGGCCCAGTTGAGCCACGTCGGGGTCGCTCATGCGCCGGTTCACGATGGGTTCGCCAGCGCGGTTGTTGCGCACGTTGCCCTGCGCGTCGCGGAGCGTGATGCTACCCACCTGCCGGGCGTAGTTGCCACTCAGCGCGAAGCCCCGACCCAGCACATATTCGGCACCAAAGCCCCAGCCGTTTACAAATATCTCGTTGAAGTTATTGAAGTTAACCTGCAACGTGCGGTAGTTCGACGGCGTTCGGAACGCATCGGGACCACCGCCCGGCGTCAGCAACTGGAAGAAACTCTGGGCCGCAATAAAATCGGTGTAGCGGCTATGAAAGTAAAAGCCATCGATAAACAACTTGTTATTAATCAGCGTCTTATAGCCTACTTCCCAGGTATTGATTTTTTCGGTTGTAAAACGAGATGGGTCGTAGGCGCGGGCCGTTAGCTGGTCGGCAGTGATGCGTCCGGCTACGTAGTCGTTCACATCGGCACCCAAAAAGGCGCGGTTGGTGTTCAGCCCGGCGCGGTCGGCGGCAACACTCGAACCACCTACTTCGCCACCCTGCCCGGTCGGTGGCACGGCGAACAACTGCCCCGGCGAGGGGTTACGGAATGCCGACTGCCACGATCCCCGGAAGTTGTGTGGCCCAACACTCAGCACACCCGATGCGCGTGGGGTGAAACCACCCTGAAAATACTGGTTCTTGTCGTATCGAACGGCTACTGTCGGTTTGAACGTGATGGGCTGACGGGTCAGACCAATCGACCCTAAGCGGAACTCCTTCGACAACTGCGCATACGCTCCGTATTCGTTGATGGTGTATTCCGAACCATCGGCATTGAGCGGTAAGGCCGTGCCGCCTGTAGCAAGGAGGAATCGGCGGAAACTACCACCCACAATCAACTCAGCTATTTTAATATGCTTCGTGAAATTGTACATTCCCTCGAAGTGGTTCATAGTCGAATTGTCTTTGAAACGCACCCCATTCCGGCCTAAACTGGCAATTCGCACGTTATTATACGTGTTCGCCAACTGGTCGCGAATATCGTTAAACTGGCTCGAACCGGGCATGAAACGCCCCTGATTGGCAGCTTGGCGAGCGGCTTCGAGTTGCCCACCGTTAGCGGCAAAAGCGGCTGCAAAATCACCTGCCCAACCCGTCGTGGCCGTTCCGAGGGGTTTCCAGGCGTTGTTGATAGCCGCAGCCGTTTGCCCGATGTTCCAGCCTTCGGCATTCTGGCGTGTGGTGTAAGCCCGCACAAAAAAGTTTTCGCCTTTGATTTCGGCCCGGAACTGATGCCGGATGTAGTTCGGGAAATATTCACGGAAACCGGCAGTACGGATGAGGTTTCCGTTGCCGTAATACCAACCGAGCGACGCTTCTACATTGCGGCCCAGTTTGTAATGCAGCGAGACGTTGGCGCGGTTGTTAAACACCTTACCATTATTACCCAGTACGTCGAGTTCGGTGTATCCCGTGCGGGTTACCAAGCGATTTTGCAGGGCCGCATTGGTGAAGTTGGCCGGAAACCGGAACGCCCCGCCCGCGTTGATGTCATCGCCGTAGATATTCACCCCGTCGTATTCGAAATTGGCGTTGCGGTTGCTGTTCGGCACGTAGCCGACACCCGTTGCCACATTCCCCCGGTTCGGGTCGACGGCCCAGAAATTGGTTCTGGCACTTGTCGAACGGTCGTTATAATCATCGGCAATAAAATCAGTGCCATCGAGCCGCTGAAAATTCACTTTAAACGCAAAGCGTGTACCGAATTGTTTAGCGTACCGAATCGCTACGTCGTAGTAGCCTTTGGGACCGAAGTTAGCTTTGCCAACGTTGTTGGCACCAACTTTTACCTGTGCGCTCAACCCCTGGTATGTGAATGGATTCTTGCTGGTGGTCAGCATCAGCCCCTGCAACGCATCTGGCCCGTACAACGCCGACGACGCCCCCGGAATCAGTTCGATGCTTTCGATGTCGAGGTCGGAAATGCCCGCCACGTTGCCAAAACCGAAGCCTAAGCCCGGCGAGCGATTGTCCATGCCATCGGTGAGTTGCACGAAGCGGTTGTTGTTATTAGCCCCAAAACCGCGCAGGTTTACCGATTTGAAGGTCAGGCTCTGGGTGAGCAGGTCGACGCCTTTGAGGTTCTGGAGGGCATCGAAGGGGTTGGCTGCCGGGGAGTTGGCAAACTGGCGGGCACCGAGCCGCTCAACGGTCACGGCGGCTTTGGTGATGCTTTCTTCGACCCGGCTGGCCGATACCACTACCTCATCGGCCACAATTGCCGATTCGGCCAAACTGAAATTCAGGACGCTGGTGCCGTTATTGACCACAATTTCCTGCCGGGCATAGCCTACAAACGAGGCCACGAGCGTGAGCGGAAAGGGACCCGGAACGGCAAGCTGGTATTTACCGTCACGGTTGGTGGCTGTACCGATGTTAGTGCCTTTTACTGTGATGTTCACGCCCGGAATGGGGCTGTTAGTGCCAACTTCTGTGACAGTGCCGGTCAGCACGGTTTGAGCGAATGTTTGAGTCAGACAAAGTACGGCGAGCCAGGTTGTTAGAAAAATGTGCCTCATAAACAGCGAAGTGGGTATGTGAAAAAAGAACGACGTGTGTACTATTCTCCCGGTGTTAGATAGAGTATAGTACTTATTCTATTGAATTGGTAGATTTTTGCAAACATACAGCCAATGCTGCAAATTCTACTACTGCAAGCAGAAAAATTAGCAGACATAGTACCGATGGTGGCATACGAGCGGGTGGCAAAAGTAAAACAATTCCAACAAAAATTTGAACAAAGAAAGCATCAGCTTTATGAAAAGAGAAATCACAGTTTTTTATAAAGTATTACCAAAAGTTATGTGATTACTCTGTTTTTGCTTTACTTGCCGCTGTACGTATTAGCCCCCATTCGTATGGAAGATTTTCGGCTCAAAGTGTTTGCCGCCGTAGCCCGTAATCAAAGCTTTACCAGAGCAGCCGCCGAGTTATCGCTGAGTCAGCCGGCAGTTACCAAGCAAATTAAAAATTTGGAAGACCTGCTTGGTGCCCGCCTGTTCGACCGGAAAGGCAACACCATTCTCACCACGCCCGAAGGGGCCGTTGTGCTGCGGTACGCCAATGAGATTTTTACGTTATACCAGGGTATTCAATTTGAATTAGGAGCCATGCGCGACCAACTGTCGGGCGAGTTTCGGCTGGGGGCCAGCACTACCATCGCACAGTACCTGATTTCGCCGGTTCTGGCGTCATTCCATGAAAAATTTCCGCAGATTCAACTCAGTCTGCTCAACGGAAACTCTGAGATTATTGAAAATTCAGTTTTGTCCAAATCCATTAGTTTGGGTATTGTGGAAGGTAAACGCCATCACCCCGGTCTCAAATACGTCGATTTCACGTCCGACGAACTGGTACTGGTCACGAACAGTAAGAGTCAGTTTGCCCGAAAAAGTCAGGTTAATTTGAGTGATTTAGCTACTATGCCACTCGTACTGCGCGAACGTGGGTCGGGTACGCTCGAGGTGCTGGAAAGTGCATTGAAAGAGCAGAACGTAAAGCTGTCGTCGTTGCCCGTTATTATGCATTTGGGTAGTACTGAGAGCATTAAGTCGTTTTTAGAAAATTCCAACTCCGTTTCGTTTGTGTCGATCCGGGCTATTCAGAAGGAGATTGCCTACGGTGAACTAACGATTCTACCAATCAACGGCTTTCGGATTATGCGCAAGTTCTCGTTTATTCACCTGCTCGGACAACCCGATGGCGTATCGACCACATTTATGCGATTTGCCATGCGTCAATATAACAAAAAGTAATCGAGTATCAAAAAACATCATTTTTCTTAGGAAAAATAGACAAATAGCTTTGCCAGCATGAATGGCAAAAAAGCGTTGTATGTATTCACGGCGGTTGTGTGTTTTCTGCCGGTGATAACATCATCGGGGTCTTTACTGCTGGGGCTGGCTTTCGCGCTGATAGTGGGCAATCCGTTTAAGGAGCAGGCGGGTCGGTGGGGCGGTTATCTGCTGAAAGCATCGGTAATTGGGTTGGGTTTTGGCATCAATATGCATGTACTTATCAAAGCAGGGCAGGCTAATATCGGCACCACTACCATCTTTGTGCTGAGCGTGCTGGCGTTGGGTCTGCTGTTGGGACGGCTGCTGGGCATCGACCGGCTCACGGGCCTGCTGGTTGCAGTCGGAACGGCCATTTGCGGGGGGAGTGCCATTGCCGCCGTGGGATCGGTGATGAAGGCTAACCCCAGTCAACTGTCGATGGCGACAGGCGTGGTATTTCTGCTTAATGCCGTGGCCCTGTTCGTATTTCCGGCGATGGGACATGCACTCGGTTTAACGCAAGAGCAGTTTGGAACGTGGGCAGCCATTGCCATTCACGATACAAGCTCGGTGGTGGGCGCGTCGGCGCGGTATGGCGATACAGCCCTGCACGTAGCGTCGATTACCAAAATGCTGCGGATACTCTGGATTATTCCGGTGTCGTTGCTATTGGTGGTGGGATTTGCCGAAAACCGCGAATCGTTTAAGATTCCGATGTTTATTGTGGGGTTTGTGCTGGCGTCGTGTCTGTATAGTTTCGTACCGGCGATACAGCCACTCGCGAAACCTCTATACACAGCGGCCAAGCAGACAATGGTAGTAAGTTTGTTTTTGATTGGTTCCAATTTGTCACTCAGCTCGCTGAAAGCCGTGGGCGGGGCTGTACTTTTGCAAGCCGTACTACTCTGGGTTGTGGTCAGCATCTCGGCGTTGTTATTTGTGATGTATGTGTAAGGCGGGTGGAAACCCGCAGTGATAAACTCAGAGTGCGGGTTTTTACCCGCCTTACTACACCATGCGGGTTTCCACCCGCGTTACTATATGAAAAACGATTTGCATAACCGGCGGGGATTTTTGCGGAAAAGTGCTTTGGCTGCACTTGCGGCAATGGTTGGCGCGGAAGTTGTTTTCGCCGAACACATGCCGCCGAACTACGTGCCGCTGGGTTTCGACATTGATCCGATGAAGGGTAAAATCCCCGACATGAAGGTGCTGGGCGATAAACCCTGGAACGTGGAAACGCCCATTCACCGGCTCGACGATGCCATTACGCCCGTTGAGAAAATGTTTATTCGGAACAACGGCCTTCTGCCATCGCAGCCAATCGACCCAAACGCCTGGACACTGACGATCAACGGTGAATCGGTAAAAGCACCAAAAACCTATACCCTGACCGAACTGAAGAAGCGGTTTAAATCCTATACGTATCAGGTAGTGCTGGAATGTGGCGGTAATGGACGGTCGGGGTTTGAGCCGCAGACATCTGGCAACCCCTGGGATCAGGGAGCCGTTAGCTGCGCCGAGTGGATGGGCGTGCGGCTAAAAGACGTGCTGGCCGACGTGGGCCTGAAAGACGACGCCGTGTACATTGGTTATTACGGCAAAGACCTGCATCTGAGCCAGGACCCGGCCAAAGTGGCGATCTCGCGCGGAGTACCGATAAAGAAAGCTCTCGAAAACGAAACGTTGCTGGCCTGGGCTGTGAATGGCAATGATATTCCACTCGTGCATGGCTACCCGCTGCGATTGGTAGTGGGTGGGTGGCCTGCGTCGGTGTCGGGTAAGTGGCTGCATACCATTGCGGTGCGCAACAAAGAGCATGACGGAGCCAAAATGGAAGGCCACAGTTACCGAATGCCGGTCCGGCCCGTTCAGCCCGGCGAAAAGATTGCCGAAACGCCCGAAAATTTCCGCATCATCGAGTCGATGCCCGTCAAATCACTGATTACGTACCCTCAGAGCGGAGCCATGTTCGATCTGAAAACGAAGCTGGCTCTGCGTGGTCATGCGTGGGCGGGCGACCGCGCCGTGGCAAACGTACACACGTCGATTGACTACGGGGCAACCTGGCAACCGTGCAAGTTGCAGGCTCCCAAAAACCGGCTCGCCTGGCAGCACTGGCAAACTGAAATCGCGTTTCCAAAAGCGGGCTACTACGAAGTCTGGGTACGCGCCACCGACGATGCCGGCGTGTCGCAGCCGATGGTGATTCCCCAGTGGAACCCCGGTGGTTATCTCAACAATGCCTGCCATCGCATTGCTATAAAGGCGGTATAAAGAAAAAAGAAGGATGAAACCCATTCAACTCCTCGCTCTCACGGCGGTTTTGTTTGTAGCATTAGTCGGCTTCCGAACGGGCAAACGGCCCGCGCCGAACGGTTGGGCAACAGTGGCCGATACGCTGAAAGTTGACGCCGAAACCGGGCTGGTCGACGATACTAACCTGATGCTGGTGAAGGCGCAATGCACCGCCTGCCATTCGAGCAAACTGATTTTACAGCACCGATTCACGCGCGACGGCTGGCAGGAGCGTATCCGCTGGATGCAGAAATACCACAAACTCTGGGACTTGGGCGAATCGGAAAAAGTAGTACTCGATTATCTGGAAAAGTATTACGGCCCTCAAACCGCACGATTCAGTAACACGCTCCGCCGGGCACCCCTGAAAAACGTGCAGTGGTATCAACTTGAACAGTAGCAAAGACACAATTTTATGTTAACAGAACCCATTCAAGCCGTAGCTATCCGCACGGAGAAGCGCGTTTGCGAGGTCGCGTGGTTCGATGACCTTTGCGGGGGCGACACGGCCTACCTCGGCACCATCGACCCCGCCCGGCGCAGTGATTACGCCCATTGTGCCGACATCATGAAAACTGCCGACCGGCTGGGCTTTCAGAATATTCTGCTGCCTACGTCCTATGTGGTAGGGCAGGAGGTGCTGCCGTTTGCGGGGGCTATGGCTCCGCAGGTGAAAAACATTTCGATGCTGACGGCCATTCGAACCGGCGAAATTCACCCCCCCATGCTGGCCCGGCACCTCGCCACGCTCGACCATATGCTGGAAGGACGGCTGACGATCAATATCATCAACTCCGATTTGCCGGGTTTGAAAGAAGATCACGAGATGCGCTACAAACGTTGCGAAGAGGTTATCGAAATCCTCAAGCAAGCCTGGACACAGGAGCGCATCGAGTTTGAGGGCGACATTTACGGCAAGATCAGCCTGCCCGCCGGTCCCGTAAAACCTTATCAGCAAAACGGCGGACCGCTACTCTATTTTGGTGGCATCTCGCCCGGTTCCAAAGAAGTATGCGCCAAATATTGCGATGTGTTTCTGATGTGGCCCGAACCCGAAGATAGCATCTACGAAACCATGCAGGACATGAGCGAACGGGCCGCCCGGCATGGCCGCACCATCGATTTTGGTTTGCGTATTCACGTCATTGTGCGCGAGACCGAAGAAGAAGCCCGCGCCTATACCAAAACGCTGATGTCGAAGTTCGATGCCGAAGTGGCCGAACACCTTAAACACCGCACCCAGGATTCTAAATCGGCGGGCGTACTGCGGCAGGATGAGTTTCGTAAACAGGCCGACCCCGATGATTTCATTGAGCCAATGCTCTGGACGGGCATCGGTCGCGCCCGGTCGGGTTGCGGTGGGGCTATCGTTGGTACGCCCGACCAGATTCTGGAAAAAATGCACCGGTACATGGACATGGGCATCCGGGCGTTCATATTGTCGGGGTATCCGCTGATTGACGAGTGTGAACTGTTTGGCAAGCACCTACTGCCCCACTTACCAAACGTGAAACTATCTGTCGAACAGGGGCGCACACCCGCTACCACGCCCAGCACACCGTTGACGACAGGTATATTCACGTAGAGACGCAACCCTTTGCGTCTCCTCGTGCGCCAGCCGTTACGTCTTCTCGTGCGCCAGCCATTTTATAAAAACCATCCGGCAGAGGAGACGCAAAATCTTGCGTCTCTACTAAAACACACTGTAAATGCTCCAATCCCTATCCACCGTCGATTTGGCTGTTGTGATATTACTATTACTTTTTTTGGTAATAGCCAGTATGTATTCCAGCCTGAAGAAGAAGAGTTCCGATGAGTATTTCATGGCTGGGCACTCGCTGAAATGGTACTCGGTGGCAGGGTCGATTTTTGGTACGAATATTCATGCCCAGCAAATTATCGGCATGATGGGCATCGGCTACTCGATTGGATTTGCCCAGAGCCATTACGAGGTATGGGCCGTGCCTGCTATTCTGGTGCTGGTGTATGTGTTTATCCCCATTTATCGGAAACGGCAGTTTTTTACCCTTTCGCAGTTTCTTGAAAATCGCTATAACGAGCATACCCGGTTGGTTTACACGGTGCTGATGCTGGCGTTTATCATGATTCAGCTTATCGGCGGGTTTTACATCGGGAGCCGAACGCTGGGTATTTTGCTCGATGGTACATCGTTCGAGCCAACGTACTTGCAAGGTATTCTGGTAATTGCGGGTGTGACGATTGTATTTACCGTCTTCGGCGGCATGGAGTCTGTGGTGATTGCTGATAACATTCTGACTGTCATCATGATTATCGCCGTACTGACAATGGGGACGCTAACCTACCTCCAGCCCGAAATAGGTGGTCTGAGCGGACTGCTTGCCATCGATAAGGCCGGAGCCAACAAGATGCACCTATACCTGCCTGCCAACCACCCCAAACTACCCTGGCTCGGCATTTTTACAGGGCTTACTATTCTGAATTTTTTTTACTGGACTACCAACCAATATCAGGTGCAACGCGTATTGGCCGCCCAGACCGAGTACGACGCCCGGTTAGGGTCACTGGCGGCTGGCTTCCTGAAACTGCTGATTCCGTTCTTTTCCATCGGAGCCGGTTCGGCGGCTTACTACCTGTTTACCAGCCGTTTCGGGGCCGATGTGGTCAAGCCCGACGATACGTTTCTGACCCTGCTCAGAACGGTTGTACCGGTGGGTTACGGGCTGGTGGGGCTGATTCTGGCGGGGTTGATGTGCGCCATTTTTTCAGCCATCTACTCCATGATGAACTCCGTCTCGACTATGCTGGCTTATGACGTATTTCGTAAGTACATCCGACCGAATGCCACTGATTCGGCCACGGTGCGGTTTGGGCAGTTGGGCGTCTTTCTGATGTGCGCCGTAGCCGTGCTGCTGGCCTACACCACCTACGATCCTACCTCATCCGACAACTTTTTTCTGATTCTTGCCAACCAAACGTCCTACATCAAACCGGGTTTGGTTGTTGCGTTTTTCTGGGGTGTGTTGTGGAAGAAAACTAACCCAATTGCCGCCGTAATTGTGCTGGTATGCTCGCCCCTGATTGGTTTTGGCTGCGACTTTGTATACAACAACTGGCTGGCACAGAGCGCGTTTGTGCGCGATACATTCGGCGAAACGCTGAATTTTCTGTACCGCGTATTTTTGATTTTTGTGATTGGCTCCGGTCTGATTGCCGCTTTGAGCGTGTATTTCAACAAACGCAGCGTTCAGAGCCGCGACCACGACGACCTGACCATAACGTTCAGCGGTATTGGTGGGGCGTTGCTGCGTTTTGCAGCCTTGCAGGTGCCAATTCTACTACTTGTTTTTGCCGACGTAATCAGCCCGCAAACCGCTGCGCTTCCGGCGGCATTAGTTACGCTTGGCCTGTTTGGATGGTACGAACGGCGGCAAACAGAACGCCCGGTATTTTACCAATCCGACATTTTTTATGCCGGATTACTCACGGGCGCAATGGTCTGGATTATGTATTATTTTGCGTGACACCCCACCCCCGTCCCCTCCCCGTTAGGGAGGAGCGCGAAGCTTTTCAGGCTTGCCCCTCCCTAACGGGGAGGGGACGGGGGTGGGGTTAAATGTCTTTTTTCAAGGTTTGCATAACCTTGCCGTTCTCAATTAATCTGGTTTTCAAAACCGTTTGTTTGGGAATGGCGATGAGCAGTGTGGGTTGTATTGGGGTAGCGAGTGGCGATTTAACGACAGCACTATCCGTCATCCTGATATACCGCACAGTGAGCGTTGAGTCCTGCACAAACACCCGGCTGATCGATAGTTTAGGCGGCTTGTTGGTGGCTGGTAAGGCAACACCAATCACCATCTCTTTCTCGAAATTGATAGCATCGGGCTGCTTGCTTTGTGAGGACGCTGCTTTGAAAACCTCGCCGAACGTATCGGCTAATTCAAAGACGAACAGGGTTGGTTTCCCTTTGACAACAGGTGCATCGGTACTTAGAAGGTAGCCGTGCAAAAGCCGGTGTTTTAGGTTTTCCTGCCCTAAAACAGCAAGACTGACAAAGAAACCAATGACCAGAAAAGAGGTGAAACGGACGTTACGGAGATACTGCAAAACGAGTTGAAACGCTAATTGATAAAGACTATAGACTATCCGATAACGTAGCGTTTTCAGATTTGTTGCCAGCCAATTGTCAATTCGCCTTTGCCGTGTCAGCCGGATTTTCGATGTTCATGCCTTCCACGTTGAAGCATGAACTCTGGCTGTCGCTTTTGCACTCGAACAAATCGAACGATTCAACGCCTTTATCCAACCGCTCGAAATACAGCACAAACGTTACCGTTTCGTCGTTGCGTACTTCCCGGCTGTCGGGCGTCATAGGAATGCCGGTGGCTTTAAGCAGTTTATACGTCTGTTTGCCATCGCGCGAAACCAATTTGGCTTCGGGATTGAACGAAATAGCATTGGTGCCGGGGCCGAAATAGCCGCTGTTGCGCTCGTTGCGGTCTTTGGCATAGGTCAGGTACAGCACCGTGTAGGCGGCTGTCAGCTTTATATCCGTTACCCGAATGTCGGGGTCCTGCGAGTGGCCGAGGCCACCGTGCGGGTCGGGATAAAGCCGACGCTGCGCCATGTACGTTGGCTGATTCGGCTGGTAATATTCCGACTCGTCGGCGGGGGCATTAATAGCCGGTGGCCGGTTTGTGGTGCAGGCCGAAAGAAGCAGCAAGAGGGCGTATAGTGGCTTCATAATTATGAAGTTAACAACTTATCTCCATAACTGCTACTGCCGCACCACTGTTTTTTCCGCCATAAGCGTCGCCCAAATCTGGTGATAGACATCCGTAGCCGCAAGTTGTTTGGCGATATTCTGTCGGCTCACAAATACGGGTTGGAACTGCGGATTGCTTTCTAATCGCCCGTGCGACCCTTTTACCAGCGTTGCATCAAGCGAAATGACGTTCATCAGATACCGGAAACCGACCAGTTTGCGTGCCAGTTTATAGCCCGCCTTCAGCTTAATAAACGGATTTGTCTGGTCCATAAATAGCTCAACGGGGTCGTAGCCGGGTTTCTGGTGAATAGCCACCAACCGGGCAAAATCAGGCGCATGGGCATCGTCGAGCCAGTAGTAGTACGTAAACCAGCTATCCGCGTCGGCCACAACCACGAAATCGCCGGAGCGTTCATGATTGATGTGGCAAGCCCGTTGTTGCTCTTTATCCAGCACCAGATCAATGCCTGGCGTGTTTTCCAGAATCCCACGAACCTTATCATACACCGACTTTTCGTTGACATACACGTGGGCAATCTGATGATCGGCAGTGGCGAAGGCGGGCGAGGCTCCGGCATCGAACAACTCAAGCCCGCGCTCTTCGCGGTATCGAATCATGCCCGCTTCGCGCAGAATCCGGTTGATGTGAATAGGTTTGCTAACGGTCGTAATGCCGTATTCCGACAGTACAATCACTTCAGCATCACGCTGTTCATAGAACTGAATCAGGTCGCGGCATACATCGTCGATCTCGCGCAAATCCTGCGCCACCTTCGGAATGTCTTGGCCGAATTTCTGCAGGCAATAATCCAGATGCGGCAGGTAAACGAGCGTCAGTGTAGGATTGTGCCACTGATCGACCAGCATACTGGCGTCGGCAATCCAGCGGGTGCTTTTGATGGTGGTTTGCGGCCCCCAGAACTGAAACAGCGGAAACGTGCCGAGTTCGCGCTGGAGCCGGTCGCGCAGGTTGCCGGGGTAGGTGTAGCAGTCGGGAAGTTTTATGCCGTCCGACGGGTACTGCGGGCGGGGCGTGGCCGAAAAATCGGCACTGGAGTACATGTTGTACCACCAGAACATATTCGAGACCGTAAAAGCTGGATTAACCTGTCGAGCGAATTCACGCCGAGCGGCTTCCCAAATCTTTTCCCCCTGCACCAACTTGTTCGACTGCTTCCAGAACTTTACTTCACAGTCGGTGCGGTCATACCAGCCATTGCCAACGATGCCCGTTTCCGACGGCCATTTACCCGTTACGTAAGTCGATTGTACTGACGTTGTTACGGCGGGCAGCATGGGGGTAATGGTGGCCTGTTGCTTATCGGCAAACCACTGTTTCAGAAAGGGCGTATGTTCGCCAATCAGCGAATACGACAACCCCACCACGTCGAGAACAACAGTTTTTTTCATAAAAGTGATGGTAGGTAGTGATGAGTGATGAACGATGAGTGATGAGTTTGCTGACGCTCCCAAAACTCATCACTCATCACTAAAATTAAGTACCCACTTCATTTCCCGCTCGATTGAGTCTATTAAATCGAGTTTCAACCCTTCTGGCAGTACGTCCCAGGTGTAGGTTTCTACTTCCATCTGATTGGTAAATGCCCGTTCGGCCTGTAGCCGCAGCACCTCCCGAATGTCGTCCTGCGTAGACTGTAAGACGCCATAATCTGGTACAAAAATCGGAACGTGGAAATGCGCCCGCCACTCTGCATGAGTGTCGTCTACTGCTGCCAGCGCGTTCGGCAGATCGGTGAAACGTAACAACGAGCCATCATGTGTGCGGGCCACTACCTGATGCAGGTATGTTGGTTCGTTGAACCGTTCAAACGCCTGTCGTACCGCTTCACGACCGTCGGCATCGACCGGGAAAGCAGCTTTCAAAGCCGCGCTAATCTGAATTTTGCCGACCCGAAGCCCGTAGTTTTTCAGCTTGTCGAGCACCTCGGCGGGGCGTTCGTAGCCCACGGCGAAGTGGCAAACATCGTAACAAAGCCGAACGTGCTCGCAAATGGCAGCTTCAGCGGCTTCGTCGGTCAGGCCAAACTGGTCGGTCAGTTGCTCGATACCCATCGGCAGCAGGTAGTCAGTAAACCAGGCTATGAACTCGTCGGCGGTTTCGATGATACCGTCGGGTTCTGGTTCGAGGTCGAGGTGCATAAGCCGGTCGGTCTGTTGCCGAAGCCGGATAAGTTCTACCACCACTTCGAGAACGTTCTGGGTGGTTTGCGAAAAAATATAGTCGCGGGCGGCTGGCTGCTCCCACTCGAACCAATGGCGGTAGGAGAGGGGCGAAGTCGAAAGGCCACCCGGTATGGCATTACCCAGTTCATCGACAGGCAATAACACCGACAAAATTCTGAATAGCCGTTTGGTGTAGTCAACCCGCGCTTCAGTGGTCCAGTCGGGGCTATGCACCTGATCTTTTACAACCGTATGGTGAAAGCTACCGAACGGGAATCCGTTCATTGTGAAGATATAACAGCCCGTATCGGCCAGCCATTGCTGAAACGCCACTAAGTTTTCGGGCTTTTCTAACTCCTCACTGGCTTCGTTGGCGAGTCGCAGCCCCAGCCCCAGCGGTGCATCGGGCGATAGTCGCTGTTTCAGTTCCGGCACGGCCTGTTGCAAAGCTGCGAAATGATCGGCCCACGACTCGCCGGGGTGAATATTGGTACAATAGCCGAGATGGCCTAAAGGCGTTTTCATAACCGTAACGCGGGTGGGAACCCGCATTGTGAGTTTACTACTGCGGGTTCCCACCCGCGTTACATGTTCACCAATTCCTGTTCTTTCAGCACGGCAATGACCTGCCGAATACGATTTTCATCCATTTCGTGGACTTCAACGCCCCGACCAATAGCCTGTAGGAGCATAATGGTTAACTGTCCGCCGAGATGTTCGCGAAATTCAGACAGGCCGCGCAGAATGGTCGCGCTGTTGTCGGCATCGAGTTGGGGGTGGTAGAGCACAAAGCCGAGGGTTCGGAGCGTGGTTAGCACCCGGTTCGTATCTGTGTCGGAAAGCCAGCCGAGTTGGTTCGAGTAGAGCGTGTCGAGCGCAATGCCGGTAGCAACAGCTTCGCCATGACGGATCTCAAAATCAGTCAGTTGTTCGAGTTTGTGCGCGCTCCAGTGGCCAAAATCGAGCGGGCGCGATGACCCCTGCTCAAACGGATCGCCCGCAGCAATGTGCTGGAGATGCATGTCGGCGCAGCGGTGAATCAGGTACTGCATGGCGGCTGCGTCGCGGTGGGCGAGGGCTTCCGCATTGGCTTCTACCCAGGCAAAAAATTGAGCGTCTTTAATAAGGGCCACTTTAATGGCTTCCGAGATGCCCGCCCGCCAGTCGCGGTCATCGAGCGTGGTCAGAAAAAGGCTGTCGTTGAATACGGCCACGGGGGGCGCAAACGTGCCAAGAAAGTTTTTCTTTCCGCGATAATTAACGCCATTTTTAACGCCCACGCCCGAATCATTCTGCGACAGAACCGTTGTCGGAATGCGTATGTGCCGAATGCCCCGGTGCGAAATGGCGGCTGCGTAGCCCACCAGATCCAGAATCGAACCTCCGCCCACAGCTACCACAAACGAGTGCCGGTCGATACCATACCGGTCAACGGCATCAACAATCTGCTCAACCAGCGTTGGGTCGTTTTTAGCCGCTTCGCCACCGGGCAGCACCAGCATATCGTGTATTAGATCAACGCCCAAAACTTGTTGACCGAAATAGGTTTGTATGTCAGCCAACAGCGATGGAAATGCTTCGACAACCCCTGAGTCAAGTACGAACAGGGCTTTTTTAGACGTAGTCTCACTGGCCTGTTGAGCAAAAAAATCGGCAAGCGTTGGGTTGTCTATCTGAAAAAGTTGTTCGGTAAAAAAGACGCGATACGAAAACCGAACGCTAAAATCCTGCTGGAGGTAGGTCATGGAAAGCAAAGGCAATTGAGTAGCTGCGTTTGTCTCCCAAAAATACAAATCATAACCATCTGAACCATGATGTCTGAACCAGGATTAGCCGAGATTGACAAAATTACCACAAGATTCTACGCTGCGCTTACCTAATCTTTCAGTCTGTACACAAGTGCAGCGCATAAGTCCTGTTTAATCTTGCCAATCCCGGCTAATCCTGGTTCTGATGGTTCTGACAGTTTATTTTTTACTGACAAACCGATTGCTTTTTATGTAGTAGCGGTAAGGCAGATCGGCCCCGAATTTGATGCCAATGCGCGTGGTCGTAACCAGCTCAAAGTCGTGTAGAACCGGCCCGCAGATGGAAATTGGCCCGGTTGTAAGCGACGAAAAGTTGTGCCGATGTCGGTCGATACCCAGCGCGATGACGAGCTTGCCGGGGCCGTTGCAGAGGTTACGGAACCCTTCCGGTGTTTGCGCGTCGATGGTGTTCAGGCGGTAACGTTCAAAGCCGGTCTTAAACGCTTCGTTTCGGCGCATTTCCATTAACTCGATACCTTCGGTCGGTTCGAGGGCGCGAATCAGGACGGCTTCGCCCACGCCTGCCGGGCCGGTCACGACGTTGATGCAGTTGTAGTGGTTGTAAATCTGATAGACGTAGAGCGTACCTGCCGGGCCAAACATAGCCGCGTTGCGCTTCGTTTCGCGCCGGTAGGCATGGCAGGCCGGGTCGCCGGTAATGTATCCTTCGGTCTCAACGATAATTCCTGCCGTGCGGCCTTCAGGCGATTCGTGGACGAGTTCGCAGCCAAGCAGCAATTGCGCCAGCGTCAGCGTATCGTGCTGCTCGTAGAACGAGAGCGGGAGTTTGGTCGGCATACAACGTTCAACGAATCTGGCAGGTCAGATGTTATCATCGCGCTACCGACGCTACGCTGTATCGTCCCGCTGGGACGGGGGCTGGTCACGACGTTGCGTCCCGGAGGGACGACACAGCCGTGTCAACGGCGTCGGTAGATGACGAAACCGAAACAGATTTCGGTTAGTGAGCCAGCGAGGGCCGACACGAAGGCATTGGCTTGTAATACAAACAGTACGTTTGCCGCAATACCCAGCACGGCTCCCAGCAGCCAGTACAGACGCATACCGTATAACGTTGCAAAGGTGAGATAACGCCCTCCGATAATGAGCAACATACCCTGAAAAAACCATTCGGTGCGCTGAAATGAAAGAACATAAGCCAGCGGAATGCACATGAGCATCCAAACGGTTCCCTCCATGGCCAGTTTCGCCAGTGGGTTCTGCGGATGATGTTGCTGGTTCATTCCCAGCACTTTATAGACCAGCAGACTCAGCGGGTGAATCAGTGCTCCGCCAATCAACAGCGTCCAGATAGCCTGTTGAGGGGAGACGTATAAATTCACAAGCGCGGCAACGAGCCATACCGTACCCGACACAAAAATACCGACGGCTCCCGCAGCATAACTCAGGCGCATGTCGCGCTGCGCCTGCTCAATGGTTTCGGGTGCTTTGGGGTCGGGTGGCTGAGAAAGGGCAGGAGTAGTCATTGTGGTAGCGAATGGCTTTTGTTTGATTAGTCTGGTTTGTACTCCAGAATATCGCCCGGTTGACAGTCCAGGGCATTGCAAATCGCTTCGAGCGTACTGAACCGGATGGCTTTGGCTTTGCCGGTTTTCAGAATCGACAGATTAGACAACGTCAAATCGACTTTGGCCGAAAGCTCATTGAGTGATATTTTTCGTTTTGCCATCATCACGTCTAAGTTCACAATAATGGGCATTGACTATACGGTTAGATCGTTCTCGGTTTGTAGCTCGGTGCCTTTCTGAAATACAATGGCGATAATATAAATCACGCCCGCAAAGAACAGAATCTCACCCCCGCCCCAATTGATGGGCACGACGTGTCCTCGCTTCATCAGCCAGTCACTGGACCCTGACCCAATCATGGCTACAATGCCCGCGCCTAATGCTACATGGCTAATGGTGTTGATCAGCGCGGTAATGTCGTGGTTGAAGGGCTTCGATAGGTCGAACTTCAGGAAAATTTTGACCACTAAGTAGGCGATAAAAGCCTTCAGGCCGTTCAACGCAATAATCAGGGACGCCAGATGAACGTAATAGCTTTGACTGTATGTCTGCACATTCGAAAGGTCAAGGCCCATGTAGAGGTTTTTGGCACCAGCCGGATTCACAAACAGGCTGACGAAGAGAGAAACCAGCAACGCGCCGGTCTTGATACAAAGCCCAATGAACACGATCCAGAAGAACACATTCATGATCTTCAGCACCGTAGTGTTAGTGGTTGTCATTTGCGTATTTTGTTTGATTGTGTAGCAAACATCAATAAATATTTATTGAAAAACAATAAATATTTAATTTTATACGGCTATTGTTTGTTGAAAGGTTAGCTATCTTGATAGCTGGCAAACAGCACTGGTCGTTTGCTTCAGTCCATATAGCATAGCCTTTTCACTCCGCGATGGGCTTCCCAATCAGCACTCCATACTCCGCCGGGATCGTTACGCCCCGAAAGCCGTTGGTCAATCCGTAGACGATAAGCAGGGTTACGACCGCGCCCAGCAACAAGATGGCGCGGGCCTGAACCGTGGGCGACAAACCCGCTACGGTACGGCTCATTTTTTTGTGGTGAATGGCCGCTACGTGCCCAAAAAACGACAGGATGGCGAGGCCGTAGTAGGGTACAAAAAACAGGTTGAACGGAAAGCTATTCAGGCCAGCCACGCCAAAGTAAAAGTTGGTGTCGAGGTGCAGTACGCAGCGGCCACCCAGCACCGCGCTGAGATGAATGACGAAGAAGATGGCCAGATACAGCCCCGTCCAGCGGTGCATCCGCCCAAAGAACGTAGTGGCCGTGTGGCGCGTGTCCCGAAACAGCCGCAGTCCCGAACCAATCTGCACCAGCACGGCCCCCAGTAGCAGCGTTTCGGCCACCGGATGGCGGTACACGCTACGTAGCGTTTGCATCAGGGCGATGTGCCGCTCGGGCCCGTAGAGGCTGCTGAGATGATTGATCAAGTGCATCACCACAAACACCGCGATGGTTAGTCCGGCGTAGTAGTGCAGGCGTCGGGCGTTAGTTGGCTTTGCAATCGCCATTGGCTACAACACGTATGCCCGATGCACCAGCTATACAGGCGTTTCCGTAGGTTTTTCCATTGCACCCGCACACAGGATCATACTGCATGGTGCAGGCAATATCGGGGTTTATTTTCTCTACACAATCACTCTCGACAGATTCCTGCGAGCAGCCAAACAGAGACACGAGCAGGGCAGAGATTAGCAGCGTCTTCATGTACGTAGCGTATTTGTTGCGTTAATAATACGTAAAAGACTTCTTATAAGCTGAAAGGGTTGTAATGGTCAGCACAATTACGTTCGGCTGTTGGGCTGATCACGTTGTGCCATAGCCAGTTGAAGTACCTCTGTGATTTGCTCAACGGGCAGGTCTTCTTCAGGATTGATAAACATGATTTTTATCTGTGCTCGGTTCCCCAGAGTCAGGGCGGGGTGGTCGAACTCATTACCATTCACAACGCCGATGTATGGGCAGTCGAGTTTCTTGTGCCTGGCCGAAAGATAGAACAGGTACCGGCCTTTATAATCGAAGAAAGGCGTATTCCATTTCCAGGCCGGGGTCAGGCGTTCGCTTTGGGCCAGAATCAGATCGCGCAGAGCGAGCAAACAGCTTTGTGTAGCGTCGGGCAGACTTGCGTAGAAATTATCGAGCGTTTTCATGCCAACAATGTTAGGTGGAAGCGAAGCTACTCGTATCTGACTCAAATACATATCACTACGTTGCCCCGCTTGCGGCCTGTATCTACGTATTCGTGTGCATCGACGATCTGTTCGAGTGGGTAAGTGCGGTCGATGGCTGGTCTTAGCTTCCCGGCTTCGATCATCTGATGGAGAGCATCGAGGTGTTCGGTTCGTTCGTTGGTCATGGAGCGTACCGATATGTATCGTCCGTTGTTGGTCAATAGAGTTTTAAGCGTAGCGGCAGGGAGCTTGCCAACGGCATCGAACACTACGTCGAACTGACCTCCATACTGCGTGATATCGGTGCAAGTATAGTCGATAACTGTATCGGCTCCCAGCGATTGTACGAACGATACGTTGGCGGTGCTGCATACGCCCGTAACGGTTGCGCCAACATGCTTCGCCAACTGAACGGCGTAAGTGCCGACACTGCCCGAAGCTCCGTAGATCAGAATGTTTTGCCCGGCCCGTAATTGCGTTTTGCCAAGCAGTTGCAGGGCCGTCATGCCACCTACGGGCAGCGCAGCAGCCTCCTCGAACGTCAGTTGGGCTGGTTTTTTCGCAATAACCCCCTGCGACCAGCGTTCGGGCACGCATACGTACTCGGCATACGCCCCATTGGGCAGGCCAGTGGTAGTGCCGTACACCGCATCGCCGGCACGGAAGCGCGTTACGTTCGGTCCCACCGCTTCTACTATGCCCGAAAACTCGAAGCCCAGAATGGGCCGACGGGGTTTGGTAATGCCGAACATCAGCCGAAGCGCGAGCGTAAAAAACGAAGAACCGGGGAAACGCCCCTGCCGGACCCAGACTGCCCCCGACGTAACGGTTGAGGCATAGACCTGTACAAGCACCTCGTTGGACTTGGGTTGGGGCTTCTCCACCTCGGCGAGGTGCAATACCGATGGAGGTCCGTAGGCTTTGTAAATAACAGATTTCATGATCGATGCAAATCTACGTGTAGTCGACGGCTCAACTCGTTGACTTTCGCCAAGAAAGAAGCAGCTTCTACACCAATGCTTTAGCGTTCTGCTGCACCCGCTTAAATGACCTGCTTTTCACCCTCGGTCAGAGGCATGTACCGGGCAATAAAATCAAATAGCTCGTTCGCCATGGTCAGTCGTATTTCCTGCAATACTACTGACTGATCTTTTTTTAATAAACCTGAATGGGATAAGCGGTCAGAACTTCACTGCCACCTGAAAAAAGAATCGGGTCATAGCCTATCGGTACAGTTTTCACTTGTGATTTTATGGAGTTCCTTTTTGTCCAATCCGAGACTTTCCAGAACAGAAACAATAAAATCTGTCTTTCGCTCGGTGTACTTGTCTCTGGTCATTCCATTTTCTTTTGTCAGCCTGATTTTCAGCAGCGAGTATTGCTCGACAAGTTTTTCGTCGAGCAACAATGCGTCACGAAATAAAAGATGATTTTTCAAGGCTAAACTGTCAGCAAAACACACGTAGAGGTGGTGTTTTTGCCATTTCTTAGCATGGTCAGTTTTAGGCGTCAAGGTAGAAGTTTGTCTGAAGGCAAAACGACCTGAAATACCCTGCTCGCCCCTGTTTTGGTATCCAACCTTTTCGAGTTCAATAGCTATTTCGCCCAGACGGTGTTTGTTCTCAATTATGATGTCAATATCTAAAATCGGTTTGGCGTGAAGTCCTGAAATAGCCGTACTTCCTACGTGCTGAATGTCTACATCATAGCCGTCAAGTATTTTTAGTAAAACTCGTCTCAGGTTGTCGAATTCAGTTTTCCATTCTTTTTTATGTGGCTCAATAAAATTCGTCATTGTCGGACAGGTTTATTTTTTCGCCGTAGCGTAGTGGTCCCAGGTTGCCTTGGCTATCTCGGCGATTATTCGTTCATTCGTCTGGTCATTTTCTGTAGAGTTAGCCACAAAGACGCTAATGATAAAATAATTCCCATTTGGCAGGAACACAATGCCTATATCATTGGTGGCAGGTGTCAGACCTTCTTTATTAGTTCCCGAAGAACCTGTCTTGTGCGCAACAATCGTTCCTTTAGGTAATAGCCCTTTTAGTCTGCCTTCCCCGGTTGTTGTTTCTTTCATTATTCGCCAGATAAAGGCATAGCTTTTTGGAGAAAGTAGTTGATTACCTGTGTCATAGAATTTTCTCAGCGTCTCGCTTGCCGCTATGGGCGTGGTCCAATTCTGGAACATGTTATCCCACTGCGCCTGCATATCTTCTTCGTTGAATTTGAGGGATATATCCTTAATGCCGTTTTCTCTGATGTATCCTTCAACGACTTGTGGCCCTCCCAGTAGCCGCAACAGAGCATCACAGGCAACGTTGTCGCTTTGAGAAACAGCGTATTGGATCAGTTTCGATATGGCGAAACTTCCTCCGTCAGGGTTTTCTTCCCGTAGAGGACTCCAGAATCCGGGTAATAAGTCTTTTTTCTGTACCGCTACTTTCTGGTCCAACGAGAATTTTCCTTTGTCAATTTGGTCTAATACGGCTAACGCAGCATGAAACTTAAACACACTTTGCGTTGGGCAATGCCTGTTCCCGTGTAGTGAAAGGGTATCTTTACCATTATTGGCAATGATTGAAACCCCAACAACGGCGTTTTTGGTCGAAATGATTTGTTGTAGTTTCTGCCTTAGCGCATCGGTCGTTTGGGCTGATGTTTCGTAGGCGATCAGAACGAATAACAAGGCTGCCAATTGAACCGATTTTTTCATCATTTTCAGATTTTGGCTGTTTTTAACGTACGCAAATGTGCTGCTATATCACGTTCATGGTCTGTTCTTTAATCTTCTCCAGTTCATCTTTCATCTGCACCACAAACCGCTGAATGGTTGCGTCGTTGGCTTTCGAGCCGATGGTGTTGATTTCGCGGCCAATTTCCTGGGAAATAAAATTCAGTTTTTTACCATTGGCCTCTTCGGTCGACAGCACTTCCAGAAAGTAACCGAGGTGGTTTTTCAACCGGACTTTCTCTTCCGAAATGTCAAATTTTTCGACGTAATAGACCAGTTCCTGCTCGAAGCGATTTTGGTCGAAGGATTCGCTTTCGAGCAATTCGCGAACCGAGTTTCGTAGTCGGTCGCGCACGGCAGGAATGCGCCGGACGTCGTGTTCTTCAATGGCATCGAGCCGGTCGCTGATAATCTGAATATACTCCTGAAACTTATGCTCGAGTACGGCTCCGTCCTGCCGCCGAAAATCGTCGCACCGGCGAATAGCCTCTTCAACTGCCGCCCGTACTGTAGCGTATTCGTTGGTATCGGCGGTGGTTTCGGGTGTGTCGGTTAGGTAAGCATTGGGTTGTTGCAGAGCCAGTTGCAGCACGTCGGTGTCGGGAATGCTCATCAGCATACTGTTGGCTGTCTCTTTCAGGTCGCTGACGTAGGCTGCCACCAGTGGGCGGTTGATAACCACACCGGGCCGCACGGCATTCGTGCGCGAAACATTGACCGACACTTCGACTTTACCGCGCTCAAGCTGCTGCGTCAACAACGACCGCAACTCAATTTCTTTATCGGCAAATTGCCGGGGTAATCGACAATAAATATCTAAGAACTTAGAATTCAGGGTCTTGACTTCGGCAGTTACCGATAAACTCTCGGTCTCTATTGTCGCGTTACCGAAACCGGTCATGGATTTAAGCATAGGTTATAGAGTTGTAGAGTTATAGAGTTGTAGAGTTGTAGAGTTGTAGAGTTAACTCCGCTGCCATCCGACAACTTTGTAACCCTATAACCCTACAACTCTACAACTCATTTCAGTGCGTTGGCTTCGGTTTCTAAAAATTCTTTTCGTTTGCGGGCAATGTCGATAGCCGTGTAAATGGCTTGCAGCATAGACGTTTCGTCGGCGAGGTTTTTCCCGGCAATGTCGTAGGCGGTGCCGTGGTCGGGCGAGGTACGTATTATAGACATCCCGCCAGTGAAATTAACGCCTTCTTCAAAGGCAATGGCTTTAAACGGAATCAACCCCTGATCGTGGTACATCGCCAGCACGGCATCGAACTTAGCGTAGCTGCGCGTACCGAAGAAGCCATCGGCGGGGTAGGGGCCAAATACCAAATGCCCTTTGTTGCGCCATTCGGCCAGCAGCGGCTTGATAACGTCGTTCTCTTCGTTGCCCAATAACCCTTCTTCACCCGCGTGAGGGTTCAAACCCAGCACGGCAATTTTGGGTTTGTCGATGCCAAAATCCTGCTTCAGCGACCGTATCATAAGTGTCAGCTTCTGCGAGATGCGTTCGCGCGTGACGTTCTGCCGAACGCGACCCAGCGGAATATGTCCCGTTACAACGCCCACGCGCAGGCGTTCGCTGACCATGAACATCAGATTGTCCTGTACGCCAAATTGTTCGGCCAGAAATTCAGTATGTCCCGGAAACTTAAACTCGTCTGACTGAATGTTGTATTTATTGATTGGAGCCGTGACGAGTGCATCTAACTTGTTGTCTTTCAGGTCGTCGACGGCACGTTGCAAACAGGCCAGCGCGGCCTGCCCGGCTTCGGGCGTTACCTGCCCCGGCTGAATATCCTGATTTTGATCGGGGAAGCAGGTGATAACGTTGGTCAGTTTATGGCTGATCTGACCAATCGTTTGTGCCCCATTCAGGTTCCAGTCTTTCATTTCCAGCAGGTTGCGGTATCGATTCAGAATCCGCATCGAGCCATAAATAACGGGCGTACAAATTTTCTGTAATCGGTTGTATTGCAGAGCTTTGAGGATGACTTCAGGGCCAATGCCATTATAGTCGCCCAGCGAAATGCCGATCACCAACCGATCTTCGCGCCCGGTGTTCTCCTGACTCGGTGCCTCGCTGCGATTGCTCCCGCGCGGGCTACCGTCGTCGTCGCGCTGCCGGTTTTCGCGCTCATCGCGATTCGGGCGATCTTCCCGGCTGGGTCGGCGGGATTCGTCGCCGTTTTTGGGTTCGCCACGCCGGTCGTTTGGCCGGTCTTCGCGCGGCTGACCGCCGTTGGAGCGGTTAGTACCATTGTTACGGTTCTCCCGATTGTCGCGGTCACGCCGATGCTGTGGGTTGTTTCGTTGTTCGGGTGCCGCTTTTCCGCTACTGACCGGGCCTTCACTAACTGGCTGATTAACAACCGGCTCGCTGTCCGACGGTTCGGGGCGGGTATCGTTTACATTATCGGATTGGCGTTGTTCCATCTACTTTCGTTAGTTTCGCCATTAACCTCACCCCCGACCCCTCTCCTGCAATCAGGAGAGGGGGGAGCAATCTCAGATGGTTTTCTCCCCTCTTCTGAAAGCAGGAGGGCGGAGCAGTCCCAGATGGTTTTCTCCCCTCTCCTGATTTCAGGAGAGGGGTCGGGGGTGAGGTTAATAACGCGCAAGTTACGAAAACCATACGGATGTCTCCCACTTCACCCACCATTCTCGTTGCCGATGAAATGCACCCGTCGCTGTTTGCGATGCTGACCAATGCCGGCTACTCGTTTGATTACCAGCCTGCCATTACCCGAACCGACTTACTCAACCGCCTTCCAGACTTTACCGGACTCATTATCCGAAGCAAAACTAACGTTGACGAGCAGCTACTCAGCCACGCCCCACATCTGAAATTTATAGGTCGTGCTGGAGCCGGGCTTGACCTGATCGACCTCGACGCTGCCAACCGGCGCGGTATTCGGGTTTTTCATGCGGGCGAGGGCAACCGCGACGCCGTGGCCGAACAGGTTGTAGGCATGCTGCTGGTGCTGCTGGCAAACATCCTGAAAGCTGACCGCGAGGTACGGCAGGGCATCTGGGACCGTGAAGGCAACCGGGGCTACGAACTTGGTAGTCTGACCGTAGGTTTGATTGGGTATGGCAACAACGGAAGTGCCACGGCCCGGCGGCTCAGCGGCTTTGGATGCCGCGTACTGGCGCACGACAAATACCGCACCGATTACGGCGATGCCTACGCGCAGGAAGCCACTATGGAAGAGCTTATGGCCGAAGCCGATGTACTGAGTCTGCACATTCCGCTGACCGACGAAACCCGGATGCTCATCAGCGATGCATTCATTGCACAAATGGCAAAACCGTTTTATCTCCTCAACGCATCGCGGGGCGAAATAGCCTCGTTGTCGGCCATTGTGCGCGGCCTGAAAAGCAGTAAACTACGCGGAGTTGGTTTAGACGTACTCGAAAACGAGAAGTTAGCAAAGCTCAGCCCTGAACAACAAACCGCCTTCGATTACCTCCGGCAGTCGGATCGGGTAGTGCTGACGCCCCATATCGCAGGCTGGACACACGAAAGTTACGTCAGAATCAACGAAGTGCTGGTACGACAGTTGATGAACCTGTAGAGACCGGTGCGCCGGAGCGACAAGATGTTGCGTCTCCTTATGCGTCAGCCTTTGCATGCGTCAGCAAACGCCATCCGGTGCCAGAGACGCAACATCTTGCGTCTCTACCTGACCACTGTAAAATTTCCTGTTGTACACGACACGCCTGCGTCGGTGGTGAGGCAGATTTGACCAGTGGTGGCCGAACCAGGAACGGTGACAATCAACGCGTTGCCCGAAAGCCGGAACGGAGCCGGGAGAGACGCTCCACCGTTAAAACGCACTTCTTTCACCGAACTCATGTGTTGGCCCGTAATGGTAACGTCGGCGCCAACAACCGCGCTTTGAGGAGCGAACCCCGCAATTACAGCCAGCCGGAGTACCGTAAACGCATCTGTTGTGACGGCATCGCCCACTTCGTTGGTTAGCCGAATAACACCACTTTGCGCATCGGCAGGCACCAGCACCCACCGTTCATTGTCTTCCGTGCGACCTCCATCGGCAGCGGCAACGGCAGTGCCAGTAAACAAAATACGGGCGTTCAGCAGAAAATTACCTTTCAGCACCACGCGTTCGCCGGGCCGCGCCTTTGTCGGAATAATCTCGGTAACAACTGGTGGCTGAATCACCACCAATTGCCGGGCCGCCGTTGACGAACCCGCGCGGTTCGTAACCGTAACGGCACCCGTCAGTGCATTGGCCGGTACGCTGACCCGCAGTTGCGACCCTTCTATTCGGTCGATGATAGGTTCTGTAAAACCACTGACTTTTACCTCGGTAATCCGGTGCAGGTTTTGGCCGGTGATAATAATTTGCGCGTTTCGCAGTGCCCGCGTCGGACTGAATGTGATGGCACCGGGAGCCACGTAATAGAAAAACGGATCGGTGGCCGTAAACGTCCCGCCTACGCTGCCGACCGAAACGGCCAATTGAACAGGTGCGGGTAACGTTGGTACGGTAGTCTCGATCTGTGAATCGCTCAATACCCGGAAGGCAGCGGCTGTAGTGCCAAACGTCACGCTCGTTACATCGCGCAGGTTCAGGCCGTTCAGTATGATTTTATCGCCCGCAATACCGTCGCGCAGGCTTAAATTAGCTACCGACGGTTGCTGAACAATCTTCACGGAATCGGCAGAAGTGGCTATCAATCGCTCAAATACAGTGACTGTTACTACGCCCGATGTGGCGTTGGCTGGCACCGTTGCCCGTATTTCATTGTCTTTGACGGTCGTATTGGTTGGAAAAACAAGCAGACCATTGATACGAACAATGCCATCGGTCAGGTTTTTGCCCTGAATAAGCAGTTCGCCACCGGGTCGGACAGAGCGTGGGCTGATACTGGTAATTTGTGGCGTATCGGCCACGATAAATGGAATAAGCAGTTGGCCGCCTTTTGTTTCGACTACAATACTCAGCGGGCCGCGCGGTAGATTCTCCGGGACAACAACCGTTAGTTTTTGGGCTGTACTGTCGCGGATAACGGCGTCGGCATCGCTGAATTTTATCGAAAGCAGTTGGTTCAGGTAATTACCTGTCAATACGACCGTTGTGCCTGGCAGACCATTGGCAGGCGTTACTGCCGATAGGGCCGGGGCGGGCTGCTGCACCGTAAACGGCAGCGGGTCTGAAACGCCCTGATCGTTGCGAACCCGAATCTGCGTAGGGCCGGGGGGCGCAAACGGCACCGAGACCCGGATGTTGTTATCATCGCTGGAAAGAATGCGGGCCGTTACGAGCGATGCAGCCTCACCGAACGTTACGACCGGCTCGCTGCCAAACTGATAACCCGACAGAGCTACCTCGCGGTCAACGTAAGCCGTATTGGGCGAAACTTTCAGCAGTTCGGGCGGGTTGTTCTGCACCCGGCAGGCCGACAAACAAGCCAGAAAGATACTTATAAGTAAGAAATAAAAAGGTGATCTCATAGTTGGCAAAACAACCCCTCTCACAACTAATAGCCTGTAAAATTAGCCATTTTCAGCGTCTAAAAACCATTTCTTCCGAAAGCCTGTTCAATAAGTGATGAGAGATGAACGATGAGTGATGAGTTACTTCTAATTACTTATCGTTCATCTCTCATCACTTATCACTAACAAACAATGAACTACCGCAGCCTGAAACCATCACGCTTACTGACAATTAACACCCTGGGCGAACTGAAAGCCGCTGGCTATGAGCCTCGCTCGATTAAACAGGAACTGCGGGACAACCTCATCGAACGCATCAAAGAAAAAGAGGTTGTTTTTCCCGGCATCTGGGGGTACGAAGAAACGGTTATTCCCGATGTAGAACGGGCTATCTTGTCGATGCACCACATCAATCTGCTGGGTCTGCGCGGGCAGGCTAAGACCCGCATTGCCCGCCTGATGGTGAATCTGCTCGATGAGTACATTCCTGTTGTGGCCGGTTCGGAACTCAACGACGATCCGCTCCACCCGCTCTCGCGCTATGCTCACGACCTGATTGCCGAAAAAGGCGACGCTACGCCCATCTCGTGGCTACATCGCTCAGATCGCTACACCGAAAAACTCGCTACGCCCGACGTGTCGGTGGCTGATCTTATCGGCGACGTTGACCCGATCAAAGCCGCAACGCTCAAACTGCCGTATTCCGACGAACGGACGATTCACTTCGGGCTGATTCCGCGCTCGCACCGCTGTATCTTCGTCATCAACGAACTGCCTGATTTACAGGCGCGTATTCAGGTGTCGCTGTTCAATATTTTGCAGGAAGGCGACATTCAGATTCGGGGTTTCAAGCTGCGCCTGCCGCTCGATATTCAGTTCGTGTTCACCGCTAACCCGGAAGATTACACCAACCGGGGCAGCATCGTGACGCCCCTGAAAGACCGTATCGACAGTCAGATTGTGACCCACTATCCGAAGTCGATTTCCATCGGTAAGAAGATTACGATGCAGGAGGCCATCGTGAAAACGGAGCAGAAAGGCATGGTAAAAACCAACGACCTCGTGGCCGACCTGATTGAGCAGGTGGCAATGGAAGCCCGTGAAAGTGAGTACGTTGACGCAAAAAGTGGGGTATCGGCCCGGATGACCATATCGGCCTACGAGAACCTGCTGTCGGCGGCTGAACGGCGGTCGTTGCTGAACGGCGAAAAGGAAACGTATGTCCGCATCGCCGATCTCTACGGTGCTGTGCCGGCCATCTGTGGCAAGGTCGAATTGGTGTACGAAGGCGAGGTAGAAGGGCCGGTAATCGTAGCACAGAACCTGATCGGGAAAGCCATTCGGAATCAGTTTCTGAACTACTTCCCGAATCCTGAAAAAGCAAAAAAAGACAAGCGCGGCAATCCGTACAAAAAAATTACCGACTGGTTCGGCGACGGCAACACGATGGACATGCTCAACGACCTGACCAATCGCGATTACGAAGCCCGGCTCCGTACCATAGACGGGCTTGACGACGTGGTTGATCAGTACCATTCTCGCCTGAGCAAAGCCGAAAAGTTGTTCATGATGGAATTCGCGCTCCACGGTCTCGCTGAGCATTCAATGGTGGGCAAAACACCGATGGATACCGGGCAGCAGTTCAAAGACCTGCTCGGCTCGATGTTCAACCCCGGCAAAGCCTTCGGCGACGAAGATGAGGAGGAGGACGAAGACGACAAGTACTAATAACCTCACCGCTCTTCGTTGGGGAGAGTGCGACGGTAAGCCGCAATTGCCTGTCTGGTAGTTGCGGCTTTTTTTTCCTTTTGTCGGCATATTGGCTAAAAAATCGGTAATCACGAATAATTATTGCCAATATAGTGGTATGATTGGGTAAACAGATAAAACAAAATCTTTATATAGTCCTACTACTTTGTTATTCGTAAACTCACTCGCTACGAACTCATGTCCAACCCCTATCGGACTCCGCTCATTCTGATTACCGTTCTTTTTTTTCTGTGGGGTTTCGCCCATAACCTGAATCCAATTCTGATTCCACACCTGAAAAAAGCTTGTCAGTTGTCCGACCTGCAATCGTCGCTGATCGACTCGGCGTTTTTTATTGGCTACTTCGTAACGGCTATTCCGGCGGGGTTGCTTATGAAGCGGTACGGCTACAAAGCTGGTATTCTGACGGGGCTGTTGCTATTTGCGGTAGGCGCGTTTCTGTTTTATCCAGCCGCCGATACACGCGTATTTGGGTTTTTCCTGTTGGCTTTGTTTGTGATAGCCAGTGGATTAACGTTTTTAGAAACAGCCGCTAACCCCTATGTTACGGTGCTTGGCGAACCGAGTACGGCCACGCAGCGGCTCAACCTGGCGCAGTCGTTCAACGGGTTGGCTGCCACATTGGCTCCACTGGTTGGCGGATTGTTTATTCTGTCGGGCCGGGCCATCTCAGAAGCTGATCTGGCCGGAATGCCCCCCGATCAGGTCGACCGGCTGCTCGATCAGGAAGCAACTGCGGTGCAAATGCCCTACATCGTGATTGGCGTGGTGGTGTTGCTGGTGGCCGTGCTCATCTGGCGTACCCGCCTGCCCGACATTGCCGAACCTGCCGACGAACTGGTCAGTACCGACACGAATAACCTGTGGCAGCAGCGAAACCTGATGCTGGGCGTACTGGCGCAGTTTTTCTACGTTGGAGCGCAGGTTTGCATTTCCAGTTTTTTCATTCGATTTGTAGAACAGGCGGCTGGCATTGACGAAAAAACAGGGGCCTTTTATCTATCGGTGGCCTTGCTGGGTTTTATGTTAGGCCGGTTTGCCGGTACAGCTTTAATGCGGTATGTTGCGCCGTATAAACTGCTGGGAATCTACTCGTTAATAAACGTTGTACTGCTGTTGGTGGCTGTAGGCACAGGGGGGTCCGTGGCGGTGTACGCACTCATCGGCACCGAATTTTTTATGTCAATTATGTTTCCGACGATTTTTTCACTCAGCATCTACGGGCTGGGACCACAAACTAAAGTGGGTTCGTCACTGGTGATAATGGCTATTGCGGGTGGGGCCTTATTTCCTGTCGTTATGGGCCGCGTGTCTGACATCAGCAACATCCAGACGGCTTACATTGTACCGGCTCTGTGTTTTATCGTTGTCTTTTATTTTGCCCGAAAAACCACCGCCCGCGAAGAAATCACCGTGCAGGCGGCTCACTAACGTTTGGGGCATTGCAGCTATTACACAGAGATGCACAAAGAGAAAAATAGATACACAGAGCTTTTTTTAAGATTATCCTCGGTGTAGCTCCGTGTCTGCTCCGTGAGTCTCTGTGTAATAACCCCTTACTTGTATAACGAATGAAAACATATCTTAAACTCGAACCGACCGATACGGTGCTGGTCGCCTTGCAGGATTTGCCCGCCGGAACGCCCATCGTCTCCAACGGTCATAGCTTTACGTTGCCACGAAGCATTCCGGCTAAACATAAATTTGTGCTGCACGATCTGACCCCCGGCGACCCGGTGACTATGTACGGCGTGTTGGTTGGTAAAGCCACGCAGCCTATCGGGCAGGGCGAACAAATTACGACCTTCAATCTCCGCCACGAGGCCGAACCTTACTCGACCGACCGGCGCAAACCGCAACCGTGGTTGCCCCCCGACGTGTTGCGCTGGCAGGGCCGCTCGTTCATGGGCTATCACCGCTCCGATGGGCGCGTAGGTACGGCCAACTACTGGCTCGTGCTGCCGTTAGTGTTCTGCGAAAACCGGAACATTCAGAAACTGAAGGATGCCTTCGAGCGCGAACTGGGCTATGCCCAACCCGATACCTACCAGCAACAGGTGCGGGCATGGCGATTGCAGTACGAAACGGGCGCGTCGATGGCGAACCTGCCCGACGCTCCGGCCCCCGCGCCGAAGCCGTATTTTGCGAACGTGGACGGTATCAAGTTTCTGACGCATGAGATGGGTTGTGGCGGCACAAATCAGGATTCGGCTCTGCTGGCGGCTCTGTTTGCGGCTTATGCCAACCACCCAAACGTGGCTGGGCTGACGGTGCTGAGCCTCGGTTGTCAGAAAACGCAGTACGACGACCTGCTGACCGAAATTCAGAAGCGTAATCCGGCTTTCGATAAGCCCATCCTGTTTTTTGAGCAGCAACAATACGGCACCGAGTTTGCCATGCTTTCAGACGCCATCGGCCAAACGTTTGCGGCCCTGACCGAAACCAACAAACTCACGCGCCAACCCGCTCCGCTCTCGAAGCTGGTAGTTGGGCTGAAATGTGGTGGTTCGGATGGGTTTTCGGGCATTTCGGCCAACCCCGCGCTGGGGTACCTCTCCGATGTGCTGGTAGCCCTGGGCGGCACTACCCTGCTGGCCGAATTTCCCGAACTCTGTGGCGTCGAGCAAAACCTGATCGACCGTTGCGTAAGTGAAGAAAAAGCCCGCAAATTTGAAACGCTCATGCGCGAGTACGCAGCCAAAGCCGAAGCCGTGGGCGCGGGTTTCGACATGAATCCATCGGTCGGCAATATCAAAGACGGCCTGATTACCGACGCCATCAAGTCGGCGGGGGCGGCCAAAAAAGGCGGTACGGCTCCTATTGTCGACGTGCTGAATTACACGGAGATAGCTACGCAGCCCGGTCTGCATCTGGTTTGTACGCCCGGCAACGACGTGCTGGCTACCACTGGCAAAGCAGCCGCCGGGGCAACCATCATTCTGTTTACGACTGGTTTAGGCACGCCCACTGGAAACCCCATCTGCCCCGTAGCGAAAGTGGCAACCAACACGGCTCTGGCGCAGAAAATGCCTGACATTATCGACTTCGACTGCGGCCCCATCGTTCGGGGTGAACAAACCATCGGGCAATCGGGCGATGCGCTGCTGGAATACGTGATTCGGCTGGCGAGTGGCGAGGTACAAACCAAAGCCCAGCAACTTGGTCAGGACGATTTCATTCCGTGGCAGTTCGGGGTGTCGTTGTAAGAACAAAAGAAATTTGGCTTGAAAAAAGCAAAACCTGTCTACGATTCGTTTTATTTCTGGTTGTACCGCGAAGCTCTTCCTTTACGTCATCATGGCAAACCATCTCTCGTTTTCAGATGATACATCGCTCTGGAACGCCTTCCGGGCGGGCGATTGCAGCGCGTTCGAGCAGTTATACTACCAGCATAGCCGGGCGTTGCTCGCTTATGGTAAACGACTTTGCGCCGACCACGCGCTGGTGCAGGATGCGGTGCAGGATGTTTTCGTGGAAGTCTGGAAACGGCGGGCCACCCTCCGCGATTTAGGTACGGTTCGGTTTTACCTATTCCGGGTACTGCGTAATCAGTTGTCGGAGCAGCTAACGACCAGGACCAACCCGCTGCTCCATCCGCACGCGCTGGCCGAACACGCAGAGGATATAGGCATTCCAGCCATCGACTTGTTAATTACCGAGCAGGAAACATCCGATCGGGTGCAACTGCGTCTGCGCCAATGCATTGAGCAACTTCCGCAACGGCAGCGCGAAGCCCTGACGCTGGCCTTTTACCACCAATTCAGCCATCAGGAAATTGCCCAGATTATGGCAATCAACGGCCAGTCGGTCACGAACCACATCAACCGGGCACTGCATACCCTGCGCGAACTGCTGACGGGCGTTTTGTGGGCAATGCTCATGCTGCATTTGCTGCCGATTCGGTGATACCCCACCCCAACCCCTCCCCAGAAGGGAGGGGCTAAAAACGCTTACGCCGGTAAGCCCCTCCCTTCTGGGGAGGGGTTGGGGTGGGGTGTTCCCCTAAAAAATAACTTTTTTTGGGAAAAATTGAGTTAAAACCATATGGTTTGCCCTATTGGTAGTATAACGCCACTACCAATGACTCCTCCGTTCGCTTCTTGGCAAGACCTCGTTACTAACGACAATTTCCGGCGATGGGTGCTTAAGCCCGATGCTGAATCGTCGGCGTATTGGGAAGCCTACCTCCAGCAGTATCCTAATCAGGCCGAAACCGTTCGGCAGGCCGAGCAGGTTGTGCGGCAGTTAGCGCAGGCTACCGCGCCCGCCTACGCAGATACCGCCGAAGAACAACTGGTTTGGCAGCGCATTCGTCAAGAACTTGATAGTAAGCAGACAACGGGTCGGGTCATCACGTTTCGACCTCTGCGTTGGCTCTCGGTGGCAGCAGCGGCCAGTGTTTTGCTCGCGTTGGGCTGGTGGCAGTTTAGGGCGGTTTCTACGTCAAACCCGCAAGCCTATCAGCCACCCGTTGACAAGGCTGCAACACTGATGCAAGAGCGGCTCAATACCAGCCAACAGCCTCTGCGGTTACGGCTGGCTGATGGCAGCACGGTGGTGCTACAGCCCAAAAGTCAGCTTACCTACCCAACGGTATTTTCGGCTGACAGCCGAGTCGTTTTTCTGACGGGCGAAGCATTTTTCGAGGTGGAGAAACGTCCGGCCCAGCCTTTTCTGGTGTATGCGGGTCAGACCGTGACGCGAGTGTTGGGTACGAGTTTTCGGATTAAAGCCTACGGTTATGAGCCGACCGTGCAGGTATCGGTGCGAACGGGTAAAGTGTCGGTATATGCCCGCCCAACCACAACGGCGGTGGCGCGGTCTGATTGGAAGGGCGTACAACTAACACCCAATCAGCAGGCTGTTTTCGTGACGCGCACGGCCCATCTACGGCGCGAATTAGTGCCCGCTCCTGAACCATTGCCGTTGGCAACCATACCAACTGAACTGGTTTTCGATGAACGGCCCGTGAACGAAGTACTAACCCGGCTCGAAGCTATCTACGGACTAACAATCGACTACAATAAAGCAGCTTTAGCCAACTGTACCATCACGACCACGTTTACGAATGAAAGTTTGATTAAACGACTCAGTTTCATCTGTCAGGCCATTGGTGCCACCTACACCATTACCGACGGACAGATTCGTATCGAGAGTTCCGGTTGCTAACCTCAACGGCCATGCTTATGCCCTAAACAAATCGCTTACCTTCCGAACACGACAAAGCGGGTGATGGTATCAGCATCACCCGCCCGCCCAATGACCGCAGTGCCGTCTTCCACAACACACGCTACGGATAGTTTTTGCACGCTCTGAGATAGAATTCACAAAAACGGCTTAAAAATATGAAGTTTTTTACGTCATCCCACAGGCAACTGTATTGGGTTATGCGAGTCACGTTCATGCAATTTGTTTTACTGGCCGCACTGGCAGGCATCGCCGTTGCCGGGCCTGCCAGTGCCCAGGAGGTTCTGAACCGCCGGGTTAGCCTGCACGTAACAGCCAAGCCTATAAAGACGGTACTGGCACAATTGAGTAAACTGACCAATGCGCGGTTTACGTATAGCCCTACCGTTATTAAAGCTAACCGGCCTGTAACCCTCGACGCCGTTAACCAGCCGCTGAGCATTGTACTCGATTTACTGCTGAAACCGCTGGATCTGACATATCAGGCCAATGATCAGGAAATTGTGTTGGTGCGGGTGGTGGGCAGCACGTCGGTAATGTCTCTGCCGCAGCCCGATTTTACTACTGCCGTTGAACGGGCCGTAACGATTTCGGGTACAGTGGTCGATGAAAAAGGCAGCGGGCTACCGGGCGTTAGCGTGGTGGTCAAAGGCACCTCGCAGGGAACTGTCACCGATCCGCAGGGCAAATACAGCCTAAGCGTGTCAGGGCCGGGCGTAACGCTGGTGTTCAGCTTTGTGGGCTACCTGTCGCAGGAAATTGTGGTGGGCAACCAATCGACGCTGAATGTTAGCCTAACTCCGAACGACAAAATTCTGGAAGAAGTAGTCGTGGTAGGCTATGGTACACAACGCCGGGCCAACGTAACGGGAGCCATCGGTTCGATCAAAACGTCGGACATCAACAACATCACCACCGCCAACTCCTCGGCACTGATTCAGGGTAAAGTGTCGGGAGTGCGGGTTGAGAATGCGGGGGGCGCACCGGGCGCGGGCGTGAGCGTGATTGTGCGCGGTACGGGTACGTTCGGTAACGACCAGCCGCTCTATGTCATCGATGGTAATATCACGACCTCCATGGATTTCCTGAATCCAAACGATATTGAAAGCATTGAGATTCTGAAAGATGCGTCGGCAGCGGCCATTTACGGAAACCGGGCGGCCAACGGTGTGGTGCTGGTAACAACCAAGCAGGGTGGTACCGGCCAAACCCGCATTAACTTCAGCGCGAAGGTGGGTATTCAGGGACCAACCAACCGGCTCGACTTTATGAACGCCCGTCAGTATGCCGACTACATCAATCAGGCCGCCGACAACGACGGGCAACCCCGCGCCCCGGCCAACACTACAGCCTTCAATCCGGCAATCGATACCGACTGGCAGAAGCTTTCCATTAGCGGTTCGGCACCCGTGCAGGACTACAGCCTGAACCTGTCGGGGGGCAACGAAAACGCTAAATTCTACATCTCCGGGCAGTATTTCGACCAGAAAGGCATTGTGGTCAACTCTGGGTTCAAGCGGTATAACTTCCGCGCCAACTCCACCTTCACAAAGGGCCGTTTTCGGCTTACCGAAGCTTTGTCGGTATCGCGGGCCATCAACAGACCCAACGTGTACTGGGGCCGCGAACGGGGTGAAATACCGACGATTCCAGTCTTCAACCCAGCTAACGATGGTGGTTTTGCCGGTATCGACCCGGTTTTCAACGGCCTGCCGCGCGGTATCAACTGGTATGGGCTGTCGTTTCTGAACGAAAATCGGCTCACCAACGATCAGGTGCTGGGCAGTTTGGGAGCCGAATACCAGATTATCGATGGCCTGCGCTACAAATTGAATCTGGGACTCGACTACACCGTTGGTAACTCGTTCAACTACCTGCCGACGTTCTTTTTCAGCACCTCACAGGAGGCATTCAACAACGTGTCGCGCTTAGACGAAAACAACATTCGCGGCCTCGGTACGCTGATTGAGCACACGCTCAACTACAGTAAATCGTTCGGCAAACATTCATTCGACGTGCTGGCGGGCTATACACAGCAGTTAAACGAATTTAGGTCGCTGGGAGCCACGGGAGCCGATTTTCCGACGAATTCGCTCCGTGTCATCGATGCATCGACGGTGCGGGTAAATGCCACGGGCGACATTCAGCGGAGTGCGCTCCAGTCGGTTCTGGGGCGGATCAACTACAACTTTGCGGGCAAATACCTGCTGTCGGCCACGCTCCGGCGCGATGGCTCGTCGCGGTTTGCCGAGCAGAACCGCTTCGGTACGTTCCCGTCTATCTCGGCGGGCTGGCGTATCAGCGAAGAAAATTTCTTTCCGAAAAATGACGTACTGAACGATGTGAAACTGCGGGCCAGCTACGGCGTATTAGGTTCGCAGAACATCGGCAACTACGTAACTACCAGCGTGTTGAACATCAATGCCAGTTATTTCTTTGCCAACGGCGTTCGGCCTGGCACGGCCCTGACCAACTTTGCCAACCCTAATGTGGTGTGGGAAACCAGCCGCACTACCGACATTGGTACCGACCTGAGTTTCTGGAATGGCAAGTTCACCGTTGTTATGGATTATTACGACCGGCGTTCGGCAGGGATTCTAACCAATCTACCCATTCCGGTGTACGGGGGCGTGGGCAGCAGCATCGTTAAAAACGCGGCCACCATCCGCAACCAGGGTTTTGAATTTGCCGGTACGTATAACCACCGGCCCGGCAGCAATGGCCTTAAATACAGCATTACGGGTAATTTCAGCACCATCCGCAACCGCGTGCTGGCACTCGGCGAGGGTGTTAGCCCCATCAACGGTGGCACATTTACGCAGGAAAGCTTGCAGGCTACCCGCACCGACGTAGGGCAACCGGTGGGCAGCTTCTACGGTTTTGTAGTCGATGGTATCTACCAAAGTCAGGATCAGATTACCGCCGATGGGCGGCTGAATGTGCGGCCCGGCGACTTTCGCTACAAAGACCTCAACGGCGATGGCAGACTCAACAACAGCGACCGGACGTACCTCGGTAGCCCCGTGCCTAAATTTGAGTATGGAGCCATCTTCAACGCGTCGTACCGGGGCTTCGATTTGAGTATGTTCATTCAGGGCGTACAGGGCAACAAAATTTGGAACGCCAACAAATTCAAACACTTACTCGACTTTGGCGGCAACAGGCTGATTGATGGATTGCGGGCCTGGACCCCGCAAAACACCAACACCGACATTCCCCGTGCTACGCTCTCGGACCCAGCCAACAATCGACGGTCGTCGTCGTTCTATGTCGAAGATGGCTCGTATCTGCGGCTGCGAAGTATGCAGTTGGGCTACACCATTCCGAACACCCTCGTCAAATCGCTGCAACTGGGCGGGGCGCGGGTGTATGTGCAGGGCCAGAACCTGCTCACCTTTACGCGCTACACGGGTTACGACCCCGAAATTGGACGCGGAGGTAGCCCCACGCAGGCCGCCGGGCTGTTCGGCGCGGGCGTCGACGTGGGCATATACCCACAGGCCCGTAGCGTTTTTGCCGGTATTGACATCACGTTTTAATCACTGCCACAACCATGATACCACGTAATAATACTCCGGTTCGAATGCTACGCCGAGCCGCTATGGTGTCGGCTTTGCTGCTTACATCATCGGTATTTACCGAGTGTAGCGAAAAAGCATTAGACATCGATAACCCCAATCAGCTTAGCCCGACATTGTTCTGGCGCAACGCCGACGATGCCGAAAAAGCCCTCGTTGCCACCTACGGTCCGCTTACCACCATTATGGGCTGGGGCCGGATGATGGGTGCTATTCTGACCACGCTCCGGGGCGATGACCTGAATCCTTTCCCGGCGCAGGAAGTGAATGACGTGGGCACCTTCGCCGTAGCCTCGACCGACAACCGGGTGCTGGAAGGCTGGGGCGAGCTAAACGCCATTGTGGCCCGCGCCAATCAGGTCATTGCCAATGTGCCTGCCATTCAGATGAATGAAGCCCGCAAGAAAGAAATTCTCGGTGAAGCCTATTTCCTGCGGGCCTTCGCGCATTTTCACCTGCTGAACATGTGGGGTAATATTCCGCTGATTACCAAGCCCGTGAATGCGCTGGAAGACATACTGGTGCCACAGGCTCCGGCTGCCGATGTGTGGGCCAGCATCAAATCGGATCTGCGACAGGCTCAGAGCAGCCTGCCTGCCGAGCCCAAAGACGTAGGCCGTGCTACGGCGGGTGCCGCCACGGCTCTGCTCGGTAAAGCGCATCTGTATACCAAAGACTGGGCAGCCGCTGCCACCGAATTCAAAAAAATCGTTGATGGCACTCAATACCGGCTGGTAGCCAACTACCAGGACAATTTTCAGGCGGCAACCAATAATAATGCTGAGTCGATTTTTGAGTTGCAATACCAGCGGTCAGATACTGGCAACTGGGGACCGAGCGGTACGCCCAACCCCTGGCGTGGGCAGGCGTGGGAGCCAGATGTTGCGCCCAAAGGCTATACCAGTCAGGCCAGCACTACTATAAACCGCTGGGTCTATGACCTGTTTATGAAGGAGAAAACCATTACCGGTGCCATTGACCCGCGTGCCTTTGCCACCATGATCTGGAATTATCCGGGAGCGAAAGTTTATCAGGACGATTTCACGAAGGCGTTTACGGGCAGCGACCAGAACAACGTGTGGGTACGTAAATACCTTAACTTCGACCGAACCAGTTCGTTAACGCCGGGTAGCTGGGCTTACCCCACCAACAACCGCCGGATGATTCGGTTGGCCGATGTGCTGCTGATGTACGCCGAAGCTGAGAACGAAGCCAACGGCCCGTCGGCGGCTGTGTATGCGGCTATTAACCGGGTGCGGGCGCGGGCAACCATGCCCAACATTGCGCCGGGCCTGAGTCAGGCAGCCATGCGCGAAGCCATCCGCAACGAGCGTGTGCTGGAACTGACCGCCGAGGGCGACCGTATTTTCGATCTGAACCGCTGGGGCATCACCGCCGACGTGTTCACGCGAAACCCGGCCCTGCGCTCGAACAGTGGCGGGCAGTTTCAGCGCAATAAAAACGAGTTGCTGCCCATTCCGCAAAACGACATTAATACCAACCCCCAGCTCAAGCAGAATCCGGGGTATTAGCCTGCTTTCCAGCCACTTATAGACAGCTATCAGTTGTGTTCGCGTCCCTGTGCCAACCCCATTCGTCGCCCCGTTGTGCGCTGCTTTCAGCAGTTTGTTGCGGGCGGCTATTGGGGTGGCTGGGGTTACTCGTGTTGCTGAGTACCTGCCAGCGAAATAAACAGGAGCCGCTGTTCCGGTCGCTCGATGCCACTCAGACGGGCGTTGATTTCGTCAATACGATCACCGAAACCGATTCGGTCAACATCCTCAATTATTACTACTGCTACAACGGCGGGGGCGTGGCCGTAGGCGATTTTGACAACGATAGTTTGCTTGACCTGTTTTTTACGGGTAATCAGGTATCGTCGCGGCTGTATATCAACGCGCAACGCACGAACGATGAGCCGATTATGTATCGCGACGTGACCGAAGCCGCGAAACTTACCACGACGGAATGGATTATGGGCGTATCGGTGGTAGACATTAACGCCGATGGTTGGCTCGATCTATACCTCTGCGTAGCTGGCCCTGGCCGCGACCGACCCGACGCACGGCAACCGCCTAATCGCCTGCACATCAATGGCGGTGTAAATGCGCAGGGCGTTCCGGTCTTCACCGAACAGGCTGCGGCTTACGGACTGGCTGATTCGTCGTTCAGTGTGCAGTCGGCTTTTTTTGATTATGACCGCGATGGTGATCTGGATATGTATCTGATGACCAATCAGGTCAACGGCGTCGACAAAAACATGGTTATTCCGCCCGATTACCCCGTTACGCGCGGGGCTACCAACGACCGACTGTATGAGAATCTGGGTCGGGTCGATTCGCTGGGACATCCGGTCTTTCGCGACGTATCGGCGCGGGCGGGTGTCGCCCACGAGGGATATGGGCTGGGCCTGTCGGTGGCCGATCTGAACGCCGACGGTTGGCCCGATGTGTATGTTGCCAACGACTTCATGACCAACGACCACCTGTATCTGAACCAGAAAAATGGCACGTTTCGCGACGAGTGCGCCCGGAGTCAGGCCCATCAGAGTTACAACGGCATGGGCGTCGATGTGGCCGATATCAATAACGACGCCCGGCCCGACGTGATGGTAGTGGATATGCTGCCGCAAACGAATCTACGGCGGAAAACGACCATCGCGGGAATGAACTACGAAAAGTTTTTGCTTGAAACCCAGGCCGGTTACGTGCCGCAGTTTATGCGAAACACCCTGCAGCTAAATCGGGGAAACGCGCCGACCTCAGCCAGGCAAACCGCCGTTCCAGTCTTCAGCGATGTGGGGCAACTGGCGGGCGTTCATGCCACCGACTGGAGTTGGGGGCCGCTGCTGGCCGATTTTGATAACGACGGTTTCCGCGATCTGTACATCACTAACGGCTTTGCCAAAAACATTACCGATCTCGATTTCTCGAACTACCAGGCCGCCGAAACCATGTTCGGTACGCAAACCGACCGCACCGAAAAACAGCAGGAACTGACCCGGCTACTCAAAGGCGTAAAGGTGTCGAACTACGTGTATCGCAACACCGGGCGGCTGACTTTTACCGACGAAACGGCCAACTGGGGCATTGACCGACCGTCGTACTCGAACGGAGCCGTTTATGCCGATCTGGACCGCGACGGTGATCTGGATTTGGTAACGAGTAATATCAACGAACCGGCCTATGTGTATGAAAATCAGGCCAGTCAGCGCAAAAGTCACGCGCATTTTCTGACTATTGCCCTGATCGGCCCCGCCCTGAACCGGCGTGGTATTGGCGCAACGGTGGCGGTGCATGACGGGCATCGCACCCAAACGGCTTATGTGTCGCCGGTGCGGGGGTATCTGTCCAGCATCGACGCTCCGTTGCACATCGGTTTGGGTACAACAACCCGTGTCGATTCGGTGGTGGTGGTCTGGCCCGATGGTCGTCGGCAGGTATGCCGTAACGTTCGCGTCAATCAGTCGCTAACGATTGATTATCAGACTGAAAAAGCTGTTCCTGACCGCTTGAAACCGGCTACCAATCCGTTGTTTACAGTGGTGAACGATGCGCTCAATCTGCATGTCCGGCACGTTGAAAACAGGCATAACGATTTCGCCGGAAATCCGCTGCTGCTTCGACAGTACGACCGCGCTGGCCCTGCGCTGGCGGTGGCCGATGTTGACGGGGTGAACGGTGACGATTTTTTCATGGGTGGTTCGGCGGGGCAACCGGGTATGCTGTTTCGGCAGGGGGCCAACGGCACCTTTTCATCCGAACCGATCAATCAGACCGAGACTCGCTGCGAAGACGCCGGGAGCCTGTTTTTCGACGCTGACGGCGATGGCGATGCTGACCTGTACGTAGCCAGTGGCGGTAGCGAATTCCAACCCGATTCGCCTGATTATCAGGATCGTCTGTATCAGAACGACGGGCGCGGGCAGTTCACATTACTACCCAATGTCCTGCCTGCCATGCGTAGCAGTAAAAGTTGCGTAGTAGGAGCCGACTACGACCGCGATGGCGACACCGACCTGTTTGTGGGTGGCCGTTACGAGCCGGGCCGTTACCCCGACGCTCCCCGTAGCTATGTACTGCAAAACAACGGCGGCATTTTTCGCGACGTCACCGAGCGGGTGGCTCCCGGCCTGAGCCGCGCAGGCATGGTGAGCGGGGCCGTCTGGTCTGACTTCGACCGCGACGGCTGGCCCGACCTCATTGCCGTGGGTGAGTGGATGCCGTTGTCGTTTTTTCGGAATCAGCGCGGGCGATTCGTGAACGTGACCGGCCAAACCGGGCTGGGCGAAAGCCGGGGCTGGTGGACCAGTATTCTACCCCTTGACATGGACCGCGACGGCGACCTCGATTATGTGATAGGCAATGCAGGTACAAACGTCGATTACGCGCCATCGGTACAGCAACCGCTCGAATTGGTGGCGGGCGATTTCGACAACAACAACCGCATCAAACCTGTGATATTTCAGTATCTGCTGACCAACGCAGGCCAGCGTGAACCCGTGCCGTTTGCGGGCCGCGACGACCTGCTGAAACAGTGGGTTAGTCTGCGTAAACAGTTCGTTGATTACGCCAGTTACGGCCAGACCACCCTCGCCAAACTCCTGCCCAATCCGCTGCCTGCCAATGCTAAACATTTGAAAGCCTGCACGTTTGAAACCAGTGTGCTGGAGAATTTGGGCAAGGGTCGGTTTCGACGACGCGCCCTGCCTATCGAAGCGCAGTTTTCGACAACAACGGGTTTGCTGGCTGGTGATTTTACGGGCGATGGCCTGCCCGACCTGCTCCTGAGCGGCAACAACCACGCGGGTGAGGTGCTGTATGGCTGGGCCGACGCATCGGTGGGTCTGCTGCTGGCGGGCGACGGGCGGGGAAATTTCCGGGCCATCTCGCCCGAACGAAGCGGCATCTGGCTGCGTGGCGATCAGCGTGCGTTGGTGCGGCTCAAAACCCGGCGGGGTACGTCCCTTTTTTTAGCGGCTGCCAACGCCGATAGCGTTGTATCCTTTTCTCAGACCATTAAACCGTAGTTTTTATTATGAACATCAAGATCTTCTGTTCGCTTTTACTGCTCTTCTGGGCCAACCAAACCTGGGCGCAGGCTCCTGCCCGGTACGATACCACACGGGCGTCTATCGACAAACACCCACTGCCGGGCTGGTTCGATGATGCCAAACTGGGTATTTTTGTTCACTGGGGTTTGTATTCGGTGCCGGGCTGGGCTAAAGGCACCAAAAAACCGTTGCAGGAGATTTTGGCGACTACCAAAGGCGAAGAATGGTTTGCCAACAACCCCTATGCCGAATGGTACATGAACTCGCTGCGAATTGATGGTAGCAGTACTCAACAATACCACAAAGCCACCTACGGCGACTCGTTTAGTTACGACGATTTCGTACCGGTTTTTAACCGCGAAATCAAGAAGTGGAACCCCAACCAGTGGGCCAAACTGTTTAAAGACGCGGGGGCGCAGTATGTTGTGCTGACCACCAAACACCACGACGGATTCTTGCTCTGGCCCAGCAAACAGCCTAATCCGTTCAAGAAAAACTATCAGGCCAGCCGCGACATCGTGGGCGAATTGACGCAGGCTGTCAACGGTCAGGGGTTGAAAATGGGGCTGTATTATTCGAGCGGCTTAGACTGGACCTTCAATCAGAAAACGATCAATAATTTCCCCGACCTGTTCACGGCTGGCCCGCAACAACCCGAATACGTGACTTACCTCGGCAACCATTGGCGCGAACTGACCGACCGCTACAATCCCTACGTGCTCTGGGCCGACATCGGTAGCCCCAAAGCCTATAACCCCGTGCCGGTGATTGCCGAATTTTATAACAAAAACCCACAGGGCGTGGTCAATAACCGCCACACGTTCGAGTTTGCTGCACCCTCGGCCAAGCCCGCCGTGCATTACGATTTCACTACGCCCGAATACCAGATGCTGGACTCCATTGCGCGAAAAAAGTGGGAAACCTGCCGGGGCATTGGCCTGTCGTTCGGCTATAACCGCACCGAAGATGCCGCCACGTTTTTATCGGTCGATGGGCTGGTTGACTCGTTCGTGGATATTGTCAGCAAGAACGGTAACCTGCTGCTAAACGTTGGCCCCGAAGCCGATGGTACTATTCCGGCGGGGCAGTTGGAGCGGCTCAACGGGCTGGGTGTCTGGCTCAAAACCAACGGCGAAGCCATTTATGGCACCCGCCCCTGGACGAAGGCCGAAGCTAAAACCAGCACTGACGGACGCGTTCGGTTCACGAAAAAAGGCGAATCGCTGTACGCCATTCTGCTCGATGAGCCAACCGGAAAAACAGTTACTATTAGCGAATTACCATTGACTGATGTTCGCGCTGTTACGGCATTGAGCGATGGTAAACCAGTGAAACACACTTTCGCTAATGGTACACTGACACTGACAATGCCTGCCAAACAGGCCAAATCTGTAGCCTACGCTTTCCGAATCAACTAACAGAACTATTAACAAAGTTTGACGAAATGGGGAGTAAATTCACAGGTACGTAACGCAGAATGAGGGTGGTTATCATAGCTTTGTGTACATGAACTTTCTCTGGCAAACGCGCTTAATCCGGGTCACGCACCCCAAATTTGTCTGGTTTCTGCATCTGCTGATTGGCGGATCGGCTTTTTCGCAAACAATGCCCGCACTGGTACGGGGGCCGTATCTGCAAAAAGCGACGCCTACCAGCATAACTATCCGGTGGCGCACCGAACCGGCTTCGGTTGGCGTTGTGCGTTTCGGAACCGCTGCCAACCAACTTACGCAATCGGTCGGTGAAAGCAGTCCGACCGTCGATCATGAAGTAACGCTAACGGGCCTGACACCGGCCACGCAGTACTTCTACGCCATTGAAACGCCCGACAACCGCTTACAGGGCGATACAAGCAACTACTTTCATACGTTTCCGACAGAAGGCACGGCGAAGAAAACGCGTATCTGGTCGCTGGGCGATTTTGGGAACGGTTCTAAACGGCAGGTGGCCGTGCGCGATGCCTTCGACGCCTTTGTCAGGAAACAGGGCGATCCCTACATCGACCTTTGGCTGTGGTTAGGCGACAATGCTTATAGCCGGGGGTTAGATACTGAATTTCAACAATTTGTATTCAGCAAAGATGTGGGCTATGCTGCCGGGCGATACATGAAACAAACGCCTATTTTTGCTACGCCGGGTAATCATGATTATGCGGGCGACAATACGCTGCGGCTGAGTCTGAACATTCCGTATTTCCAGATAGTGTCTAACCCGGCGCAGGGCGAAGCGGGGGGCCTTCCATCGGGTACGGAGTCGTATTATTCGTTTAACTACGGCAACATTCACTTCATCAGTCTGGATTCTGACCGCTACGAGGATAGCGATGACCAAACGGCCCGCACACGTTTTGTGCCATCGAAAACGCAGGTAGCCTGGATGAAACGCGATCTTGACGCTGCCCAGAAAAACCCGGCCATTACGTGGATTATTGCTTTCTGGCACCACCCGCCCTATACCAAAGGCACCCACGACTCTGACACCGAAAAGCAACTTATCGACGTGCGGACCAACCTGCTGCCGGTGCTGGAGCAATATGACGTTGACCTGGTTATGTGCGGCCACAGCCACGTTTATGAACGAACCGATCTGATACGCGGTCACTACGGCAACGCGCTATCGTTCGATGCCAAAACGCAGGTAGTAGCTGCTGGCAGCGCGTCGGTTGCCGAATACGCCAAGCCACTAAAGCGAACAGGCCACCACGGCACCATGTACATCGTCAATGGCGACGGTGGGGCTGGCGGCACACCCGTTAATACCGGCGATGCCCCGTGGCCGCATAAAGCCATGCGGTCGTGGTACGATGGTGCCGGTGGGTCGCTCTATCTCGAAATCGACGGAAATACACTGACAGGCCGGCGGATTACGGGCGATGGGTCGGTGCAGGATTCGTTTACGATTCGGAAACAATAGCGTAGCTACGTGTACGCTGGCACGAGCGGACCAATACGTCGGACCGGCTCGCGCCAGTTGTGCCGCATTTACTGCACAATAACGGCTGTACCATTACAACTTACCATGAGCATCGAGCCGTTGCCACCGATGGTTTGATAATCCAGATCGACACCGATAATGGCATTGGCACCAAGCCGCGTAGCCTGGTCGGTCATTTCCTTGATAGCAATGCTTTTGGCTTCGCGCAGGCCCTGTTCATAGGCCCCCGACCGACCACCGACTATATCGCTGATATTAGCGAAAAAATCTTTTACCAGATTGGCCCCGATGATGGCCTCACCATTGACTAAGCCAATGTAGCTGGCAATCTGTTTCCCTTCAATATTGGGGGTAGTTGTGATGAGCATTCGCTGTTAGGTGTATGGTTGCGAAGTCGTAAAGTTATAGGAATCTATCTGAATTCGATAAATAGCTCTTATAGGGCCATTTCATGTCAGTACCACTGGTATAAATGCCAAATGAAGTAGCTAAATATTTTGAAATGTTCTATTTTATTCAAAAAAATTTCTGTAATAATGGTTTTTATGAAAAATATTTCGATTTAATTCTTGACAATACAATAAAGACAATATTACATTTGCTGGAAATATATGAACGCAACCGAGAGTCAGGCTATTGATAACTACGTTCCCGATGAACTGGACGTGCAGATTATGCAGTCGCTACAACGCGACGGGCGTGAGTCATTTTCGGATATGGCCCGACGGTTGGGTATCGCTGTCAGCACAGTCAGCAAACGGTACGTGAATCTGGTTGATCGGGGAATAGTAAAGATTATTGGCCGCGTGGACCCAAACAAGGTTGGGTTTAACTCATACGCGGCTATTCTGGTGCAGGTGGATGGTATTCAGGGTATTAGCCGGGTGGCGGCCCAGATTGCCGAACTGCCCGAGGTTAGTTTTCTGGCCATGCGTACAGGCGAATATGACCTTGAAGTCAACGTCATGTGCTGCGACAACAACCACCTGCTCGACTTAATGAACAATCACCTGTCGAAGATTGAGGGGATTCGGAAGACTGAAACGGTGATGTATTTGAAAGTTTACAAATGGGGACAGCCCGAACTGTCGCTCATCAGGTAGCATTCCGGTAGCACTACTTCATATACATAACCAATTTATTCCTAAGATGAAAAAGCTTCTGCTTTCAGCCCTCACTGTAGCCCTTACCGCAAGCGTCTGGTCGTGCGGTGGCGAGAAAAAATCCGAATCCGCTGCGTCTGAATCGACCGGTCAGACTTCTGTGGCCGACTTCAAAGGCAAGACCCTGAACATTTTATGCTGGGAAGGTTATGCCGACAAAAAATTCACGCAGGCATTTGAGGAAAAATACGGTGTCACCATCAAAGGCACCTACTTCGGCTCGTCAGACGAACTGATTGCCAAGCTGACGGCGGGCGGTGGCGAGGTGTATGACATCGTTACGCCCTCGCCCGATATGGCGCAGGCTCTCGTAGAACGCGACCTCGTGCAGCCTATCGACCTTAAAAAAATAACGCACTATGATAGCCTGGCCGGGAAACTGCGGTCAATGCAGGACGTAGTGAAAGACGGGCAGACATATGGCGTACCGTTTACGTGGGGGCCTGACTATCTGGTGTATAACGCCGATGTTATCAAAACCGAGCCAACTTCGTGGAACGAGTTGTTCAAACCCGAATACAAAGGCAAAGTGGCTCTCTGGGACGATATTTCGAGCCTGTATCTGGCCGGGATGCTGCTCGGCTACGACAAACCCGACAAGGGTGGTATCTACAACATGACCGAGCCGCAACTGGCCGAGGTGAAGAAAAAACTGATGCAGTTGAAGCCGCAGGTCCGCAAGTACTGGGTAACGGCGGGTGAGTTGGATAACCTTATGAAAAACAAGGAGGTAACGCTGGCTGTTGGTTGGCCGTTGACCCCTGCTACGCTGAAAAAAGAAGGCATGAACGTGAAGGGCCTGATTCCGAAAGAAGGCGCGACGGGCTGGATTGACCGGCTGATGATTACCAAAAACACCGCCAATAAAGACCTGGCCGAAGCCTGGATCGACTATATCACCCAAGCCGAAAACATGGCGAAAGTGGGCGAAGTGACCAACTACTCCGTAGCCAACCCGAATGCCAAACGGTTTATGTCGGCTGAGTTGCAGGAAATCACCCAGATGAACAATACCGACTATTACTTCGAGCGGCTGAACTTCTGGCAGTATGTCAAGAATCGCAAACGCTACAACGAAATCTGGAACGAGATCAAAAGTGGAGCTTAGTTAGATTGTCGTTACGCGTAACGAATGCTCATTATGCTAAAAACACGTTTCTGGCTTTTGTTTGGGCCACTGGCCCTGTGGATGACGGCTTTTTTGATACTGCCCTATGCGCAGGTGCTGGTGCAGAGTTTCTACACCGTCGATGACTTCGGGCTACTACAGCCGGGTTTCTCGCTCGACTCGTACCGGCGGTTTGCGACGGGGCCATTGTATTACGGTACGCTTGGCAAAACCTTTGTGCTGGCGGGGGCCGTTACGCTGGGGTGTTTGCTGCTGAGTCTGCCGCTGGCCTACTACATTGCCTTCAAAGCCAGACGCAACAAAACGCTGCTCTACACGCTCATCATTCTGCCACTGTGGGTCAGCTACATCGTGCGGGCCTATGCCTGGAAAACCATTCTGGGCGAGGAGGGCGTGCTAAACACCTTCCTGATGTATGTAGGACTAACTCACGAACCCATCCACCTGCTGCTCTACAGCGACGTGGCGGTGTTTATTTGCATGGTACATATCTACACACCCTTCGTGCTGATGCCTATTTATACGGCCTTCGAGCAGATTCCGAAGTCGCTGATCGAAGCGTCGAAAGACCTCGGTGCGGGCCGCTGGACCACCTTCCGGCAGGTAGTGTTTCCCCTAAGTCTGCCAGGCATTATTGCCGGGGGTACGTTCTCGTTCGTGCTGTCGCTGGGCGATTTTCTGGCTCCTATTCTGCTGGGAGGGCCTAACACCCTGTTCATCTCGAACATTTTCCAGAACATGTTCGGTACGTCGAACGACAAGCCGCTGGGGTCGGCGGTGGGAATTGTGCTGCTGGTGGTGGTACTCCTGATTCTCGAACTGTCGGGACGCGCCGAGAAACGGTACTCAAGCCTTGAATCTGCTTAATTATGCCTAACCGCAAAGACGCTAAGGTGGCGCAAAGTCCGCAAAGTTTCAATAATTTTTCTTCGCGCCCTTTGCGTTATCCTTCGCGCCTTTGCGGTTAAAAAACGTGTCATGCAACATACTTCTGTAAAAAAACGCCCTGCTATCGACTGGCTAAACGGGCTGATCGGCGCGTCGGCACTGGCGGTGATGACGTTCATCTACTTCCCGATGGCGATGGTGGTGCTGTACTCGTTCAATGCCGATACGGTTAACTCGTTTCCGATGCGGGGTTTCTCGCTGAAGTGGTATGGCACCATGCTGCAAAACGAGTCGCTGCTACAGTCGTTGCGGATTAGCGCACTGGTCGCAATAGTCGGTACGTCGCTGGCGTTGGTCATCGGTGTTATGGGTGCGTTGGCCATGCACAAGTACGAGTTTCGGCTGAAACGATTCTTCGAGCGGGTGGTGCTGCTGCCTATTACGCTGCCGGGCATACTGACAGGCGTAGCGATGCTGTCATTTTTTCCGTTGCTGGGTATTCCGATTTCGCTTACGGCGGTGTCTATCGGGCATACGACGTTCCTCATTTGCATTGTGCTGACGCAGGTCTATGCCCGCCTGAAACGACTCGATCCGTACCTCGAAGAAGCCGCTGCCGACCTCGGCGCAACGCCCTGGCAGGCATTCAGCCGGGTGGTTTTGCCCAACATTCGCACGGCTTTGATTAGCGCGGCCCTGCTCTCGTTCACGCTTTCGCTCGATGAGATACCCGTTACGTTCTTCCTGATTGCCCGCGACAACACGCTACCCATCGAAATCTACACGATGATGCGCCGGGGCATTACGCCCGAAGTAAACGCCATTTCGACCGTCATTTTCGCCCTGTCGCTCATCGCGCTTGTCCTGACGGTGAAATACGGCGAACGCGAAACAAGGCCCATTCAATAGTCCAATGAAAATTAGTTCTGACACGATGCTTACCCCTCCGCCCACGATAACTGCGACTGAGCGACCTCTTGTGCGGCTCGAACGAATCGAAAAATCGTTCGGTAGCAACCGGGTGATTCCGTTGCTTAACCTTGCTATTCGGCGGGGCGAGTTTCTGACTCTGCTGGGTCCGAGCGGCTGCGGCAAAACCACGTTGCTACGTATGATTGCGGGTTTTGAGACTCCATCGGCGGGGCGCGTGCTGCTCGACGGCGAAGACATAACCAGCCTGCCGCCCTATCGCCGGAACGTCAATACGGTGTTTCAGAACTATGCCCTGTTTCCGCACCTGAACGTGTCCGACAACGTAGCATTTGGGCTGAAACAGCATGGCGTAGCGAAAGCCGACCGGACCGAACAGGTGCAACAGGCTCTGGCGATGGTGCAGATGGATGTCTTTGCCAGTCGTAAGCCGAAGGAGTTGTCGGGCGGGCAGCAGCAGCGGGTGGCACTGGCCCGGGCAATTGTGAACCGACCGAAGGTGCTGCTGCTTGATGAGCCGCTGGCCGCACTCGACCTGAAACTGCGAAAACAGATGCAGCAGGAGCTAAAAAATCTGCACGAGCAACTCGGCATTACGTTCGTGTTTGTGACGCACGATCAGGAAGAAGCCCTGACCATGTCGGATCGGATTGCGGTGATGAACCGGGGCGTTATCGACCAGCTCGACGCACCGCAGACGGTTTATAACCACCCCCGCACCCGCTTCGTGGCCGACTTCATCGGCGAAAACAACACGTTGCCCGGCACCTTCGACGGACAGACGTTCCGCCGGGGTGAGGTGGTGATTCCCGTGGTCGATACGCCCAACGTAGCACCGGGCCGGGCGTTCCTGTTTATCCGGCCCGAACACGTAGTTATCAATCGCCAACGCCCCGCCGATACGTTCGCGCTCCCGGCCCAACTGACTGGCCGGACGTTTCTTGGCAACCAATGGAAAATCCACTGCACCCTGACCGATTCCGGCGAACGCATCGACGTAGCGGTCCGCCCCGACGAACTCAGCGCGCTCGATGGCTACGAAACCGTGTACCTGAACTGGCCCGTAGCGAAAGCTACGCTGGCGAATGACCAATAAGACATGAAATCATACAAAATGCTTATCAACGGTGCGTGGATGGCGGCTTCGGATGGCGGCACCCGCACCCTCACCGACCCCGCCAACGGCGAGATGTTGGCAACTGTGGCCGAAGCCACGCCGGATGATGTGAATCGGGCCGTAGCGGCAGCACGGCAGGCGTTTGACGAAGGCTCGTGGGCCGCGTCTGACAATGCCCAGAACCGGGCGCGGCTGTTGCTGGCACTGGCGGCCAGAATCCGAGAATATGCGGCTATGCTGGCCGAACTCGACACGCGCAACTGTGGTAAACCGCTGGCCGAGGCCGAAGCCGACGTGAGCGATGCAGCCGCCTGTTTCGAGTACTACGCCGGGCAGGCGACGAAAATCATGGGTGAGACCGTGCCTGTACCCATGAACATGCTCAGCATGGTGGTGCGCGAACCGGTGGGCGTAGCGGCTCAGATTGTGCCGTGGAACTATCCGCTGCTTATGGCTACGTGGAAACTGGCCCCCGCGCTGGCGGCTGGCTGCACGGTGGTGCTGAAACCCTCCGAACTGACGCCCCTCTCAGTGCTGGAACTGGGGCAGATGACCATCGACCTCGACTTTCCGCCGGGCGTGGTGAACTTTGTGACGGGCGCGGGCGAGGTAGCCGGTGCCGCGCTGTCGTCGCACCCCGACGTGGACAAGATTGCGTTCACGGGCGGCACCGACACGGGAAGCCTGATTATGCAGGCTGCAGCCAAAAATATCAAGCGCGTGACGCTCGAACTGGGCGGCAAAAACCCCGTGGTCGTATTTGCCGACTGCGATATGGAAACGGCGGCTGAATGGGTAGCCTTTGCCGCCTTTGCCAATCAGGGCGAGGTGTGTTCGGCAGGGTCGCGGCTATTGGTCGAAGAGTCGGTTCACGACGTCTTTGTAAACCGCGTGGCCGACATTGCCCGTACCATCAAACTCGGTCACGGGCTGGGCGAGGGCGTTCGGATGGGGCCGCTGGTGTCTGCTGAACATCGGCAGAAAGTTGAACATTACATCAACGTAGGCAAGGCCGAGGGAGCTACGGTGCTAACCGGCGGCAAACGACCCGAAGGCGACGAATTTGCGAAGGGTAACTTCGTAGAGCCAACCATTTTCACTAACGTAACGCCCGACATGACCATTGCCCGCGAAGAGATTTTTGGGCCGGTGCTGGCTGTAATTCCATTCAGGACCGAAGAAGAGGCTGTGCGACTCGCCAACGATACCGAATACGGTCTGGCTGCTGGCGTATTCACGAAAGACATCAACCGGGCACACCGGGTTGTCAGGCAGATTCGGGCAGGTATTACGTGGGTCAACAACTACCACCCAACCTTCAACGAACTGCCGTGGGGCGGCTACAAGAAAAGCGGTATTGGCCGCGAACTGGGTAAATACGGCATCGAGTCATATCTCGAAACCAAACAAATCAACGTCTATCTCGACGAAGCTCCGCTGGGCTGGTACGTATAGGCAACCGTTATGAAAACATTCCAGAGCATCAATCCCAATACGGGGCAGGTCCTGCAAGATTACACTGCCGAAACGCCCGAACAGATAGAAACTAAACTGGCGCGGGCAGCCGAAACGCAGCGGACATGGGCTGGGCAATCCTTTGCCGAACGGGGCGATTTGTTCCGACAGTTAGCCGCTACGTTACGGGTACAACAAGCTGACCTCGCTGATCTCATCACGGCTGAGATGGGCAAAATCAAGGCCGAAGCGATGGCCGAAGTGGAGAAGTGCGCCGGGCAGTGCGACTATTACGCCGAACAGGCCGAGCGGTTACTGCACCCCGACATCATCCCGACCGACGCGCAAAAGAGCTTAGTGGTTTATGAACCGGTGGGCGTAGTGCTGGCCATTATGCCCTGGAATTTCCCGTTGTGGCAGGTGTTTCGCTATGCGGTTCCGGCTCTGATGGCGGGTAACGTAACGCTACTCAAACATGCGCCCAATGTCTTTGGCTGCGCGCTGGCGATTGAGCAGGCATACCGAACGGCTGGTTTCCCCGAAGGCGTTTTCCAGGCAATCGTGGCCGATACAGACGCCGTGGCGAATCTGCTGGCCGATGACCGCGTGGGTATGGTCACGCTTACGGGCAGCGAACGCGCCGGGGCGTCGGTAGCCGCGCTGGCGGGGCAGCACATCAAAAAATCGGTACTCGAACTCGGTGGCTCCGACGCGCTCATTGTGCTGGCCGACGCCGACCTCGACCGGGCCGCGCAGGCGGCTGTGCAGTCGCGCATGATGAACGCCGGGCAGGTTTGCATTGCCGCCAAACGGTTTCTGGTGGAGTCGTCGGTGAAGGCGGCTTTTACGGAGAAGGTGAAAACGCTTGTCGAACATCTGAAACAGGGCGACCCGACCGAGCCGGATACCAAACTCGGCCCGCTGGCCCGGATTGACTTAGCCGAAACCCTCGAACGTCAGGTGCAGACCGCCGTGCAGGAAGGTGCTACGTTACTCGTCGGCGGCACCCGGCACGACTGCCATTTCGCGCCTACGCTGCTCGACAACGTAACGCCCGACTCGGTGGTGTTCCGGGAGGAAACGTTCGGTCCCGTTGCGGTCATTACCGAAGTGGCCGACGAAGCCGAAGCCATCCGACTCGCCAATCAGTCGCGCTACGGGCTGAGTGCTGCCATCTGGACGCACGACGTAGCCCGCGCCGAACGCCTAAGCCACCAACTCGAAGCGGGCAGCGTGTTCGTGAATGCCGTGGTGCGCTCCGACTCGCGGTTGCCCATTGGCGGGGTCAAAAAATCCGGCTACGGTCGCGAACTGTCTGAAGCTGGTATCAAGGATTTTTGTCAGTCGAAGACAATTTACATTGGATAAGTATATACCATGAACTCACAGGAACTTTTACAGCGACGGAACGCGGTGGTGCCAAAGGCGATGGTCATGAGTCAGACGCTCGATGCCGCTTACGCGCACGGGGCTACGTTCGTTAGCCACGACGGTCGCGAATACATCGACTTTTCGGGCGGCATTGGCGTACTCAATGCCGGCCATTGCCCCGAACCGGTGGTGGAGGCCATTCGTGAACAGGCTGGGAAACTGATGCATACCTTCTTCAACCTGCTCACCCACGAACCCTTTGTGCTGCTGGCCGAAAAACTGGTCGACATTCTTCCGCACGGCGAGGCTACGAAGGTGATGATGGTCAGCACCGGGGCCGAAGCGGTCGAGAACGCTATCAAGATTGCACGGCAGGCAACCGGTCGGCAGGGGATTATCTGTTACACGGGCGGGTTCCACGGACGCACCACGATGGGCATGACGCTGACCTCGAAAGTGAGCTACAAACTCGGCTGTGGGCCGTTTGCGCCGGAGGTTTACCGGATTCCGTTTCCTGACTATTATCACAATGGGCATGGGCAGGACTTCGACGCGTTTGTAGAGCAGGAATTAGCCAACTTCCGTAAGTACCTGAGCAGCGTGGTGGCCCCGGAGAACGTAGCGGCAGTGATTCTGGAGCCAGTGCTGGGCGAAGGCGGTTTCTACGTCACGCCCAAACGATACCTTCAGGGTTTGCGCCAACTTTGCGACGAATACGGCATTTTACTCATACTCGACGAGGTGCAAAGCGGTTTTGGTCGAACGGGCCGGTGGGCTGCCTATGAGCATTACGATATAGTACCCGACATCTCGACCTGGGCCAAATCGATGGGGTCGGGCATTCCGATTGCCTGCGTGATGGGCAAGGCCGAGGTCATGGACAAAGCAAGGCCGGGCACTCTGGGCGGTACGTATGCGGGCAATCCGGTGGCCTGTGCGGCATCGCTGGCAACCATCCGTTATATGGAGGACATCGACATCAACCGGTTGGGCGAGCGCGTTGGCGAAATGGTCTATTCGTTCTTCCGCAACCTTCAAACCGACTGTTCCGCCATTGGCGACGTGCGTGGGCTGGGAGCCATGGTTGCCATCGAACTCGTCAAAAACGGCGATCCCAACCAACCCGACACGGTCTTAACGCAGCAACTCGTAGCGGCCTGCGCGGCTCGCGGGCTGTTTCTCATCAGCGCGGGAATCTATAGCAATGTGATTCGGGTGCTATCTCCGCTCGTTATCGAAGACGACCTATTGCAAAAAGGGCTGACGATTATGCGGGAGGAGTTGCTTCGGCTGACGGTGAGCGAAGAAGTTGCAGCGGTATAAATCACTTCTTGGCGGTCTCTGATGTCATCTCCAACTCAATAATTGTGTCGATTGTATTGGCACTCGGTGCATTGGACATAGTCAGTACAACGCCCTCGGTCGATTGTATGACTTTGACGGGTGATTTGTCGGCAAATAATTTAGCTGAGCGAATTTTGCCGGGCAGGGCGGGTAGCGTCAGTTGGCGGTCGCTCCAGTCGAGGATGTGTACAAACACGCGGTTGTCTTTGGCGGTTGTAATACCCCAGTTGCGGGCCGAAACCGGTCCACCGCGTGTGCCATAAATGGTTTCGCCATTTTGTTGTGTCCATTGGCCCACTTCGCTCAGGGCTTTTACAAATTCGGGCTGTATCTTTCCATTGGGCATCGGCCCCACGTTCAGCAGAAAATTGGCGTTGTGTCCAGCGGCTTTTACTAAATAATGTACGAGGGCTTTTGCGCTTTTGTAGTTTGTATCTTTGATATTGAAACCCCACGCACCGTTCATGGTCTCACAGGTTTCGAGCGGCAACTGACTGATTTCGCCGGTGTTATACCCGAAAGTATTCTGGCCGGGCAGGTCGCGCTCGAACATCTGGAAATCTTCGCCTTCAAACGGGGCCACGTGGTGATTGTTGCCAATCAGGCAGGCCGGTTGCAGTTTGTGAATCAGGTCGTAGGTGCGTCGTAGCTGCCAGTCGACTTTAGTGTCGCGGGTGCTTTTGTTCAGTTCGTCTTTGGCCTGATCCCACCAGCCATCGAACCAGATGCCTCCGATGGGGCCGTAGTTGGTCAACAGTTCAGTCAACTGCGTATCCATGTATTTCAGGTAGTTGTCGAAGTTACCGCTTTCGGGCCGACCCGTGTGGTTGCCGGTTTTGCCGCGTGGAAAATAATCGGGGTGGTGCCAGTCGAGGTGGGAGTGGTAAAAAAACAGTTTAATGCCCTGCGCCCGGCATTCGTCGGCCAACAGCTTCAGCACGTCTTTTTTGTACGGCGTTCGATCCATAATGTCATAATCAGACACTTTCGAGTCGTAGATAGCGAAACCGTCGTGGTGTTTGCTGGTAATGGTAATGTATTTCATCCCGGCATTTTTCGCCATCGACACCCATTCTTTGGCGTTGAAGTCGATGGGGTTAAAAAAAGCGGGTAGTTTCTCGTAGTCTTTCACTGGAATCTGCCGGTTGTTCATCACCCACTCGCCATCGCCGAGCAGGCTATAAACGCCCCAGTGAATAAACAGCCCAAACTTATCATCCTGGAAAGCTTTGCGGGCCGCGAGGTTTTCGGGCGCGGGTGTATAGGTGGTTTGGGCCGTAGCCGTAAGCGATAGACTCAGTAATAGGGTAGCTAAAAGCAGACGCATAGCAGGGGAGGGTTGTTACAGGCAAAAGTACAAGCAAAGGCTCATTTACTTTCGGGAGGTAATCAAAACCGTTCGTGAACGATAACGTCCGTTTAATCAAGGATTTGCCAGCTATGTTATGATTGGTTTCACTTTTACGACAGAAGCCAAAAACGAACACTTAATCAATATGAAAACACAAAATGCCGTCCGCCTGCTGGCCTGGACGCTCGTTGTAGCCTTGCCCGTCTGGTTTGGCAGTTGTAGCAAAAGCGGCAGCGATTCAGTAACGCCCAACACAATTGAAGGCACGTATGTGATCTCCGGCATGACTATCAACCCCGGCGTCGATTTCTTCCAAACAGGCCAGAGAACTACCGACCTGCTTGCCTTTTTTCGGGGGTTGCCTAATGGACTTGGCAACGACGTAGTTACTTGCCTGACAACCACAACCATCACGTTTAACAGTGGTGGTAAACTGGCGTCGAAAGCAGGGCAGAAATGTGATGTGTCGACAGTGGACCCGACTGATTTTGATGCAAACTCGACCTGGAAACTCGACGGTAATAAGTTGACAATCAGCAGCGGCAGCGGTGTGGAGGTGTATGATGTAACACGTAACGGCAACACGATGACGATGGCGCAAACGGAAACAGAAGATTATGGCGAAGGCACAAAAACCTACACCACAACCTTGCAACTAACGAAGCAATAGTTTGTCAGTTAGCCAAACAATCGTGCAGCGTGGCAATGTACTGATCGAGGTACGTTGCCACGCTTTTGGCTTTGTATTGGAGGATGTAGCGCGGATGATCGAGCGTAACGATTCGGTCGAAAAAGTGCTGTTGCTCGTTCAGGCGTTGCAGATAAGTTTCGTTTTTGCGGCCTAAACAAACCGCCACGCGTCGGTCGTGTCCGAAGCCGGTTTGCGTTCGAACGGTTTCGGTGATGGCGGGCCAGAGTGCGCCGGTCGTGGCGCGGTCGTCATAGAAATTGTAATTGAGCGGTCCGCCGTTGCGGCCGTCTTTGGTCAGGGCCAGCGGAAACATCGATGTTAGAAAAAAACGCCCATAAAATTCACGCGCTCCGCCAAACGCTTCGACTACCTGATAAATAAACCGGCTCGACAGTTCAGGGGTATCGGGAAGCGTATTGGCGATGCCGCAGTATCGACGCAGGTTCTGGGGCGTCGTAAACGAAATACCCGTAACACCCGCTCCAAACCGACCGGGGTTAATACCCAGCACAAATACACGCGGGCGGCTATCGCTGTAAAATTTGCCGTAAAATTCCGTAATGATACGTTGCACGTCGGGCCGCTCATACGGATTCATCACGCCCACGCCCGGCGGCAGGTTTGTAGGTGCCCGAAGTGTGTTGTAATACGGGATGGCGCGGTCGGCGAAGGTCATTTACTAAAAAAGTGATAGCACGTTGATGCGACTTCGCCAATAATTTTTTCGGCTTCGGGCGTAGTGGTGCCCTCCACAAATACCGATAGCAGAAACGGGTTTTTCGCATACACGATGCCCACGTCGCCCCGCACATAGTTGAGAATGCCGGTTTTGTGCGCCACAACGGTGCCGGGTGGCAACAAGCGCGGAATAGTGGCGGTATCTTCGGTCTGTTTCAGTATGTCGAGCATCTGTTCACACAGAGCGGGCGTCGCTACTTCGTGCCGGTATATTTTTTTCAGCAGCACGTTCATCTCCCGGGCCGTGACGTAGTTCTGTCGGCCCTGTTGCACCGCCAGCGTGTCCATCATCAGGCGGTTCAGGCGGGTTTGCGTCAGACCCACAGCCTGGCTTCGGGCGTTGATAGCATCCATGCCCAACTCGTTGATAAAGATGTTGGTAGCCGTATTGTCGCTGTTGATGAGCATCAGCCGGAGCAGGTCGCGGTAGGCAATGCGGCTGCGATGCGAATACGTTTTCAGGACGCCATCGCCCCCTGTTTTTTCGGAGTCAAGCAGAATATGAATTTCGTCGGGATCAAGCGTTCCGGCTTTTACACGTTCCATCGCTTCGAGCAGAATCGATAGCTTAATTACGCTCGCCGAAGGTACGCGCTCATCAGCCCGGTACGCAAACGCCACGCTGCTATCCATCAGCGACTCTACGGCTACGCTTACCCGCGCCGAAGGCGGCAACCGGCGCAGGTGCGTAGTAAGGGAGCCGCTTAGAGTAGTTTGCTGAGCGAAAAGGATAGCGGGCATGATGAGGAGAAAAAACAAAGCCAGAGCGGTGGCTCTGACTTTGGTTAATGCGGTTGGCGGCTTGCTGTTCACTGCTGACAGATTACTTAATATTCTTCCGGCGGTTGCGCTGGAAGTCCTCGAACATCATATTGCCGAGACCCTGCAAGCCGCTGTAATAGGCCCGCCCGTTGTTTACTTTCGTAAACTCCTGCACAAACTGTTTCAGATACGGGTCAGTGGCAATCATAAACGTGGTAATCGGAATATCGAGCCGTCGGGCTTGTGCGGCCAGCGTCAGCGTTTTACTAACTACCTTGCGGTCAAGACCAAACGAGTTTTTATAGTACCGAATGCCTTCTTTCAAACAAGTTGGCTTGCCGTCGGTAATCATAAAAATCTGCTTGTTCTTATTCTTCCGCCGACGCAGCAAATCCATTGCCAGTTCCAGCCCGGCCACGGTGTTGGTGTGATACGGCCCGACCTCCAGATAGGGTAAATCTTTGGCCTGAATCTGCCAGGCATCGTTGCCAAACACCACAATGTCGAGCGTGTCCTTCGGGTACTTCAGCTTTATAAGTTCAACCAGCGCGAGGGCCACTTTCTTGGCGGGCGTGATGCGGTCTTCGCCATACAGAATCATCGAGTGGCTGATGTCAATCATCAGCACCGTGCTGGTCTGCGTTTTCTGCTCTTTCTCGGTCACTTCGAGGTCGCGCTCCATCAGCGTGAACTCTTCTACGCCACTGTTGATCTGCGCGTTACGGATCGATTCGGTCATCGAAATCTGTTCGAGCGTATCGCCAAACTGGTAGGTGCGGAGGTCGCTGCTCAGTTCGTCGCCAGTGCCAGTGTAAGGCGTGTTGTGGTTCCCGCCCGACTTTGAGCGTTTCAGCTTGCCAAAGATTTCTTCGAGTGCCGACCGCCGAATGGTCTGTTCACTTTTGGGCGTCATCACAATTTTGCCCTCCTGATTTTCTTCGGTGATGTAGCCTTTTTCTTTCAGGTCGTCGAAGAAGTTACCGATGCCGTATTTATCGTCGGTCAGGCCATATTGCCGGTCGAGCTGACTCATCCAGGCCATCGCCTGCTCCACGTCGCCGGAAGTCAGCAGCAGCAGTTGCTGGAAAATATTGAGCAGTTGATCGAATTTAGAGCCGTCCTTCTGCTCAGGCGGAATATAATCGGAGAATTTGAAGCCTTTCATGAGTGTTCGGGGTATTGTGTAGAGACGCGACCCTTCGCGTCTCCTGCACCGGACGGTTTTGCTGACGCCTGAGGAGTGGTTTTTGCTGACGCCTGAGGAGACGCGAAGGGTCGCGTCTCTACAAGTGCAGAACAGCGTGGTTTCGCGATTTGTTCGGTTTCAGAGCAAGAGGGTTAAGGTTAATTCAGGCAGTACGTCTTCGCCCGACAGCGTGACGGTCTCGCCCTGTTTGATTTCAATAGAACCGTTTTGGCGGTAGATAAATACCTGCTTCCCGGCCCGGTCGATGAGCCAGCCCAGCCGAACACCATTGTCGCGGTATTCTTCCATTTTGTCTTTCAGCACATTCAGGTCGTCGCTCGCCGACCGTATTTCTACCACAAAATCGGGGCAAATAGAGGCAAATCCCCTGCGTTCTTCGTCTGACAAACTATCAATACGTTCTTTCTGCACCCACGCCACGTCGGGTGAGCGCACGGCTGAGTTAGGCAGTTTAAACCCGGTTGACGAATCGTAGGCATAGCCCAGTTTGGTTCGGCGATTCCAGTTCCAGAGTTCGCCTGCTACTTCAAAGTTGTAATTTCCTGTGTCGGTTCCGGTAAGTGGCATAAAAATGATGTTTCCCTCAGCATCGCGTTCGAGTTTGAGGGCTTCGTTGGCCTGGCAGAGGTCAAAGAAAAAATCATCATCGAACGAACGCTGACGGGGCGGATGCATCGTGCGGAGTTGCAGTTCCATCTTACTGTCGTTTTCTCAAATATAACGAAAATTGGGTGGTTTACGGTTCTTTATCCAGTAAACAATACTACTTCCTGACAAGCGGCAACCGCACCTGCGACGGGTATTTGGCCGTGTGAAACACCTGATTGTGCGCCACTATGCCTTTGGTTTCGTCGTAGTTGTTGCCGCCCGTGTTGAGGTTGCGCTCGAAACGCGGGAAGTTGCTGCTCGACACTTCGATGCGAATGCGGTGGCCGGGCGCGAAGAAGTTGCTCGTCGCCATTGGGCTGAGTGTCAGCTTATAAACCTTGCCTTTCTCCATCATCACCGCTTTGTCGAACCCTTCGCGATAGCGGGCGCGGAGGATGGTTTCATCCAAATTATACGCCCGTCCGTCGGGATAGACGTCCACCAACTTCACCGTAAAGTCGGTGTCTTTAGCGTCGGACGCTACGTAAAGCGTAGTTTCAATATTGCCCGACAGTTCAACGCCCTCGGCAAACGGCTCGGTGGTATAGACTAAAATATCCTGCCGGGTTTCCATCTGATGCTGATCGAAGGCTCCGCCCTGCACGGCATTGCCCGTACAGCAAACGTTGCCGCCATACGACGGGACCGGAAAGGCCGGGTCATAGGTAAAGGCGTCGGGTTTTTCGGTGGCAGCGGGGGGTGTGGCGAGTAATTTACCGTCGCCGTAGAGACTATTGGCGCGGCCTCCGCTACTGAGGTAATACGTGGTCATCTGTGCGTTGGCGGGGGGCCAGGTCTCCGACGTTTGCCACTTGTTGCTACCCATCGTATAGTACCGAACGCGGGGCATTTTGGCGGGGTCTTTAGCCGTTTCGCCTTTCAGAAAATAGTCGAACCAGCCGTAGGTCAGGTCGTCGTAGTTCAGCCGCGCATCGCCCACGCTACGTTCGCCCACGACGGTGTTGGCCGTAGCGCGTTTGTAGGCACAGTGCAGCGTGGGCGCAATCACAAGGTACTGGGCGTTGCGGGTGGCTTCATCGACCGCATTTTTCCGAACGTGATTGAACAGCGCGAGGTTGGGGCCGGTCGAAACGTCGTACCACGACGCGAACCAGAAACTCGGTACACCAAACGGCATGTTGTCGTGATACAGCCCCCCTTTATACCAGTCGGGGTCGTTGGGCTTGCGGACAATCATTTTGTCGTACACCCCACGTTGGCCGTTCGCGTTCTTGATAATGTCCTGCACGGGCAGATGCCGCAAGCCCTGCGCCCAATCGACTTTGGGCATTTCGGGGGCGAGGTCGTAGAAGCGCGACACCCGCGCCAGGTCTTCCGACGTAGCGGCTTTCGGGAAAACAGGCCGAGCCATCGCATCGACCTGCGTACCGTAGAGCCAGGCTGTGAACAGCATCTGCTGCGCCCCGCCCCGATACCAGTTGCCCTGTTCCATAAACCCACCCACGCGCCCAACGCCTGCGCCAAAACCCTGCGCCACCATCGCGGCATGGGCCGGATGGTCGAGCGCGGCTACGGCCATCTGCCACTCAGCCGTTGACGAACAGCCCAGTGTTCCGATTTTGCCGTTGCTCCAGGGTTGCTTCGCCATCCACGAAAACGCGTCGTAGCCGTCGGTGGTTGGCGAGCCGAGAATGTCCCACTCGCCTTCGGAGAAGAATTTGCCGCGTTCGTTCTGCACCACGTAGGCATAGCCCCGTTTCACGGCATCGAGCGCGGTTTGGTAGTTGTTGGCGCGTTGTTCACCATCGCCCCAGTTGTTGAAGTTGTAAGGCGTTTTGGAGAAGATAATCGGTACGCGCCCGTCGGTCTTAGGCCGGTAAATATCGGTTGCAAGCCGAACGCCATCGCGCATCGGCATCATCACTTTTTGTTCGATAATGGCAATTTGCTCAAGCTGTTGCAGCACCTCGGCAGCATTGAGCGGGGTTTGGGCGTGGGCGAAACGGGCCATACCCAACAGTAAAAACAGCGCGAACGCGCCTGCGTAACGGTTTTTCATACAACGGAAATGTGTTAGGGAATTCGTTACGCAGAAAAGCAAAAGGAGGGCGAAAGCTACGCTACAACTGCGCCAGCAGATACAACACGGCCATACGGACCGCTACGCCGTTTTCGACCTGATCGAGAATGATGCTGTGGGGCGAGTCGGCGGCATCGGAGGTTAGCTCAACGCCCCGGTTGATGGGGCCGGGGTGCATCAGCACAATGGGCCGGTCCAACTCGTCGAGCATCTGCTTCGAGATACCGAAATACAGCGAATACTCCCGCAGCGACGGAAAATACTTGATCTGCTGCCGCTCTAACTGAATCCGCAATACGTTGGCAACGTCGCACCAGGCGAGGGCTTCGCGGACGTTGTGGCCCACGCGTACACCGAGGCTCTCGATGTATTTCGGTATCAGCGTTTTAGGGCCGCAAACCATCACCTCGGCCCCCTGTTTTTGCAGACAGAAAATGTTCGACAAAGCCACCCGTGAGTGGGTAATGTCGCCGATGATCGCGATGCGTTTACCCGCTATGTCGCCGAGTTTTTCGCGGATAGAGAACGAGTCCAAAAGGGCTTGCGTGGGGTGTTCATGGGTGCCGTCGCCCGCGTTGACCACGTTGGCTTTGATATGCTTTGTCAGGTAGTGGGGTGCACCGGGACTGCTGTGCCGCATCACCACCATATCGACCTTCATTGCCAGAATGTTATTGACGGTATCGAGCAGCGTTTCGCCTTTTTTCACCGATGATCCCGACGCCGAGAAGTTCACCACGTCAGCAGAAAGTCGTTTTTCGGCCAGTTCAAACGAAAGCCGGGTGCGGGTCGAATTCTCGAAAAAAACGTTGGCAATGGTCACGTCGCGTAGTGACGGGACTTTTTTGATGGGCCGGTTGATGACTTCTTTAAACTGAGTAGCCGTGTCGAGAATCAGGTTAATATCGGTCTCGGTCAGGTCTTTAATGCCCACCAGATGGCGGACACTGAGGGCAGTACGAGGGGTCGGTTGGGCCATGTGTGCGAACGCAGAAAGATTGGGCAAAGATAGGGCGTTTCGATAAGGGGCCGAATTAATTCGGCCCCTTATCGAAATTTACTCCACCACCACACCCGCAAAGCCCGGCACTGTCACCTGACCATCTTCGTAAACGGCCCCCTCGACGGTGGAGAACACGATACAGCGACACCAGCTTTCGTCGGGAGAGAACACAACCGTGATGGGTTGCGCCGTCAGGTTCTGCACCACCAGCACACGCTGCCCACTGGCCGACTGCCGGATGAACGATAGGATGCCCCGCTGCCGGATGCCCGTTTGTTCGATACGGCTGAGGTTATCGTTCAGCACGGGGTGGCCGTTGCGGAACTGAATCAGGCGTTTGTAATGGCAGAAGAGCGAATCATTATCCTGCTGTTGTAAGGCCAGCGGACGAATGCTGCGGCTGGTGCTGTACCGGCCCCGTTGCCAGCGGGTGCGCTGTTTGTCTTTGTCGCGGATGTGCCAGAGAAACGGCTCACGGATGTGTTCGTCGGGTTTGCGGCCAAGCATTCCGATTTCCTCGCCGTAGTACAGATACGGATTGCCGGGTAGCGTTAGCAGCAGGTTAGCGGCCACTTTCAGCTTGTCAGTGTTGCCTTTCAAAATGCTGCCGATACGTTCCTGATCGTGGTTCGACAGAATCAGCGCATCCACGAAGTTGGGGTTCACCTGCCCATAAGTTCCCTGCACGAAGGCGAGCAACTCAATCAAATCTTCGGTATCGTCTTCCCGCCGAATCACCTCGTACAACGACAGCGCGAAGTCGAAATTAAACGTAGCGTGCAGCCCCCGGTAATACGGAGCCACCTTTGTCGGGCGGGTCCAGACTTCGCCAATCAGGTGAACGTCGGGCTTGAATGCTTTGATGCGTTGCCGGAATTCTTCCCAGAACTGATGGTTTTTGGGCTCTTCAGATTCGCGGTAGAGGTGCCGGGCCGCATCGAGCCGGAACCCATCGACGCCCACATCGGTCAGCCAGAATCTGGCGACGTCTACGAACGCATCGCGCACGGGCGGGTGGTCGAAATTAAGGTCGGGCATACCTTTCCAGAACATGCCGTAGTAGCGTTCGGGGAACGTGCTGCCCGGCACCTCATGCCACGGATTGCGTTCGCTGGAATCAGCCGTAATGTCGCGGGTTGCGAGGTTACGGGCTTTGATTTCGGCGGGTGTGAGCCATTTGTAGTAGTTCCAGTACTGGCTTTGCGGCCCCCGGCTGGCGTCTTTGAACCACGGGTGTTCGATGCTGGTGTGGTGCAGTACCAAATCCATCAAAACCGCAATGCCGCGCTTGTGGGCTTCGTTCACCAACCGCCGAAAATCATCGAGTGTACCGTATTCGGGGTCGATGCCGTAGTAGTCGGTGATGTCGTATTTGTGGTAGCTGGGTGAGGGGTTAATGGGCATGAGCCAAATGGCCGAAATGCCCAAATCCTGTAAATAATCAAGATTATTGGTGACGCCGTTGAGATCGCCGATACCGTCGCCGTTGGAGTCGGCAAAGGAGCGGACAAAAATTTCATAATGAACGCCAGTGTGGCCGAGGGGTAATACTGGATTGAACACGGATTTAAAGGGGAACCGAAGCGTCGGCCCGGACAGATTATACGGATGTTACGGATTAACACAGATTTTTTGCTGTGGGTTTTACACAGAATCTGTGTTAATCCGTAACATCCCGCTCCGGCGTACCGGTACAATCCGTGTTCCATTATCGTTTCAGCACTTTGGCTGTGGTTTGCTGGTTGCCCTGCTGTACGTGCAGAATGTATAGTCCTGTAGCTAATTCGGCCACATCGAGCGTGTGCCTGAGTTGGTCAGTGTTTTTCTGAACGCGCAGGCTGCGGATGCTACGCCCGTTACCGTCGCGCAAGCTGAATAGAACCGCGCCCCGGTACGCGCTTCGCAGGTCGATATGAAGTTCAGAATCAGCCGGATTCGGCGATACGATCAGTTGACCCGCTGCGTGTGGCTCGTTGGCCGTAACGAGTGTAATTGCGGCTGTCCACGGCACTAAATTGGCTTCGGGGATGGGGAGTTTCTGGCTCGAAAACAGGTGAAATTCGCCCGGTTGCAGAACAATCCGCGCTTTCGGATTCGCGACCGTAACGGGCTGACCGGTAAAATAATCGTACCACGTCCCCGGCGTAGGAAAAGCCGCTTCTACCAATTGAGCAACGGCGTCGAAATTACCAATCAAATAGATTGTATTGCTGGCATCGGTTAGCGTTAGCTGCTTCACAATACCACTCATATCCGCCGTGAAATTGGCTGTGCTGAATGCCGGAACGGTCTTCTTTAACTCGATCAGGTTTTTATATACGTTGAACAGTTTCAGCCGATTGGCATCCTGATAATAGTCCCACTTGATGGGTTTCGCGCCCGTGCGCCCGTTCTGGTTGATAGAAATATCGTAGCCTAATTCGCCAAACTGCCAGATGAGCCGGGGGCCGGGTACAGCCAGTAAAAATGCCGCAGCCAGTTTGGCCCGTTCGAGAGCCGTAGGTAGCGATTTTACGTTGTACGACCCTTCTGTGCGGCCATTCGTTACGGCGTCATAGACCAACCGTTCTTCGTCGTGACTCTCGGCATAGCCCAGCAAATTGGGCTTGCTCCAGCCCCGCTGTTTGTACGAAATACCGCCAATGTTGGCCGTAAAGCCTTTGATCGAATTACGGAAACCGCCGTTCTCGTTGCCCCACATCAGGAACCCTAATTCGGCTAATTCCTGCTCTTCGCGATTCTCGGCAAAGTGTTCGAGTATGTACAGGCCGTTGGGGTTTACAGCCGTTAACTGCCCATAAATTCGTTTCCAGATAGCGATTCGGCTGGCGTCGTAGGCACTCCAGGCCGATACGTCACCACCCGTATTTTTCTGCGTGAAGCCTTTAGACAGGTCGAACCGGAAGCCATCGAAGCGGTATTCGGTCAGCCAGTAGCGGTTTACGCGTTCAACAAATGCCTGCGTGGCTGGGCTTTCGTGGTTGAAATCGAAAAAAACGCTGAACGGGTGCGTGGCCTGCGGGTTGAAAAACGGGCTGTCGGCAGTGGGTTTTGTGCCATCCCAGTAAAGTTTTACGTAGGGAAACTCAAAGTCGGCCTGGTTCAGCACCATGTCGAGAACAACCTTGATATTGTTCTGATGGCAGACGTCGATGAATCGCTTCAGGTCGTTTTTGGTACCGTAAGCTTTGTCGGGCGCAAAGAAAAAAATCGGGTTGTAGCCCCACGAATCGTTACCTGCAAACTCCATAATCGGCATCAGTTCGATGGTCGTAACGCCGAGTCGTTTCAGGTAGGGCAAACTGTCGATAACGGCCTGATAAGTACGGGCGGCTGAGAAATCGCGTACCAACAGTTCATACACAATCTCGCCCGTGGTGGGCCGGGCAGGCAGCACATTGCTTTGCCAGACGTAAGACGATTGGTTTGGCTGGAATACCGACACAATCCCCGTGGCTCCCGCTGGATACGGTTTCAGGTTTGGATAGGTCGTGGCCGGAATAAATTTGTCGTTGTTGGGGTCCAGAATTTTCTCGGCGTAGGGGTCGGCCACGGCAAGGCTACCATCGACCCAGTACTGATAGGCCACCTCGCGGCCCGGTTGCAATCCCGTCAGTGTCAGCCAGTAGCGGTCGCCGTCGGGGGTGCGGTTCATCAAATACTGCGGGCCGGGTGTCCAGTTATTGAACTCACCAATTGCATACACAAAGTTCTTCTTCGGTGCATAGAGCACCAGTGTTGTCGTGGCGTCGTTGCGGGTGCCGCCCACGTAGTTGACGCCATCGCGCACGCCATTAGGTAATGGCGCAATGGTTGGCTGGGGCCGAACGGTAAAGAAAAACGTGTCAGCAACCGACTGTATCGGTAGCGATGACGTGGTAGCTCGTAAAATAACCGTTTTGCGAACGCCCGGCTCACTACCCGTGGGCAGGTCGGCCCGGATGGTATCACTTTCGGTGGTTGGGTTAACGGCCTGCCCATCGACAGTAAGCGAGAGAGTTGCCCGCTGCGACACCCGGTAGCGAACCGGCAACGTGGCATTAGGTTCAACGAATAGGTTTTTCTGCGCCGGAGCCAGCCGGGTTATGTTCAGACCGGCATCGTAAATGGTCACAAAAAAGTCTTCGGTTTGCGCCCGGCCATCGCCACTTTTGAGCAGCACGCCCAGCCGCCGAATGGGCGTGTTGGCCGGTACGCCAAAGTACGTGCGCGGCACAAGTTTAATCTGCCAGCGGTCGTTGCCAAGCGATGTCATGCGGCCCGGCTCAAATGGTGCGCTAAAGTTGGTTTGCCCCGCCGGTTGAAACTGGAAGGCATCGCCCGTAGCGGTAGACCCCGCTCCCGACCAGAGAAATACGTCGCTGGTTTTGCCCAGCAGTCCCTGAGCACGCGTGTCTTTAGCTTGCTTGACGTCGAAGACCAGCGTGATCTCGGCGTCGGCGGTTGGAAAAGCGGGCAAGGTTGTAACAGCCTGAGCCAGAAGCTCCGACATGAAACCCAGCAAACAATAGAGAAGGATGTAGCGACGTGTCATTGGTTACTGAAAATGCTAAGCCACAAAGTAACAGGTTTGTGCGTAGATGTATCACTTTCCATAATAATATTTTATATGTTAGAAAGAATTGAACGTTTCGTTGAATAAAGCTGATTTTGTTCGTATTTTTGGAATTACAGTAACGTTAAAAAGTTGATTATCAATGAAACAGGTCTTCTCTATGATTGCGCTGACAGCCGTCGTGCTGGTTGGCTGCACCAAAAGTTCGAGTGATCCAACGCCTGCCACCGATCCCAACGCCATTGCCACAACCAACGTGCGCATCACGGCCACGGTGCCGTCGTCGGTCAAAGCCGATGACAAACTAAGTTTAGCGGGCAACTTCAGCACCGCCAGTTGGGACCCCAAAAAGAGCAGTTCGTTTGAACTGAAGAAAAACAGCAGCGGGGCCTACGTAGCCGACGTGCCCGTGTCGGCCCTGCCCACGACCGGCAATCTCGAATACAAAGTAGTTCGCAACGCCAGCGCGAGCGATAACGCCGATGGGTGGAAATACGTCGAAAAAAACGATAAATGTGAAGAATTGCCCACCAACCGCACCATTACGGTAAGTGAAGCTGCTGGCAAAGAATTCAAAATCACCATCCAGAATTTCCGCAACACCGGAACGTGCGGGGATTGACCCCCGTAGAGACGCGACCCTTCGCGTCTCGGCACCCGGCAGGCATGGCAAGCACCCCCTTCGCGTCTCGGCACCCGGCAGGTTATTGTAAACCCATTTGAGTACGGGCCTACCAGACGCTGAGACGCGAAGAGGTCACTTGCCATACCTGCCGGACAGGGTCGCTTACAATACCTGCCGGGTGCTGAGACGCGAAGGGTCGCGTCTCTACAACAAACCCTTCAATGCCTGATATACCCGGTGCGTGGGTAGGCCCATAACGGTGTAAAACGAACCGTCGAGCCGCTCGATGCCGACCAGCCCGATAAAATCCTGTGCGCCATATGAACCGGCTTTGTCGAAGGGTTTGCATTGGCGGATGTAGTAGCTGATTTCGTCGTCGGTCAGGTGCGCGAACTGCACCAGCGTTTCGTCGGTGAACGAGGTTAAGCCACCGGGCGACAGAATGGCAACGCCCGTGCGAACCCGATGCGTTCGGCCCGACAGCAGCCGCAACATTCGGTGAGCGTCGGCTTCGTTCTGCGGTTTGTTCAGAATCTGCTCATCGACAATCACCACGGTATCGGCGCAAAGCACAATCCGCTGGCCGAGATCGGGCCGAAACTGATCGGCTTTCTGGCAGGCGAGGTATTCAGCCACAGCATCGGCGGGCATAGTGTCGGGAAAAGTTTCATCGGTCGGGCGCGTTTCGATAGTGAACGTAAACCCGGCGTCGGTCATGAGTTGTTTTCGGCGGGGCGACCCGGACGCCAGTATAAGGGGGAAAGGCAGAGAAAGCATGAATTAGAGATGAGGGATGAACGATGAGTGATAAATAGCTTTTTAATAACAGCCTTGCAAATCTCGCTTTATATTCGCAACTCATCACTGATCACTCATACTCTTTGCATATCCGTTTTGCTACTCCCGCCGATGCCGCCCAGCTTACCAGTTTGGCGGCCATTACTATGCGCGAGGCTTTTGGGCCGCCTTATAATCCTGCTGAGTTAGTTGACGAATACATCAGTTCAGCCATTACATTACCTCAAATTGACGCTGAACTGACTGATTCAAATGCTACGTTTTTTGTACTGGAAACCACTGACAATAAACTCGTTGGATATGCTAAACTGCGTCGGCAAACGCCACCGCGCCGGATGCCCGCGCCGTATCGCCGGAAAGGTATGTCAATAGAAATTCAGCGTATTTATTTGTTACAGAGTCAGATAGGGCAGGGGCAGGGTCGCCTGCTGATGCAGCACTGTTTAGACTGGGCGCGGCAACAGGGTTACGCGGCTGTGTGGCTCGGCGTGTGGGAGCGTAATGAACGGGCATTGGCTTTTTATTACCGATATGGTTTTGAGCGATTCGGGTTTCATTATTTTCAGTTTGGCTCCGAACGGCAGCGTGATTTTTGGCTTTATAAACCTTTGACGACGTACTTTATGCCCCAAAGTTAAACCAATGCAGTAGTTCGTCTTCAAACGACGTACATAACAATAATTTTTTATCATGAACTACCCACACCGAAACAGGTATACGTTGCGGCTACATCCGGTCTGGATGAGTCTGCTGCTATGCGTGGGGCTGATTCATGTTGCAATTGCCCAAACGGATACGTCGCGCACTAAACGCGGGGCGACCGATTCATTGGCAACTCCGCTCTCGACCGCCGTAGCCGATAGTGTGCTGATGCAACGCGATAGTGTGTTTTATACGCGCCTGAAAACCAGTATGTATAAACGCCGACTCACGCGTCAGCTTTATGATGCTGTATTTCGCGATGTGTATAATAGCCGTCGGCAAACGGGCGAGGTCAATCAAATCGAAATCAATCCGTTCAAAAGGTATGAAGGGCGCATCATCGGTTCCATTCATTTTCGGCGATTGGGCGTATTCGGGCAAACCGTATACGACACATTGCGAAAACCCGGCAACTGGGCCGAACGGGTGGGTAACCGGCTGCATACCAATACTAAAGAGAATGTAATCCGGCGGTCGTATCTGCTGTTTCGGGAGGGCGACGCCGTGAATCCGAACGTGCTGCGCGACAATGAGCGGCTCCTGCGAACGATTCCCATTTTTACCGATGCCCGTATTCTGATCGTGCCGCGTGAAGGCAGTCGGCAGTTTGTTGAGGTATACGTGATTACGCAGGATGTCTGGTCGCTGTTACCCTTAGGCGGATTTGGGGGATTCAACAACTATAGCGTTGGTTTTGAGCAGCGAAACTTTCAGGGGCTGGGGCATCAGCTTTTTGTACAATTTGCACACAATGGAACCGACCCACGCCAGAAGGCTGAGTTTCAGACGCGTTATACGATACCATTTATTGGTAAAACCTTTTTGACCGCTCAGGCCGAACTGCTGCTCCTTCGGAACCTGAAACAAGGGTCAGTGCGGCTTTTCCGGCCATTTATCACACCCGACACCAAATATGCCGGTGCCATTGAGTTGAACCATACACAGGTGAACAACCGAATCATCACCCGCGATGATAGTGTGCTGCTGGTGCCGGTCAGTTATAATTATACCGACGTCTGGGTTGGCCGCTCGTTTCGGTTGTTTTACAAGCCGCAAAACTCGGAAGAAGTGGGCCGGTCGCGGTTGATTGTGGCTCTGCGCTATTCAAATTACGATTACATGCGACGTCCCGCTGTCAGGGCAGACACCAATCAGTTTTACCAGGATAGTCGTACTGTGCTGTTCAGCGTCGGCTTTTCCCGGCGAAAATACATTCGCGACGTACTGATTTACGGATTTGGCCGCACCGAAGACGTACCCATTGGTGAAACGTTTGCCGTTACAACGGGTGTCGATAATGCTGAGTTTGGTCCACGTGGCTACATGGGTATCAATTTCTCGCAGGGCAAATACATCCGAAAGGCGGGCTATCTCTACGGCCTGATCAACCTCGGCAGCTTTACTCGAAGCACGGGCTTTGAACAGGGGGTATTGTCGATGGAGAGTAATTATTTCAGTCCGTTGCTCGATACCCGCTGGGGCAATATTCGGCACTTTTTCAATGTTCGATACACCACGGGTATTGGTCGGTTTTTGAACGAATACATTACGCTCAACAGTAACGGCAGTGGTATCCAAACCGATGGAATCGGCATTTCGAGCGATGCGCTGCGCGGCACGAAACGACTGTTGCTTAGTTATGAAAATATACTATTCGGGCGGTTCAGTCTGGTTGGCTTTCGGGTCGCTTTTATTACGTTTGCCAATATAGGCTTAGTCAGTTTTCAGGATCGGGCATTGTTGCGGGGGCCGTTGTATCAGGGATATGGCATCGGGTTTCGGCTGCGAAACGAGAACCTGACCTTCAATAGCTTTCAGATTCGACTGGCGTATTATCCGAACATTCCCGGCAATAGGCTACCCTTTCGCCAGGCTTTCGAAGGCGTCCCAACGCTGCGTTTCCGGGATTTCGATCTGTCGGCCCCCGCCATCATACCCTATCGCTGAGTCTTCCGATAGGCTTCCTCTAATCGGTTGCTATTCACCATCTAATCTCCCGTCAGTTTTTCAAGTCAGGCAGCAGATCCAACTAAAACGAGCAGGGCGGAACTTTGTGAAAAAAATAATTGTATTAAATGTATCGACATTTAATACAATCGTAGTAGCTTTGCAGCATGTCTATTGAAGCTGACATTAAACAAACAATCCCGTTCAAATCGCCATACCACCGGGTTATGGTGAATTTGATATACACCAGCAACTGGGTAGCCGACAGCCAGACGCGCATGCTGAAACCGTTTGGTCTGACGCTACAACAGTATAATGTGTTGCGGATTCTGCGCGGGCAATTTCCAAATCCGGTGAAGGTGAGTGACATCACTGAGCGAATGCTCGATAAAATGTCCAATGCATCCCGTCTGGTTGATAAGCTCGTTGCCAAAAAATTAGTGTTGCGCACCGAATGCCCCAGCGACCGTCGGGCCGTTGACGTGGTCATAACCGACGCCGGTTTGGCCCTGCTCAAGCGGTTAGATGTGTATCAGGGCGAATGGGATACCATCCACCGCGACAAACTGACGGAAGATGAGGCTGTTCAGCTTAGTCATCTGCTCGACCGGCTGCGTCAGTAAATTGAATTAGAGAAGCTAATTCAACAACAATTTTTTCTAAATGCATTCATTCTTTTAAATAAATACAACCAATTAATTAAAATCCCATGAAAACACGTCAAATTTTAACAGGTCTGGTAGCCGTAGCGGTACTGACCAGCTCGTCGGCCTTCGTTGCATCTGGTATTGATGCGCCCGGCGTGGATGCGCCCGGTAAAAAAGCAAAGCCAACCGCCTACAAAGTGGATGCTGAAAAAAGCATTATGAAATGGAACGGTAAAAAAGTTACGGGCCAACATTTTGGCACCGTAAAACTGGCCGACGGTGCCCTAACCGTTGACGGTGGCAAACTGACTGGCGGCACGTTTACGTTCGATATGAACAGCATTGCCTGCACAGACCTGACCGACGCCGGATACAACGCGAAGTTCATCGGCCACATGAAGTCAGAGGATTTTTTCAACACGGCAAAATTCCCGACGTCAACGTTCAAAATCACGAAAGTGACACCGAAGGGCGGTAACGCTTATGACATCACGGGCGACATGACCATCAAAGGCATCACCAACAAGGTGACGTTCCCGGCTACGATCAAAACTACGGCCAATGGCATTGAAGCCGAAGGAAAAGCTACCCTCGACCGCACCAAATACGACATTCGTTACGGCTCGAAATCGTTCTTCGAGAACATTGGCGATAAGGCTATCTACGACGATTTCTCGGTCGACATGAAATTAGTAGCGGCTAAATAATACGACGTTGCATCGTATTGGCTGGCGCAGGTGGCTGGCGCGAAAGGAGACGCAAAGGGTTGCGTCTCTACACCGGATGGTCAATTGTAGAGACGCAACCCTTTGCGTCTCATTTGCGCCAGCCATCTGCGTCAGCCACACAACGACAACAATTGGTATAAACAGAAAAAGCCGGTAGCTAAACCTCTTCAGGTGCTACCGGCTTTTTTATTGATTTGAGATGCTAACTCTACACGTTAAGCTTTTTTACCGGCTGGCTTTTTCTTGGCTGCACCTTTTTTGGCACCCCCATCGAGCGAGTTGATCCAGGCCGCTAACTTCAGCGCATCGTCTTTCGGGACCTGCTTCATGGCAGCCATTGGCGGATAGCCCGGCCAGTTGGCAGGCTTTGGATTGTAGATCAGTTCTACAATTTGCTCATTGGTGTAATTTTTCTTGGCAACGTCGATGTAAGCCGGACCGACTAACCTCTGGTTAGGACGATGGCAGGCAATACAGGTATATTTGCTCATCAGGGCCTGCATATCGGCTGGAATTTCGCCAGCGGGGGCCTGTGCCATAACGTCGAGAGATGCGACGGCAAGCGAAGCCGCAGCAAGGAAGAATCCAAACGATTTTTTCATGGGAATCAGGTAAACGGTTAAAACAAACGAAATATAGATGGTAAAAAAGCCACACAAAAATAGACGGTTTAGCCCGATAAGCCAATCCAGACGTTGCATTTTACCACCAAAGCCACTATAAGACAAAAATTACCTACAATGGTTTAAAACAAGCCTGTTAACTATGCCAGCTACACCCCTCGACCGCTTCTCCGGCCACGCCGATTTGTATGCTCAATATCGCATCGATTACCCCGCCGATTTGTATGAATACGTTCTCTCGTTTGTTCGCGAACGCCACACGGCCTGGGATTGTGCTACGGGCAACGGGCAGGTAGCCAGCGCATTGGCCGATTTGTTCGCGCAGGTCGAAGCCACCGACATAAGCGATACGCAACTCGACCGGGCTGTGCAACGTCCCAACATTCGCTATCAGGTCAGTCCTGCCGAGAAAACTCCTTTTGATGACCACTTGTTCGATCTGATTACGGTGGCGCAGGCACTACACTGGTTCAACCTGCCAGCGTTTCATGAGGAAGTCCGGCGCGTTGCCAAACCGGGGGCGGTGCTGGCTGAGTGGGGCTACGGTCTGGTGAAAATCGGCGACGACCTGGACCCGTTGCTGCTCGATTTTTACCGCAACCGTATCGGCCCGTACTGGGACCCACAGCGCAAATACATCGACGACGCCTACACCACACTGCCCTTCCCTTTCGCCGACGCGCAACGGCAGACGTTTACGGCCTACCGTAACTGGACAGTGGAGCGATTTCTGAATTATTTACGTACCTGGTCTGCCGTGCGGCAATACATGCACGAAAATGGTCACGACCCCGTAACGGCGTTGGGCGAAACGCTGGAGCCGTTGTGGGGCAATGCCGAACGCGAGGTGCGTTTCCCAATTTTTATGCGTATCGGTTACGTGCTGTAGACGCCTGATGGTCAATGGTGTAACTAATTGGTTTCTTATGACTTTATAAGGAACAAATTGCATTGGTAGATGTTGGTAGTATATTTGTTCAATAGTCTTAAAACTCAACAATTCTATGAAACAATATCGCTACTGGCTATGGTTGCTGGGTTGGCTTGTCGTTTGCGTGTCGGCGCAGGCTCAAAATCAGCGGATTACCGGTCGGGTTACGTCGCAAACCGACCAGAGCGGGTTGCCGGGGGCCAGTGTGGTCATCAAAGGCACTACTACCGGCACCACCACCGACGCAGAGGGCAACTATTCGATTGCCGTGACCGAAGGAGCCGTTCTTCAATTCAGCATGATTGGCATGAAACCGCAGGAGGTGCTGGTGGGTAATCAGACAACCATCAATGTGGTGCTGTCCGACGATGCACAGGCACTCGAAGAGGTGGTGGTAGTGGGCTACGGTACGCAGCGCAAACGCGACCTCACGGGTGCTGTGGCGCAGTTGAAAGGTGAAGAAATTGTGAAGTACCCGGTGCAGACGCCCACCCAGGCGTTGCAGAGCCGCATGGCCGGGGTTCAGATCATTGCGTCGGGCAGGCCCAACGAACAACCGCAGATTCGGGTGCGGGGCGTTGGCTCGGCATTAGCAGGCGTTAATCCGCTCTACGTGGTCGATGGTGTACTCACCGACGATATTCGCAACATCAGCAACAATGACATCCTGAGCATCGAAGTCCTGAAAGATGCATCGGCGGCTATTTATGGTGTGCGGGCCGCCAATGGCGTGGTGATTGTGACTACGCGCCGGGGAAAGTCGGGAGCTACGCAGGTACAGTACGATGCCAACATCAGCCTGCGCCAGCCCGCCAATCTGGTACGGATGGCAAACCGCGACCAGTATGTAGCGTATCTGGCCGATGCCGCCCCCAATCAGAACGTTAACAACCCGCCCCTAACCTCAACCCAGACCACCAACTGGTACGACGAAGCCCTGCGAAATGGCCCCCAGTCGAACCATAACCTGTCGATTTCGGGTGGTGGCGAACGCAACACGTTCTTCTTCAGCGCGGGCTATTTTACCGATGTGGGCGTGGTAAAAACCAACGACTTCCGGCGACTGACGATTCGGGCCAACAACGAAGTGAAAATCAATGACAAGCTCACCTTCAGCAACCAGCTTTCGTTTGCGCGGGGTAATGAGCGGAGCGTGAACTTAGATGGCGTTTACCAGAATCTGTACCGGGCCGCGCCTATTGTGCCGGCAATAATCGATGGGCGGTATGGCAACCTTTCGGCTTTTGGCAACGTGGGTAATCCCATTCTGAGTTTAGACGCCCGCACCAATCGCATCATCAACAATCGGTTGCAGGGTAATCTGGCCCTTAACTATAAACCCGTTGAGTGGCTCACATTGCGCTCGGCCTTTAATACCGACCTGATTTTCAACCGCGACCAGACCTATCTGCGGCAGTTTCAGAACGATGCCATCACGTTTATTACGGCGGGGGGCAATCAGCGGCAGCAAAACAGTCAGCTTACGCTCAAAGAGGGCAAATCGCTCCGGTATATCATCGACAATACCGCTACTATCGACCGCACGTTTGGGCAGCACAACGCAACGCTGCTGCTGGGAGCCGTAACGGAGCGGTTCACATCCGATTTCATTGAAGGTGCCCGTATCAACGTACCCAACGACCCTGATTTGTGGTATCTGGGGCTGGGCAATCCCGACCAGCAACTGTCGAACAACAGCGAAGGGGATTTGCAAACCCGCCAGTCGTTTGTGTCGCGGCTGACGTACAGCTTCGCCAACCGGTATCTTTTCAACGCGTCGCTGCGGGCCGATGGCAGTTCCAAATTCAGCGAACGCTGGGGCTATTTCCCAACCGTGGGTGCGGGCTGGGTTATCTCCGATGAAGCGTTTATGAAAAGCCAGTCGGTGTTCGATTTTCTGAAATTTCGGGCAAGCTGGGGTATTCTGGGGAACGACAACATTGCCAGTAACGCCTATATCCTGACGGCGGCTGTCAATATTCCGTACTTCTACAACAATGGCCTAACGCTCGGTACGGCCATTCAGGATATAAAAAACCAGCAACTGAAATGGGAACGTACCGAACAAATTGATGCCGGGCTGGAGTTCGCCTTCTTCGATAGTCGGCTGACTGGCGAAGTTGATTATTACAGCAAAACCACCCGCGACGCGCTGGCGTTTCAGATTATTCCGGCCATTTTCGGCGACCCCGACAATCAGTTTCTGACCAATATCGCATCGTTTCGCAACCGGGGTTTCGAGTTTATTTTGAACTGGCGCGAAACGCTGAAAAGTGGCCTGGGCTATAGCATCGGCGGCAACCTGACGCTTAACCAAAACCAGCTTGTTGGTCTTAACGGAGGGCAGGCATTGCTGGCCGGTGGTGTGGGGCAGCAGGGCTTCGTTACCCGCAGCGACAATGGGCAACCCGTAGGCAGTTTCCACGTGCTGAATGCTATCGGCGTATTTCAGAATCAGGCCGAAATCGACGGGTCGCCCGTGTTTGGCAACCGCGCCAACGTTCGGCCCGGCAATCTCAAATACGAAGACGTTGACCGAAACGGGGTCATCGACAACAACGACCGGATTTATGCCGGGTCGTATCAGCCAAAGTTGTATTACGGCATCAATCTGGGGCTGACATTCAAAGGTTTCGACCTTACCGCCGACGTGTACGGCAACGCGGGCAACCAGATTTATAACGGCAAGAAGGCGTTTCGTTTTGAAAATACCGACAATATCGAAGCCGCTTATGCCGACGCCCGCTGGCAACCTAACCGCCCCTCGCAAACCGACCCGCGCCTGATTACCGCAGCTACGCCCGCTTCTACCTACTTTGTGGAGTCGGGGTCGTTTGTGCGGCTCAACAACCTGACGCTCGGCTACACCATTCCGACGGCTTGGCGCGACAAGGCCAAGCTCCGCACGGCCCGGCTCTACGTGACGTCGCAGAACCTGTTCACCATTCAGCAGTACAGCGGTTTCAGTCCCGAACTGCCGGGTGGGCCGTTAGACTCCGGGATCGAACTTAACTCGTATCCCACCACCCGCACGTTTGCCGTTGGGCTTAACGTAGGTTTCTAACTCAAAAAGACTCAGCTATCATGAATCATACAAAAAAAATCGCTCGGCTGGCGGTGCTATCCATCTTGCTGGGAGTGGGCCTGACAGCTTGTAACGAATTTTTAAATGCGCCCCCGCAGGGCCAAATTGGCGTTGCCGCCGTCAGCAGCGACCCCGCAGCCGCCCAGAACTTGGTGACGGGCGTGTATAACACTATGTGGGAGGGCGGTATGCACGGCTTCGATTATGTGGGTATGACCAACATCGCGTCCGACGATGCCGACAAGGGCAGTTCGCCTGCCGACGGAGCCAACTCGTTTGGTACGCTCGACAACCTGAACCCAACGCCCGGCGTGGGCAACCTCAACAACGTGTGGGCAACCTATTTCCGGGCCATTGCGCGGGCCAATCAGGCACTGGCTCTGATTCCAAGCAGCCCGGCAAATCAGGCTACCCGGAATCAGCTTGAGGGCGAAGTGCGGTTTTTGCGGGCCTATTTTTATTTCACTTTAGTGCGCTTTTTTGGCGGAGTGCCGCTTATTGACCGCGTACCGCCAGTTGAAGAAATCAATAACACAGCGTTGCAGGCACGGGCCAGTAAAGAACAGATATACGCCCTTATTGTCAGCGACTTGCGCTTTGCGGTGAATGGTTTGCCCATAAAAGGACAAACCCAAACGGGCCGGGCCACCAAAGCCGCTGCTATGGGCCTGCTGGCAAAAGTCTATATGTATCAGAAAAACTGGCAGCAAGCCTATGCCCTGAGCGATTCGATACTCAAAAATCAGGCGGGTACGTATGACCTGCTGCCTAACTACGCCAACATTTGGCGCGAAGTGGGGGCCAATAGCAATGAGTCGTTGTTTGAAGTGCAGACTGGTATCAATCTGGCCTGTAATGCCGCCATTCCTCTCTACAGCGTTTGTCAGGGGCCGCGTGCGGGTGGCAAACGGGGCTGGTCGGATTTGGGCTTTGGTTTTGGAACGCCGTCGCAGAGCCTGCTCGACGAATACGAACCGAACGACCGTCGCCGGGCGGCTACCATTATTTTTATCAACCCGGCTCCGCTTGGTACGGTGCTGTGGGATGGCTACCGGATACCCAGCCGCGACTCGGTCGAGAACGACCGTTACAACTACAAGTCGTATCATAGCCGCACGTCTGAGCGGAATTGTGGCAACAACGACCGGCTACCTAAAAATCTGCGGATTCTGCGCTTGGGCGAAGTTGTGTTGATGCATGCTGAAGCCGCGCTGGCACTGGGCCGAACCGCCGATGCGCTGGCCGACATCAACCGGCTGCGGGCGCGGGCCGGTTTGCCCGCTCATACCACCATCGACCAGGCCAAAATATGGCGCGAACGGCGGGTTGAACTCGCTATGGAACACGACCGCTTTTTCGATCTTATCCGGCAGGAAGAGTTGCAGCCGGGCCGGGCCGCTCAGGCATTTACCGCACATGGCAAAACCTTCGTGAAAGGCAAAAGCGAAGTGTTCCCCATTCCGCAGACGCAAATCCAGTTAAGTGGGGGCGTACTGACGCAAAACCCAGGCTATTAATTTTTTTAAGGGGAACACGGATTGGACCGATGCTACGGATTAAAACGGATTTCAGCCATTAAGAGATCAAAAATCTGTGTTCATCCGTGGTATCCGTCTAATCCGTGTTCCCCTTGTAATACGATGAAACAAATCCTCACTCTTTGGCTACTCTGCGGAGCGTTCTGCGGGGCCTGTAGCCAGCCAACGGCCCCGTTGTCGGGAGCAACGACTACGCTTTCCGCTCCCGATCAGGCGTTTTTGGATAGTCTTCAGCGCGATACGTTCCGGTATTTCTGGGAAACAACTAACCCCGCCAATGGTCTTGTACCCGACCGCGCCCCAACACCCTCGTTTGCCAGTATTGCCGCCGTTGGCTTCGGGCTAACGGCGTATCTGGTAGGCGTTGAGCGCGGCTACATAACGCGGGCGCAGGCAGCAGAGCGAACTCTGAACACGCTTCGTTTTTTTGCCAATACGCCCCAGTCCGACAAAGCAACGGGCGTGGCGGGCTACAAAGGCTTTTTCTACCATTTTCTGGATATGAAAACCGGCGAGCGGTTCAAGCAGGTCGAACTGTCGACCATCGACACGGCCCTGCTGCTGGGTGGCGTTCTGAGCGCACAGACCTATTTCGATCATAATACGCCCGCCGAAAACGAAATACGGCAGTTGGCCGAAACCATCTACACCCGTGCCGACTGGACATGGTTTCAGGCCCGCCAACCGTTTGTAAGCATGGGCTGGCATCCCGAAAAAGGCTTCATTAAAAGTGACTGGACGGGCTACAACGAAGCGATGCTGCTCTACGTGCTGGCCCTCGGTTCGCCCACGCACCCGGTTGGCACCGACGTGTGGGCGGCCTGGACGAAATCGTATCCATGGACCACGTTTTACGAGCAGCCGCACGTTAATTTCGACCCGCTGTTTGGCCATCAGTACTCGCACGTCTGGATTGATTTTCGGGGTATCCGCGACGAGTACATGCGTGGTAAAGGTATCGACTATGCCGAAAATTCGCGCCGGGCTACCTACGCCAACCGCGCCTATTGCGTAGCAAACCCCGGCAAGTGGCAGGACTACGGCCTAACTATCTGGGGCCTTACCGCCTGCGACGGTCCGAAAGACACGACGGCTAATGGGCGCAAATTTTTCTCGTATCGCGCCCGTGGAGCCGCTTCGACCGGCATTGTCGATGATGGCACCATTGCGCCGACTGCTGCTGGCGGGTCGTTGCCGTTCGCGCCCGAAATCTGCGTACCGGCCTTGCGGGCGATGAAAACAAAATACGGCGCAAAACTCTACGGCGAATACGGATTCCGCGACGCCTTCAACCCAACCTATCGTTACCCATCGGCATCGGCCAACGGCGCGTCCACGCCGGGCTCAACGACGAATGGCTGGTTCGACCGGGATTACCTCGGCATCGATCAGGGGCCTATTTTGCTGATGGCCGAAAACCTGCGAACGGGTTTTATCTGGAACCTGATGAAGAAGAACCCGCACATCCGGCGTGGTTTACAGCGGGCAGGGTTTACGGGTGGCTGGCTGGGGCAGTAGCGGGCATGGCCGAGACGCAAAATCTTGCGTCTCTACTCCCACACTACCCGCACCACTTTGCCGTGGACACCAATGGTCTGAAAAAACTCTAACCAGTGCAATTGCTGCGGGCCGAGATGGTCGGTCGGCGATTTTACTTCCACAAACTCATACTGCCCGGCGTCGTTCCAGACAAGCAGGTCGGGGAAGCCGCGAGTGTGTTCGCGAACGTTGCGGGCCATCTCAAGCAATATCAGCCGGAGTTGCTCTACGTCAAGCAGTTCAATCAGGCGATGTACCAGCCCCAGCAACTCGTCGGACCAGTCGACCAGCACGTTGGTGATGCCATACTTGGCGTTGAAGGTTCGGCCCGTATGCCGTCGCCAGTCGTCTTTGGACGTTAGTTCGGTCAGGCGTTTTTTGAGTAGGTCTTCGCGTTTGTGGTAAAATTCGGGCAGGTAAAAATCCGACGGAGCGCGTTGCAGCGGGTGGTGAATGGCCGACACGTTGGCGTCGTAAATAATATCCCAGAACACCAGTCCAAACAGCCCGCGCCAGGGGTAATTCTCGGTGAAAGCCGCGTCGTAGTCCTGCTCCAGATAATAATTCATTACGCCCGCTTCGACGTGATGCCGATAGGCCGCCGGAATGTTTACGCTCTCGGCATCCGACAAAAAGCGGGTCGTGGCTTTGCGGCTGCGTTTCTTTGCGCCCGTGCTCAGGATTTTCTCCTTGAAATCGTTGGCGAAGTAGCGTTCTTCGGCGTTGAGCGGAGCTACGGCAATTTCGTCGCAGAGGGCGAGGGCTTCGTCGACGGACCCGTTGCGGTAGAGCAGCCGCACGCGCCGTTCGCGGGCCGGAACGCGGTCGCTCAATTCATATACGGCCAACGCCTGATCGGGCAGTTTCTGCCGTTCGAGGTACGCGCCCACGCGGCATACGAGTTTCTGATAACCCGGAATGGCAATTTCGGTGAGGTCGGGGCGGGTTTCGTTCCAGTTCAGAAACCAGTTGTAAATGGTTTCGGCGGGGGCTTCGGCTTCTTTCAGATCGTAAAATTGTTCGTTCGTCAGCGAGATTAACAGCTTATCTTCCACTTCTTTGCGGCTGCGGAAGCGGGCGGTCATTTTACTGTCGTCATATCGCTCGAAGTTAATCATGCCGAGGTCGCGCACCACAAACTCGGTCATGCTGCCGCCCCGATTGCCGAAAAACAGGTACTTCACCATCATGTCTTCGACCTCGAAATTCACCTTCACAACCGTTTCGTGCGTGGTCAGACTCGTGACAATCTCAGCGAAATTCAGTTCGTTAAGCGCGTACCGGATAACGCCTTCTTTCTTTTCTTTGCCCAGCGGCTGTCGTTCTTCCGGCTCCAGCGGTAGCAGATCGAGCAGTTCGGGTTTGGTGAAAACGCCCAGCGCGTCGGTGCCAACCGGTTCGTGCCGGGCCGATAGCCGTTCGATGAATCCAGCCGCCAGTAACTCACCCACAGCCGCCGGAAGGTCATTTATTTCGTTATATTGTAGCTTGTTGACCCGAAAAAATAGTCCTTTGCGATTGCTGAACCGAACATACAGGCACTGGGCATCAATGCCGAGAGCCTCAAACTGACGAATAAAGTTCCATTCGGCTTCGTTCAACAGATTGCCGTACAGCCGTTTGACAAAGTCCAGCACGTAGCGGAAATTGTCTAAATAATACCGGGGCGTAAGAATAACTTTTTGGCGTCCGACCATAGTACTATAACACCAAAATCACGCATAATGTCCCCAAACGACGTACTCGAACACCTGGCAAAACAAGGCATTGTACCACCCGAACAACGGGCGAAAATCGCCGAAATAGAGCAACTACGCCCCTTTTCGCTACACTGGGAACTGCGGGCCATGCTGTACATAGGTATTGTGCTGCTGAGTACGGGGCTGGGGCTTTTGGTGTACGATAATTTCGACCGCATAGGGCATGGTGCGTTGCTGGCCGTTATGGCCGTGGCGTGTGCGGGCTGCTTCTGGTTTGCCTGGCAACACCGCCCGGTCTGGTCAACCCACCAAACGCAGTCGCGCTCGGCCTTTGGTGATTACGCGCTGCTGCTCGGCTGTCTGTTGTTTCTGACGCTGGAAGGCTATGCGCAGTATGCATACAACGTGTTCGGCACCCGCTACGGACTCGTAACGTTGCTGCCTGCCGCCCTGTTTCTGCCGCTGGCGTACCGGTTCGATCATCGGGGCGTGTTGGGCATGGGCCTGACCGCGCTTATCTCGTGGGTAGGCGTTACGGTGCGCCCGCTCGAGCTGTATGTCAAAACCAACTTCTTCAACCAGGAAACCACGATTTCGGCTATTGTGCTGGCGTTGATACTGATTGGCGCGGCTCTATGGCTGCAACAACGGCGCATCAAAGCCCATTTTACGGACACTTACCTGACCATTGCCGGAAATCTGCTGTTAGTGGCCCTGCTGGGCGGACTCTTCAACTTTGAGAACCTGCGGCTCGGCTTTGCGCTGGGGCTGCTGGTAGCCTGCGTGGCCTTCGACCGTTTTGCCCGGCGGCAGCAGTCGTTTTTATACCTGCTTATGAGTACGGTATATGGCTACATTGGGCTGTCGTATTTATTCTTCCACTACATGCCATTCGATGATTTGGGCGTGTTGGGCTATTGGTACGTGGTCGTGACGGGGGCCGTGGCCGTGACGTACTTATTGAAGCAATTACCCCGCAAAAGGAAAGCGAATGAAGGCATATAATGAACAATGGATTGAGAACCGGGCCGTGGTCGAACAGGCCGAACGCTGGCACCGGCAACGCTTGCTGACCGATAGCCAGTTAGCTGCCATTCGACCAGCGTATCCATTTGAATTTCGGCAAACCAACGGCTTCGTTGAGATTGGCCTTTTTCTGTTTACGGTACTGGTCATTACAGGCGTTTACCTGCTGTTGATGACTACGCTGTTAACCGGACTCTACGACAACCGGGTGGCGTTCGGTGTCATTAATATCGGTATTGGCGTTGGCCTCGGTTTTATTGGCCGGTATTACATTCAGCAGGGGCAGCTATATCGCAATGGCACCGACAACGCGTTTGCCGTAATGACCACGAGTTATCTGGCGTTTGGGCTAAATCTGCTCCTGCCCGAAGGATTGACGGTAGCATCGTATTGCCTGCTGACGTTGCCGTTGCTGCTACTCGCTCTGTGGTATTATGGGGATACGCTGCTGGCTTTTGCCACTTTAACTACTTTTTACGTAGCCGTATTCGACGGCATGTTGCAGGTGAGTTGGGGAAAAGCCGCGCTGCCATTTGTGATGATGGGCGTATCGGGTCTGCTGTATTGGCTGGCCCGCCGACCGCAGATGCCGTTCCAGAAGCTGTACTACCTCGACTCGGTATTGCTGGCGCAGTGGATTTCGCTGATTGTGCTGGCGGCTGCGGGCAATTATTTCGTAGTCCGCGAACTGAACGGTCTGTTGCTCGATGTGCCGCCCGGTCAGTTTGCCCCTGAATCGACTCCCGAAATTGCCCTGCCCGCGCTATTCTGGTTTCTGACATTCGCATTGCCTGTTTTTTACGGCTGGCGCGGACTGCTTCGTAAAGATCGTATCCGCATTATTCTGGGCGCACTGGGTCTCATTGCCGCCGTTATGACGCTTCACGAATACGTGGCTCTGTTGCCACTCAACGTAGCCCTGACACTTGGCGGGCTGGTGTTGGTGACGCTGGCCGTGGCCGGTATCCGCTACCTGCGAACCGACGTACCGGGCCGTTCCAACGCCGGGTTCGTAGATACGCCCAACGATGATTCGCCCGATACGCTGCTGGCGAATCTGCAAACCATCGCGGCTATTCAGGCGGCTTCGGGCGCGTCGCACGGTTCCAAAGACAACCTCCGGTTTGGAGATGGCAACTTCGGTGGTGGCGGTGGCGAGGGGCGATACTGATGTGTATAAAAATATGTATTTTTGTGTAAAAAACGACGGCTATGCGAACGAACATTGACATCAATGATGAACTGTTGCAGGAAATCATGGAGCTTACCCGCATCAAAACCAAACGCGAAGCTGTTAATCTGGCCCTCGATGAATTTTTGAAAACGTTGCGTCGTAGGGATCTGCTTGCTATGTTTGGTAACGTTACCTGGGAAGGTGACCTCGAACAAATGCGTACAGTTGTGCGTCCTGAAGAGTGGGATGACAAACCATGACAGAGCCAATTATTGTTGACACGTCGGTTTGGATTGACTGTTTCCGGGGAATTAGCACTAACCAGACAAAGATTGTTATCGACCGATTGCTCACGCCTGGATTGATTGCAATTACGCCGACTATTTTGCAGGAAACTTTGCAGGGGTTTCGGGAGGATAACGAATGGCAACGGGCCAGAACCAATCTGCTGGCTTGTAAAATTCTTCGTGCGGATGCTATAAAAGCCGCAATAGGAGCAGCTCAGTTATACCGCTCCCTCCGCAAAAAAGGCGTTACTATCCGCAAACCAAACGACTGCCTGATTGCCCATTACGCCCTTTTCTACGACCTGCCTATTCTACACAATGACGCTGACTTCGACCAAATCGCCCGGCACACTACCTTGCGCGTGGCGTAACGTTAAAACGCATACACCTTCCGTACGATAGTTTGATTGCTGCCTGCGCCCTGCTCATACACCACGTCGGCAGGCCGGGGAACGCGCACCAATGATTCGGGTAAACTCATCGACTGATCGTACAAAAACAACCGGAACGGCGTTTTTGGCCGGGTCTTCATCGTCAGCGTTAGTTCTTTGCTTGTCGGCAGGCCGTTGCAGACCAATTGCAGCCAATAACCTTTCTGGTCTGAGAGCGGCCACCGGTCGGTCTGTACTGGCTCGTTGTTGATGTGCATGTTCCGCACATCGGCGGTGTCGCTTACCATAAACCCCACTACAAACCCCGCTGCCCCACGTGGCGAATGCAGCCGGAGCCGCAACGTTCGGCCTGTGGTGGTGTTGCTGTCGCTGATGATGGTGGCGGTTGGGGCGGGCAGGGCGAGCGCGGTGGTTTCCTGCACCAACCGTCTCCGTTGATTGAGCAGACGATTCCCCTGCCCGGCGGGGTAAAAACGGCGGAACGAGTCCATCCATTTATCAGGAAAAAACTGCGCCTTCCAGTGGTCAAGATGGGGCGAAACCGACGACCAGTGCGCCTTGCCTGAGTCGCTATCGAGGTAGTAGCTAACCTGACTATGCAGCGGCTGTTCGGCACTTGGCTGTTCGGCGCGAATGGCCCAGATGGTCAGCAGCAGCCCCAACCCAAGCGAGACTAAAGCCGCCGTAGGCCAGCTACGCCAGCGCAACGCCTGTTCGAGACCAAATACCAGCGGCAACAGCAAGCTCAGCAGTAGAATAAACAGCAGCATAGACGCTATAAACGGCATTTGCAAATCGAACGTAACGAACAGCATTCGCACCAGCGGACTCAATAACAGCAGCGCGGGGAGTGCCGAAACGCCTGCTATCAGCCTATAGGCCAGCGTTTCGTCACGCCGGACAAGGTTTCGGCTAAAGAGCAGCAGTGTGCCAACCAGGCTGAACAGACATGGAAACAGTAACAGAAACGTGGCCGCCGGCAACCAGATAGCCTGAACAACAATCAGCAGGTATAACAGCAGGTAAACGCCCATCAGCAGCGAAAACGGGCGAATCCAGCGCAGCACGAGCCGAATCAGTAACCCCACCAGCCCAACCGTCAGTAGTATATAGGCAACAAAAAAACGGTCGGAGCCATAGATGCCGTTGATGTAGTAATCGAACGCAAACCGGCTGTCTTCGGCAATGCGTAGTTTGAACGCCGGTGGCATCAGGTCACGCACGAATACCGTGATGGGCCAGAACAGAGCCGTAGTAAGCAACAGAATCAGCAGAAACAGGCCCAGCCCGGCCAGACTTTGCCAAATCGTCAGCACCCGTTGGCGAAGACCCAACACAAATACGCCCACGAGCAGCAGGGTCAGCAAGCCCACGAACCAGCCGTTCAGCCACATAGGGTACTGCACAAGGTGAAAACCGACCGTGTTGAAAAAGACTTTGTCGGTGGCTTTGGTGTTCTCAAGTGCCTGATTGCCAACATAGCGGGTCATGCCGAGCAGGTTGCTGCCGTGGTGTTGCAGACTACTGAGGTTAAGGGTCTGGGGCGCGTCGGTCAGTTTGTGGTAATGCACGAAGCCGTCGATAAACGCCGTATTGATGCCTGTGTAGCCCGCATTCCTGAAAATCGTGAAATCGCTGCTATTGGGCAGACTCCGGTACACTTCGTACATCAGCGACGACGCTACCGGATAGGGTGCGCCCTTCGCCAGGGCCTCTACCGCCCAGCCGTTTTCGGGACTAATCTCGAACGTCATGGCCGCGCCCCGCACACCCCGCGCTTCAAGGTTCATCACAAACCCAACGTCTTTAGCCCACGGATGCCGCAAAAATGCCTGTGCCCCATATAGGCCATATTCTTCGCCATCGGAAATCAGCACAATAACGTCGTGTTGAAGCGGCTCGCTTTGTTGCAGAGCGCGGACGGTTTCCAGCATGGCTGCCACGCCCGCGCCATCGTCGGCGGCACCCCGTGCGTTAGGCTGCGAGTCGTAATGCGCCAGCATCAGCACCGCCTTACGCGACCCGGTGTCACTTGATTGTTTGCCGCGTAGCCGCCCCAGCAGGTTATACACATACCCCACGCTGCCGCCCCGCCGATACGAGACGGGCGTTTCCTGCACCTGCACCTCCAGCCCCAACGCCCGCAGTTGCCCCAGCAGATAGGTTCGCAGTCGGGCATGGCCGGGCGTACCCATCGCGTGTGGTTCTCGCCCAATTTGGCGGATGTGCCGGAAAGCCCGTTCCGCCGAGAAGTCGGTGGGTGGGGCGGTGGCGGGTTTGGGTGCGGGCGGCTCCATCATCCAGATGGACCAGAGGGCAAGGCCGATGAGCAGCAATAGGGTCAACAAGGCGGAAATTTGCGGTCGGCGGGTCATAAGGTTGGGTCAACGGGTTTTTTCTACCAATTTTACGCCCGAAAATCAGAACATAACGCACGTCTGCTCATTCATTTGTTCACTCATTCTTTAAGTACTTCATGAAAACTGTAGATTCCTACAACTTTGCCGGTAAAAAAGCCCTCGTTCGCGTCGATTTCAACGTGCCGCTCAACGACCAGTACGAAATCACCGACGACACCCGCATTAAAGCGACTATCCCAACCGTGCTAAAAATCGTGAACGATGGCGGCTCGGCCATTCTCATGTCGCACTTAGGTCGTCCGAAGGGTGGGCCGGAAGAAAAATATTCGCTTAAACACATCATCCCCGCGCTCAACGAAGCGTTTGGCCGGGAGGTGAAATTTGCCGACGATTGTATCGGCCAATCGGCCACTGACCTGGCGGCAAGCCTGCAACCCGGCGAGATTCTGCTGCTCGAAAACCTTCGTTTCTACAAAGAAGAAGAAAAAGGCAACGTTGAGTTTGCCGAGAAACTATCGAAACTTGGCGACGTATGGGTGAATGATGCCTTCGGAACGGCCCACCGTGCCCACGCCAGCACGGCGGTAATCGGTCAGTTTTTCGCCGACCGGGTATGCGGCTACGTGATGCAGGCCGAACTCGACAACGCCAAAAAGATTCTGGAAGATGCCGAACGCCCGTTCACGGCTATCATGGGCGGGGCCAAAATCTCCGATAAAATCCTGATTATCGAACGCCTGCTCGATACGGTCGATAACCTCATCATCGGGGGCGGCATGACCTACACGTTTACCAAAGCGCAGGGCGGGCAAATCGGTAAATCGCTGCTCGAAGCCGACAAGCAGGACCTCGCGCTCGACATCCTGAAAAAAGCCGAAGCCAAAGGGGTGAAAATCTACATGCCTGTCGATAACGTTTGCGCCGATAGTTTCTCGAACGACGCCAACCGCCAAATCGTTGCTACCGGCCATATTCCCGACGGGTGGGAGGGCTTAGACATTGGTCCTGAAACAGTTAAACTGTTCACCGATGTGGTGTTGAACTCGAAAACCATTCTCTGGAACGGACCAATGGGCGTATTCGAGTTCGAGAACTTCGCCACCGGCACCAACGCCATTGCCGAAGCGGTGGTAAAAGCGACCGAAGAGAACGGCGCGTTTTCGCTCATCGGCGGGGGCGATTCTGCCTCGGCAGTCAATCAGGCCGGTTACGGCGACCGCGTCAGCTACGTCTCAACAGGTGGCGGTGCGCTGCTGGAATACATGGAAGGGAAAGTGCTACCGGGTGTAGCGGCCCTCTCGTAGAGACGCAAGATTTTGCGTCTCCTCTGCGTCAGCCCTTTTACTATGTCTACTATGCGTCAGCCCTTTTACTGCGTCTCCTGTGCGTCAGCAAAACCATCCGGCTCCTGAGACGCACAGGGTTGCTACACAGGAGACGCTGCAAAAGGGCTGACGCATAGGAGGATATAGCAAAAGGGCTGACGCAGGTGAGACGCAAAGGGTTGCGTCTCTACAACTGGGCCTTCGCCTTGTTATCGACGCTGTTTTTGTATTCGTGGTGCTTGAAACTGAGGGCTTTCTGGAAAAATGACCGGGCGCGGATCCGGTCGTTTTTTTGTTGGTAAATGTAGCCTAACTGCAAAGCTGCCGACGCACCGAACGAGAGTTGGTCGCGCCGACCGTCGGGTGTATCGGCGAGGGCGAGAGCGCGGCTGAGATACGGAATGGCCGCGTCGGGTGCGTTTTGGCGTTGGTAGATGCGGCCCATCCGGTAGTTAAATTCGGCGCGTTCGGCCAGCGTAGCAAACCGGGTTTCGGGGTAGGGGCGGAGGTAGGCCAGCGCACTATCGGTAAAACCACCGTCCGATGCCAGCCGCGCCCGCATCAGCACTTTTTGATTGGCCGATGCCCCCCGTTTCAAATACGCTTCGGCAAATTTCTGAGCCGCCTTGTCGGACTCTACCGCCGTTCGGCCAACGCGCAGTACCATTTCGAGCAACGGGCGGGCTTCAGACTCGGGGCGGTTCGCCAGCCAGTGGCACAGAAACAGTTTGTAATGCGTGTCTTTTAGGAAATTACGGCCTCGGTAGCTTGCCAGAAATTGCCGGAAATGTGCTGTTGCCGTGTTATATTGTCCTTTTTGTAAGTAGACATCGCCCAGAATGTTTTCGATAATGGGCATCGGCTGATAAGCCGCGCCGGTGGGGCGGGTATTCAAATACGCCAGTGCCTGTTCGCCGTGTCCGTTTTTCTGCTCGATGGTTGCGCCGAAAAAATGCAGCAGCAGATTATCGGAGTTGGCCGTAACTAATTGCCGGAGCGATTGACCGTCGGCGTCGGTGAAGTTAAGGACGTAGGCCCGCACCATCAGGTCGACAAGCCGGGCTTCGAGACTGAAAATAGGGTCGGCCTGCGCCCGTTGCAATTCCTGCTGCCCCTGCCGAATATTGCCGCGCAGACCGAGCAGGTTTGCTACCCACACGTAATTTTCCGGCACGGAGCCGATCATGATGTGCAGCGTACCGAGCGACTTGTAGGTGGGCAGGAAAGCAGGAAAGCGTTTCTGATTCTCAGCCAGGAGCCTATACGCCCGGATAACGTCCCAGCTCGCGCTCATCTCCCTGCCAAACTTGAGTTTCACAAACGCCCAGTGTAACCGCACTTCGGCCTGCAACACCCGCTGCCAGGGCGAATCATCAGTCAACGATTTTAGCGCATCGAGTCGTTCGTCTTCGCGGTCGCTGAGGCTGGCAAAGGCCCGGTCGTCGTCGGTGGTAACGAGCAGGAGCATATCGGCGTAGTCTTCTACAAACACCCGAACGCCGTTTTGGGCAGGTTCGCGGGCCAGCATTTGCCGGGCGTTTGCCAGTTTGCCTTTTTGCAGGTCAGTGTAAGCACGTTGCAGGCCGGGCGTCCAGGCAAAATCCTGCGCCGAAGCGGTAAAAAAGAGGAACACGGATAAAACGGATAGGACGGGTTTACACAGATTTTTCATATTATCCGTGTAAATCCGTCCCATCTGTAAAATCCGTGTTCCCCTTGAAAATCACTTGCCGCGACCCGTTGGAGCGGGTTCGGGAACACCTTCAACGTCGGCGAAGATGCGCCCGCAATGTTCGCAGACAATAATTTTCTTTTTGTCTTTGATGTCTGCCTGCCGTTGGGGAGGTACTACGTTGAAGCAGCCGCCACAGGCACCGCGCTTCACCATCACTACCGCCAGACCGTTGAGTGCGTTGCCACGAATTTTGTTGTACGAATTCAGCAAACGCGGTTCAACGTTGGTAGCCTGTTTGTCGCGGAGTTTAATAATTTCTTTTTCTTCTTCCTGACTCTCCGACGTAATCTGATCAAGTTCCTGCTTTTTGGCTTTCAGGTCTTCTTTACGTTCGTTGAGAGCCTCCTGCGTCGTTTTAATCTCTTCTTCTTTGCCCCGCACCCGGAATTGTGCTTCGCTGATTCGCTTTTCGGCGAGTTCGATTTCGAGCGACTGAAGTTCGATTTCTTTCGATATAGCGTCGAACTCGCGGTTGTTGCGCACGTTCATCTGCTGGTCTTTGTATTTGACAATCAGCTTTTCGGCGTCTTTCTTCGCGATTCGATTTCGTTCAATTTCTTCTTCGAGCGTTTTGATTTCAGACTGAAACTTGCCAATCCGTGTCTCGAAGCCAGCGATGTCATCTTCCAGATCGCGCACCTCTTCGGGTAAGCCACCGCGAATTTTTATGAGTTCGTCAAGTTGAGAATCAAGGGATTGCAGTTGCAGAAGAGCGTCTAATTTTTGCGCAATCGTCAGTTCCATTCGGAAGTGTTATTAAGTGCTATGTGAAATACTGCACCGGGTTGGTGTCAATATCCGATAAAATTACCGCAAAAGTAATGAATTTTTTTGCCAAATGCTGGCTAATCAACTCTTTCGTTCTGACTTCGCTTTCATAATGCCCAACGTCGCAAATTAGTATGCGCCCGTCGGCGTCGAAAAACTCGTGGTATTTATAGTCGGCGGTCACAAACACATCGGCCCCGGCCCCGATGGCGTCGGGCAGCAGGAAGCTCCCGGCTCCTCCGCAAACGGCCACCCGCCGAATAGGGCGTTCGGGTAGGGCCGTGTGCCGGATTATGTTTAGTGTCATGCTGGTTTTCAGGTAATTGAGCCACTCGCGCCCACTCATAGGTTGGGGCAGATCGCCCACGGCTCCGGAGCCAACCGTCTGATTGGCGTTGTTGAGTGGGTAGAGGTCGTAAGCCGGAACTTCATAGGAATGCGCCCGCTGCATGGCCGCTACTACCGCGCGTTCGAGGTACGCTGGCAGCAGCACTTCGAGCCGTTGCTCCTGCACGGTTTCGTCTTGCCCCACGCTGCCTACCGCCGGTGTCGCGCCGGTCAGGGGCCGGAACGTGCCAGTACCGCCCACCCGGAACGAACAATGGTCGTAGGTGTCGATGCGACCGGCTCCGGCTTCGTAAATGGCAGTTAGTACGGCAGGCAAATCGGCGTCGGGGACGAATGCTACTAACTTGCTCAACACCTGCGATTTGGGAGCCAGAATACGGACGTTTTGCAGACCGAGCGTTTCGGCAAATTTAAAGCTAACACCCCCCGTCACGTTGTCTAAATTGGTGTGGCTGGCGTAGATGGCGACGTCGTGTTTAATGGCTTTGATGACCGTGCGCTCCACGTAGTTTTTACCATTCAGCTTTTTCAGCCCTTTGAACACAATTGGGTGGTGGGCTACGATGAGGTTGCAGCCTCGCGCAATGGCTTCATCGACAACGGCTTCGGTGGCGTCGAGCGAGACCAGAACACCCGTGATGGTGGCGTTTGGGTCGCCTACAATCAGCCCGGCATTATCGTATGATTCCTGATAGGCCAATGGGGCAAAGGCTTCAAGATAGCTGGTTAGCTGACGAATAGTTGTCATGGCGGGATTACAAAAGTTAGTCGTGGTTCGACTGAGGATAAAGTTGTTTTACGCGCAAAGAAACAAGGAAAACAGCGCATAAATAAAACTACGACAGAAACCATAGCAACTTTGCCACTAACCAAAAAACAAGTTAGCCGATTGGACAGTTAAACTTTTCTTTTACGTCTATGTCTTAGGAAAAAGGATGTTCCACTATCCAACTTTGATGAATCATGACACGCAATCATAGAGTGACCGCCCTGGCTGTATTGACGGCCCTTGTGTTGAGTACAACCACTGAAGCCCAAACCCGCCGTCCGTGGAGTCCACAGGCGAAAGGCACCGCTATCGGTGTCGGTGTTGGGGGCGCGGCTGGTGCCATTATCAACAAACGCAACCGGGTGGTAGGTGGTTTGATTGGCGGTGCCGCTGGTGGTGCTGCTGGCTATGCCATCGGTAAAGGCGTCGATAATCGCCGGAAAACCAACGCCCGCATTGCTGCCGCCGAACGAGAAGCCGCAGCCGCTCGCCGGGAGGCTGCCGAAGCACGTGAACAGGCCGTACTGGCCCGGCAGGAAGCTTCGGGCCGCAAGGTAACGCCGGGTCAGACGGGCGTAGCGGCAGCAGGAGCCGTTCCGGCAGCCGCTGTTGCCGCTACCGGATTAGCGGCTACTGGTATGGCCGCTGCCTACACCGCCGACCCTATGCCCATCAATAACGCGGTAGCTTACTTGCTCAACCCCAGCTATGGCAATCCTAACTCAGCGTATCCGACTTCTGAGTTTCGCCGGAAGAGCTGGTAATAGACATAACCATACCAATTTCACACTATGAAACGAATGCTTATCGGATGGCTGGCAGTAGCCTTTTTATCGGCCTGCTCGTCGTCCAGTTCAGTCGACGTGAGCGACCTGAACCGGCAGTTCATTGCCGCCTGGAATGCGAAAGACAGCGCGAAAGTTATTGATTATTTGGCCGACGACGTGCAGTTTTTGCAGGGCGAAACGCACTTTACCGGTAAGGCTGAAGTGGCGCAGAAATGGGTACGCGAGACGTTACCCACCATCCGCGATCTGAAAACCAACGTGGTGAGTTCGGCGGTTGATGCGCAAACGGCCTATGAGGGCGGCACCTTCTCGGTCGATGTGCTACCCGAATCGCCCCAGGAGCCGGGTGGCTTTGGCGAAGGTAATTTTATGCTGCTCTGGCGCAAAGGTGCAGATGGCAACTGGAAACTCAGTTATGCCCAGTTAGAGGGACTGCCTGTTCGGGCACGAAATTAAAACACCTCACCCCAATCGGACCGCCGAACCGCCCTCCCCAAAAACAGGAGAGGGCGGTTCGGCGGTCCGGCTGGTTTGGCTCCTCTTCTGGTTTTAGGAGTGAGGTACATACCGAGATTACTTCTTATTTATTTATAAAATATTCAGAAAAAATTCATAGTGGGTATTGCGCTTAACCGATTAAGCAATTATATTTGCTGGCAACCGCCGTGTATGAAGCCCAAAAAAATTTCTCTTAGTGATATTGCCAAAGAAGCTGGCGTATCAATTGCGCTGGTATCGTATGTACTAAGTGGCAAAGAGAAAGAAGGGCGTGTTGGGCCTGAGATCGCTCAACGAATCAGGGTCATCGCAAGGGAGTTGAACTATCAGCCCAATTTGCTTGCCAAGAGCCTGCGCGATGGCCGAACATATACCATTGGCTTAATTATTGCCGATATATCCAACCCATTTTTTGCCAACATAGCCCGAGAAGTAGAAGATGAATCGCGCCGGAATGGCTACACGGTAATCATAGGTAGCTCAGACGAAAACGCCGACAAAGCCTATGACCTGATGAATGTTCTTATTAACCGGCAAGTCGATGGGTTTATCATCGTTTCGTCGGAAAATTCGGAGCGGATTGTGACGCACTTGCAGACCATTGGAATGCCATTTGTGTTACTCGACCGGCACTTTCCGGCTTTTGACACCGATTTTGTGGTGACGAACAATGCTAAAGCGTCGTATGAAGCTGGCGTTCATTTGCTGGAAAACGGCTATCGGCGCATCGGGTTTGTAGCGTATCGGTCGGTCATGTTCCATGTTAAAGAGCGGATTCGGGGCTATCAGGACGCTCTGCGCGACCGGGGTATCGTGGCCGAAGCCGACTGGCTGAAAGAAGTACAGTTTGATAATATGGCGACCGAAATCCGCACGGCTATCGATGAACTGTTGTCGGGCAGGGTGCCGATTGACGCAATCATTTTCTCGACCTACGGCCTGGCTGTGAACGGATTGAAATATTTCAACGAACGAAAAGTACGCGTACCCGATGATGTAGGCGTGGTCAGTTTTGGGCAGGCCGAGGTGTTTGATCTGTATTACTGCCCGATTTCGTTCATGCGACAACCGATTGATGTACTGGGTAAACGGGCCGTAGAAGTACTCATGGAACGATTACAGCAACCCGATAACCCACATCGACAAGTGACGATTGACGCGCAGTTGATAGCACGAGAATCGTCGCAAAGGAAGCCAGAATAATTTTTTGTCAATTTGCTTAAACGTTTAAGCAATCATTTTTACTACCCTCTTATGCCTATTACTCTATGCAACGAAGACGTTTTCTGCAATCGCTCGCGCTGGGTTCTGCCACTGCGCTGACGGGTGTTCCGTTGGCGCGGGCGGCTGGTAGTCATGCCTTGCCGCCAAAGCTAAAAATCACTAAAATCCGCTACTATGCCGCTCCGGGTTATACGAAACCACTGTTTAATCAGGCACGCGGCATTGTGGAGGTTGAGACCGATGGTGGGCTGATTGGCATTGGTGAAGGTGGCTCGAAAGACACAATCGAGCAATGCGCACAAATGATTATCGGTGAAAATCCCTTCCGTATCGAACACCTTTGGCAGTACCTCTACCGGGGCATGTTCTACCCGCCCGGTCGCGAAAAACTGCACGCGCTCGGAGCCATCGAAATGGCTTTGTGGGACTTAAAAGGCAAAGCCCTTGGCGTACCCGTCTACGAATTGCTCGGCGGAGCTACCCGCGATTATGTGGAATGTTACGCCACAGGCTACCGGCCCTCAAAAGCCAAAACCGAGGAAGAACGCGCCCGCGACTGCATCGAAGCGGGCTTCCGGTCGTACCGCATCGGGCCAACGGGCGGCAACGGTGACACTCCGTTCGATTTCTATGAGAACGCGAAGAAAACTATTGACCTCAGTCGGCGTGTCAACGAAGCCGTGGGAGGGAGCGGCAAGTGGGCTATCGACCTGCACACGCGCTTCGACACGCAGGAGGCCATTAAAATCTGCCAGGCACTCGAAGAACTCGAACCGTATTTCGTGGAAGACATCGTGCGGTCCGAAAATCCGGGCATTTATCGCACCCTGCGGCCTATGCTGAAAGTACCCATTGCCGTGGGCGAGCAGTTTGGCGACCGCTGGGACTCGAACGAACTCATTGAGGACCACCTGATTGATTATACGCGGTTTACATTGCCCAACACGGGCGGTATCCACGAATTTCAGAAGTTGGCGGCCATCTGCGAAACGCATTACGTGGGCATGATTCCACACTTTACGGGGCCGCTGTCGGTGGCGGCTTTGGTACACGTATTAGGCGCAAGCAGTCCGGTGCGCTGCCTGATGGAACTGGCCGGGGGCGAACCCGAACGCCCGGCTTACTTCAACGAAGACCTGCTGAATTTCAAAAACGGTAAGCTCTACCTGAACCCGAATCCGGGGCTGGGCGTAACCTTCGATCCGAAGAAGGCCACGTTCATTATGGAAGTGAAAGAAAATACCAAATACCCGCACCCAATTTTGCGGGCACCCGACGGGTCGATTCATAACTGGTAACACTCCTAAATCCTAATAGTCTATGAAACGAATGCTACGCTTACTCCTGCTGCTTGTGCTGTGGCAGGAGATCGCTCTGGCGCAGGGCGACCGGGTAACGGGTAAGATTACAGCCACGAACGGAGAGCCGATTCCGGGCGCGAACGTGCTGGTGCGCGGTACGTCGCAGGGAACAACGTCGGATGCGAGTGGTAATTTTTCGCTTAACGCTGGCCCCAACGCCACGCTGGTGGTGTCGTATATCGGTTATGTCAGCCAAACCGTCGATGTGAAAAACCGCAGCGTCATCAACATTGAATTGGTTGGCGACGCGCAAAGCCTGAACGAAGTAGTGGTAACGGCCCTCGGTATCCGGCGCGAAACCAAGACGCTCGGCTACGCAACCGCCACGGTCAACTCTGATCAGATTTCGGTGAACCGCACGCCCAATTTCATGAATGGCTTGCAAGGCAAAATGGCGGGCGTGAACATCATTCCGATGAGTAGCGGCCCCGCTGGTACGTCTAAAATCCGAATCCGGGGGCAGTCGTCGTTTGCGGGGCAGAATAACCCGCTCATTGTGGTCAATGGCGTACCCATCGACAACTCGAATTTTGCCCTGGGGGGCGATTTCGGTACACGGGCGTCGAACAGTTCGGATGGGGGCGATGGCCTGAGCAGCATCAACCCCGACGACATCGAAGAGATGACCGTGCTGAAAGGGGCCACTGCTGCCGCGCTCTATGGCTCGCGGGCCAAAGACGGTGTGGTGATGATTACCACCAAAAGCCGGGGTTCGGGCAAAGGGTTTGGCGTTACGTACAATACCAACTTCACGGCTGACACGCCCCTTGATTTCACTGATTTTCAGTACGAATACGGGCAGGGCGAAGGCGGCAAACGACCTACCACGCCCAACCCTACGTCGGGTGTGTGGAGCTTTGGCGAGAAGTTTCAGCCGGGCATGACCCAGATTCTGTTCGACAACGAGACCTGGCCCTACGAGCCGGTGCGCAACCGGGTGCGCAAGTTTTACAGAACTGGCACCAACTTTACCAACACTGTGACGGTGTCGAACAGCGGCCAGAACGGCGGCTTCAGCCTGTCGTTTGGCAACACCGACAGCAAGGGCATCATGCCCAACAACACCTTCAACCGGAAAGTCATCAACCTCGGTTTCACGCAGAACATCAGCCCGAAACTGACCGCGCTGGGCAACATCAACTACTCGAAAGAAGACAATGTGAACCCGCCCCAGCTAAACACGCAGGACCTGACGGTGCAGACGGTGATTTTTACGCTGGCGAATTCGATGCCATTCGAAGCGTTGCAACAGAATCAGACTCTGCCCAACGGCGACGAGTTTGTGTTTTCGCGGTTTCTGGTACGCAACAACCCGTATTACTCGATGAACAACAAGTTCGAGAACGTGAAGCGCGACCGGATTTTTGGCAATCTGGCACTGAAATATCAGTTTACGCCCTGGCTCTACGTGCAGGGCCGACTGGCACAGGACTCGTATATCCGTAATCAGGATTACAATATTCCGAACGGCTATGCGCCCATTCCCCGCGCCCCGACGGGTTTCGTAAACGGGTCGTACACGCAGGACGTGCGGCAGAACATCGAGCGTAACCTCGACCTGATTATCGGGGCTAACAAAACCTTCGGCAGCATCGGCGTCGACCTGACGCTGGGCGGCAATGCCCGCTACGCCCGCAATGACTACAACAGCGTGACGGTGCAGGATTTTGTGCAGCCGGGCCTGTACACGGTCATGAATGGCCGCATCAAAGACCCCCTCTACGCACTGGCCGAGAAAAAAATCAATTCGCTGTTCGGGGCCGCTACGCTGTCGTACAAAGAGTTTCTGTTTTTCAACGCCACGGCCCGCAACGACTGGTTTTCAACGCTCGCCCCCGATAATCGCAGCATTTTGTATCCATCGGTCGGAACCAGCTTTGTATTCTCGCAAGCGTTCGATAACCTGCCGACCTGGCTGAGTTTCGGTAAACTGCGGGCTACCTACGCACAGGTAGGTTCCGACAATGTTGACCCGTACTCGAACGCGCTGTATTTCTCAGTCGATAACAACCAGTTTCCAAACCCGTCGGGGCAGTTGGTGCCGGTGGGCGGGATCAACACCGGTCAGGTGCCCAACCGAAACCTGCGCCCGCTCAGGATTCAGGAATCGGAAGTGGGGCTGGAACTGAAGCTGTTCCAGAATAAAGTCGGCTTCGACTTCACCTACTACTACAAACTGACCGACGACCAGATTCTGGCAGCTCAAATCTCCGATGCGTCGTCGTATACCAGCAAGCTCATTAACGTGGGGCGGAGTATGAACCAGGGAATTGAGATGCTGCTGACGTTTTCGCCCGTCAATACGCGTTCGTTTCAGTGGAACGTAAGTGCCAATGTGGCTTATAACACCTCGAAAGTACTGCGGCTGGGTCTGTCGCCCAACGATACTGTTATTACCGTGAGCGGGGGAGGTGGCCGGGTGCTGAATCAGGTAGTCGGCAAGCCGATTGGGCAACTGTATACGTTTACGTACCTGCGCGATGCGCAGGGGCGGCAGGTATTTGACCGGAACAGCGGGTTGCCAATCCGCAATAACGTATTGCAAAACGTAGGCAGCGCATTGCCGCTCTATTTCGGTGGTATTACCAATACGTTCAGCTTCAAAGGTATCACGCTGTCTACGCTCATCGACTTCAAACTGGGGCACAAAATGATTGCGGGCCGCAACATCAACTACGTGCGGCACGGGCTGTCGAAACGGACGCTGCCGGGCCGCGACGTGGGCTACGTAATCGGCAACGGCGTGAACCCCAACGGCGAGGTAAACAAAACGCAGGTGGCGGTGCAACCGTTCTACGAATCGATTAACCCGCTGGGTATCAACGAAGATTTCGTAAACAACGCCGGATTCTGGAAGCTGCGGCAAATTTCGCTCGGCTATGATTTTACGAAGCTGCTACCCGAACGCTTCTTTATCAAAGGTCTTCGGCTGAACGCCGTGGCGAACAACGTGCTGGTCATCAAAAAGTGGACCGAGAACATGGACCCTGAAGAGGTGCTGGTATCGTCGGACAACGCCGTTGGGCTGGATTTCTGGCCCGGCCTGCCACCCGTGCGGAGTGTTGGCTTTAATCTGAATGCCCGGTTTTGAAATAACCCCACCCCAACCCCTCCCCAGAAGGGAGGGGCTTACTTGCGTAAGCTTTTTTAGCCCCTCCCTTCTGGGGAGGGGTTGGGGTGGGGTAAAACACTAAAGCAAATGAAAACGCTACTCAAATACACCCTCGCCCTGTCGCTCCTGCTGGCTTCGCTGACCGGCTGCGATGAGGGCTTTACCGAACTGAACGTCAATCGGGTAAACCCTACGTCGCTGGCGTCGCCGTTGGTGCTGAACCGCGCCGTTATTGCCACGACCTATCTCGATGGTTTCTCGACGCTGGGGATGCTGACCTACAACTTCGGCATTGTCCAGCAGATTATTACGCCCTACGGTAGTTCGCTCTCCGGGGCCAACTACGACCAGGTGAACAACGCCAACACGGCGGTGGTCTGGAACAATTTCTACCGCAACGTGCTGAAGCAGTTGGTGGCCGTAATTGACCAGAGCAAAAGCGACCCGTTGCAGGTGAATACCTACAACGCAGCCCGCATCTGGAAGGCGTATGTCTTCATGATTTTGACCGATACCTACGGCGATATTCCGTATTTCGAGGCTGGGCAGGGCTATACCAACGAAATCATTTCGCCCAAATACGACGCGCAGCAGGCTATCTACAAAGACATCCTGAAAGAACTGGAAGAAGCCACAGCCGCACTTACCATCGCGCAGGCTCCTATCACAACCGACATTCTGTACGGGGGCAATGTAACGAACTGGAAAAAACTCGGCTACTCGTTCATGCTGCGGGCGGCCATGCGCCACTCGAAAGTTGATCCCGCTACGGCGCAGTCTTACGTAGCGAAGGCCGTTGCAGGCGGGGTGTTTCAGTCAAATGCCGACAACTCGATTATTCGCCATACGGCGGTCTGGAACAATCAGGTTGGCAACCACTTAGCCGCCCGTGAGCGTACCAATTTCTACCTTGCCGAACCCTTTGTGAACTACCTGAAAACCAACAACGACCCGCGCCTGCCCATTTTTGCGGTGCGACACGTTGGCGCGCGGGGCGGGCAGGAGCAAACAGCCGCACGGGCGTCGTCGGCCCCAAACGTGCAGATTGGTATGCCGATGGGTTTCAACGACGTCACCATCACGCAGGTGCTGGGGCAATACGGCGTAGCCAGCCTGTGGGATTTCTCGCAGCCCAACCTGACCACCGTGCTGCGGCTCGACTCGCCCGGTTTTCACATTACGTATGCCCAAACGCAACTGTTGCTGGCCGAAGCTGCCGTGCGCGGCTGGGTGTCGGGGTCGGCGGCTGATTATTACACGCGGGGTGTTCGGGCGCATTTAGAGCAAATGGCGCAGTATGGGCCGACCTCGGCGATTCCCGAAGCCAGTATCAAAGCGTATCTCGATAGTCAGGCGTTCACCGCCAGCCGGGCACTGGAGCAGATTAACACGCAGTACTGGGTGGCGAGCTTCTTGGATGGCAACGAAGCCTGGGCCAATTTCCGGCGCAGCGGTTTCCCGGCTCTCAAAAAGAACCCCTATCCCGGTTCCGAGGTGCGGGGCGATTTCATCCGTCGACTCATCTACCCCGATGGCGAAATCGTGGTTAACTCCGGCAACCTGAACGAAGCCATCAAACGACAAGGTCCGAATACGCTGGACACGCGGGTGTGGTGGGATAAGTAGCGTCCCTCACCGGAACGCCGGCCCGGCCCCGGCCCCTCCCGCAACGGCGGACCGCCCAAAACGGGAGAGGGGTGCATCGTGCAGCTATCTTGCTACGGCAAGCAAACAATTACCGTAAACAAACGCCAATGCCATCTACTCCCTCCCCTCTCCCAAAACGGGAGAGGGGCCGGGGGTGAGGGAATAACTAATATGAATCAATCTCGACGCAATACCCTCAAACTCCTCAGCACCGGCGCAGCTACCGGCCTGAGCGGACTGTTTACTGCCGATGTATCGGCGCAGGCGCAAAATCAGACGAAACCAGCCTACGCCAACGGTATGGCCCCCGTGCGCGTGAAGAGCGTGAAAGCCATCGCCACCGCCCCGCAAGGCTCCAACCTGATTGTGGTGAAAGTTGAAACCACCGAGCCGGGGCTTTATGGGCTGGGCTGCGCTACCTTCACGCAACGGGCCGTGGCAGTCGTAACGGCTATCAACACCTACCTCAACGAGTTCTGCGTGGGTCGCGACGTCGATAATATCGAAGATATGTGGCAGGCGGCTTATGTCAGTTCGTACTGGCGCAACGGTCCGGTGCTGAACAATGCACTCAGCGGTTTGGACGAAGCCTTATGGGACATTAAGGGAAAACGCGCCGGTATGCCCGTTTACAAACTGCTGGGTGGCAAAGCCCGGTTTGCCGTGCCCTGCTACAGTCACGCAGGCGGCACCACGCCCGAAGCTGTAGCCGACGACGTACAGCGGCTGATGGGGCTGGGCTTCAAGTACATTCGTATTCAGCAGGGCGGCTACGGGGCAGTGGGTGCGCTGAATCAGAAACCCGATTTCAAGGAAGCGGGCTTCGGCATGGAAACCGACCAGTACATGAACGAGCGCGTGTACCTGAAATCAGTGCCCGCCATGTTCGAGGTGGTGCGCAAACGCTGTGGCGACGAAATTGAACTGTTGCACGATATTCACGAGCGGGTGCAGCCGATGGACGCCATCAACATGATTAAGGCCGTGGAGCAATACCGCCCGTTTTTTATCGAAGACCCGTTTTCGCCCGAAAACATGGAATGGTTCCGGCAACTGCGGCAATCGACCACCGTGCCGATTGCTATGGGTGAGTTGTTCAACAACATCAACGAATTCAAGGAGCCGATGGTAAACCGTATGTTCGACTTCATCCGTTGCCACGTATCGCAGATTGGTGGCATCACGCCCGCCATGAAAGTGGCGCGGTTGGGCGAGTGGTTCAACGTCCGAACGGCCTGGCACGGCCCCGGCGATGTCTCGCCCGTTGGTCACGCGGCCCACGCGCACATCGATCTGGCCGTCTGGAACTTCGGTATTCAGGAGGCCGTAAATTTTTCAGACAAGATGAAAGCTGTTTTTTCGGGTTGCCCAACTATGAAAAACGGCTATATGTCGGTCAACGAAGTACCGGGATTAGGTGTGGACATCGATGAGAAAGAAGCGGCCAAATACCCCATCACCACCAAGTCGAACTGGCAGGTACGGAAAGCCGATGGTACCATTATCAGACCTTGAGTTTACCCCACCCCCTGCCCCTCCCCGTTAGGGAGGGGTGAAATGACAAGACCTAAGCCCAGGTTGAAAGCTTACTGAGTGAACTCTAAAACCACTGATCCTGCTACTTACCCCTCCCTAACGGCGGTGCGCCGTTGCGCGAGGGGCAGGGGTGGGGTAAATCCATGAAAACAAATCTCTCCCGGCGCAACGCCATTCAATCGGTACTCGGTCTGGCCGGTACAAGCTTCTTTCTGCCCGAAACGTCGTATGCCGAAAAGCCCGAACCGTTTCGCGATTATGGCAACGTGAAAATTACCCGGCTCGAAACGTTTCTGGTGAAACCGCGCTGGATTTTTCTGAAAATTCATACCGATGCAGGCATCGTAGGTTTGGGCGAACCGCTGCTTGAGGGGCGGGCATTGACCATTCAAACGGCTATCAAAGAAGTGGAACCGTACCTGATCGGGAAAGACCCGCGTCGGGTGGTGCATCACTGGCAGGCCATTTACCGGCACGCCTTCTACCGGGGCGGGCCAATTCTGACGAGTGCGCTCAGCGGCATCGATCAGGCTTTGTGGGACATTAAAGGCAAACTGCTCAACGTGCCGATTTATGAACTGCTCGGTGGTCCCACCCGCGACCGGGTGCGCGTGTATGGCCGGGCTGCCAACGCCGACGACATGAAGAAGCGGGTGCAGGAGGGTTTCACGGTCATTAAAACGGGCGTGGCGAAGAAAAATCCGGCCAACATTGTCGAGAATCCGCGATTTGTGAAATACGCTATCGATAATTTTGCGTCGCTGCGCGATGCCGGTGGGCCAGACATGGACATCGCCATCGATTTCCACGGAGCCATTTCGCCCCAGTTGGCGAAGGTGCTCATCAAAGAATTAGAGCCGTATCAGCCCATGTTCGTGGAAGAACCCTGCCAGGCACAGAATGTGGACGTGATGGCCGACATTGCGCGGGGTACGCACCTGCCCATTGCTACCGGTGAGCGGATTTTTACCAAGTGGGGCTTTCGGGAGATTCTCGAAAAAGGTGCGGCCAGTATTCTGCAACCTGATTTGTGCCACGCCGGAGGCATCACCGAGGGGCGGCTGATTGCGGGCATGGCCGAAGCCTATTACGCGCCCATTGCCCCGCACAATCCGATGGGGCCAATTTCGCTGGCAACGGGTTTGCAATTGGCGGCATCTGTCCCCAACTTTCTGGTGCAGGAACAGGTGACGCTCGGGGAAGGCTACCTCAAAAATCCGTTCAAACTGCAAAAAGATGGCACCGTGCTGATTCCGACAAAGCCGGGATTAGGCATCGAACTCGACGACGATCAGATGAAAGATAAAATTGGTCACGACTGGAAAAACCCCGAAACCTACAACGCCCTCGATGGTTCGGTAGTAGACTGGTGAGGAACGAAAAAAGTTATGACACAGAGATTCACAGAGAAAAAAGAGATTCACGGAGGTCTCAGGGTATCTCCTTTTACTCCGCGAATCTCTGTGTCATAACCCTTCTGTTTCACAACCCTTTATTATGAAAATACACCTTCTTTCGGCAGGGCTGCTGCTGTACCTGAACTACGCCACCGAACCGCCACAGGCCACCATTTCCAACGGGCGCGTAACGGCTGCGCTTTACCTGCCCGACGTGCAGAATGGCTACTACCGGGGCGTTCGCTTCGACTGGTCGGGCGCGTTCAAAAGTCTCGACTATGCCGGGCATCGGTTTGTCGATGTGTGGTTCGATGCCAGCAACCCGCGCAAACACGACGCCATCAACGGCCCGGTTGAGGAGTTTACACCATTGGGTTACGACGACGCCAAACCCGGTGAAACGTTCGTGAAAATTGGTGTAGGTGTGCTGCGTAAACCCGACGAAAAAGCGTATTCGTTTGCCACGGATTATGCTCTTGCCGATCCGGGTCGGTGGACCGTTGACAGGCACAAAGACCGCGTCATGTTCCGCCACGACCTGACCGACTCAACGGGCTATGCCTATCAGTACACGAAAACCGTTGGCTTATCCGAAAACAAACCTGAACTGGTATTGACGCACCGGCTTAAAAACACAGGTCAGAAACCCATTGAAACGAGCGTGTATAACCATAATTTCTTCGTAATCGACAACCAACCAACGGGGCCGGGCATAGAAATCCGGTTTCCATTTCCCGTAAAAGCCGAAGGTAAAGGGTTTGGAAGTATCATCAATGCCGACGGTAATCGATTAGTTTACAGTCGTGAACTGGCAAACGATGAATTTGTCTACAGCGCAGGTTTACAGGGATTTCGACCAACAGCGGCTGACTACGACATTCGTATCGAAAACCGAAAAACCGGGGCCGGTGTGCGGGCTACTGCCGATCAGCCAATGGAAAAACTCGTGTTCTGGGCCTGCTCAACCACGTCATGTCCAGAACCCTACATCAAACTGCGGGCCGCACCGGGGCAGGAGATTAGCTGGACCATACGGTATGAATTGTATAAGTAAAATCACCCCCCGCCTGAAGGGTGTCTAAAAACTCCTCAATGAAATCGACTATTTTTCTGCTCCTCATCGCTATTCTGCTCAGCCTTGTGGGCTTGCAGTTGCCCGGTCATCTACCGCACGACGAGCCGGTGGGCGATGCCGACTGGCCGAAGTATGGCGGCAACGCAGCCGGGAATCGGTATTCGCCATTAACGCAGATCAACGCGGGTAACGTGGCGAAACTGCGCGTGGCCTGGACGTTCGACACGGGCGAAAACAGCAATCCCGCTGAGCCGGGCCTGGAGATTCAATGCCAGCCGATTATGGTTGGGGGCGTTTTGTATGGCACCACGCCCCGGCTGAAACTCTTCGCCGTAGATGCCGCTACAGGACGCGAACGCTGGCGATTTGACCCCTTTGCCGACCCCGCCAAGCCGCCCCGTTTTCATCCGATTCGGGGGGTAGTTTATTGGGAAGACGGAGCCGATAAGCGCGTTCTGTACTCGGTGGGTTCGTCGCTGTACGCCATCGACGCGCAAACGGGCCGACTTATCGACAGTTTCGGACAGAACGGGACTGTTGATTTACACGAGGGGCTGGGGTCGCGCGAGACCATCGGCCATGACGTGGCTGAATACGCCGTTCGATCAACGACGCCGGGCGTGATTTATCGCGATTTGCTGATTATGGGGTCGAGCGTGTCAGAGGGGGGCGATGCGCTGCCGGGCTACATTCGGGCGTTCAACGTGCGCACGGGCCGGTTGGTCTGGACGTTTCACACCATCCCGCTCCCCGGCGAATACGGCTACGAAACCTGGTCGAAGGATTCGTACCGGAAACTGGGCGGAGCCAACTGCTGGGCGGGCATGGTAGTCGATGAGAAACGGGGCGTAGTCTACGCCGGAACGGGGTCGCCCTCGGTCGATTTTTACGGCGGAGCACGCAAGGGGCAGAACCTGTTTGCCAACTGCGTACTGGCCTTAGACGCCCAAATGGGAAAGCGATTGTGGCATTTTCAGACCGTGCATCACGACCTCTGGGACCGCGATTTGCCCTGCCCGCCAAACCTGCTGACCGTCACGCACAACGGTCGCCGGATTGATGCCGTAGCACAGGCTACGAAAGATGGTTACGTGTTTGTGTTTGATCGGGATACGGGCAAGCCGCTGTTTCCGGTTCGGGAAATACCCGTGGCAACTTCGCCCGCCCTGCCCGGCGAACAGCCGTGGCCCACGCAGCCCGTGCCGACAAAACCCGCGCCCTTTGCCCGTCAGGAGTTGAACGAAGCGGTTCTTACTGACCGGACACCCGAAGCGCGGGCCTATGCCTTAGAACGGTTTCGCAATAGCCGACGTGCCGGTACGCACCCACCTCCCAGCGAAGAAGGTTCACTGATTTACGCCGTTGGGGGCGGTGCCGAATGGGGCGGTACGGCTGCCGACCCCGATGGTATTTTTTATGTGAACAGCAACAACATGCTCTGGTGGCTGAAGATGCGCGACAGCCGGATGCAGGCCAGCGGCATAGCTAAGACGCGGGGTGCGAATTTGTTCAATACCAACTGTTCGGTCTGTCACGATATTAGCGGTCGCCAGGCTAAGGAATCGAAAGCAACACAGGCATATCCTGACCTGAGCAACGTGGGCAAACGGCTGAATGCCAGTCAGATTCAGCAATTACTGGCAAATGGCCGGGGCCGAATGCCTTCGTTTCAGCACCTCGCACAGAAAGACCGGGATGCCCTTGTCGATTTTCTGCTCAAACTACCCGGTGCGGCTCCGGCAACGGCATCGAACGACATACACCAGTCGGCAGAGGTGGCTCCGGCAACGGCTGCTAACGACTTCCCGTACCTGCCGCCATACCTGAACAACGGCTACACCCAGTTTCGCGATCCCGATGGCTACCCGGCTATCAAACCACCCTGGGGAACGCTCAATGCCATTGACCTCAACACGGGCGAATACGTCTGGCAGGTGCCGCTGGGCGAATACCCTGAACTAACAAAGCAGGGCGTTCCGCCCACTGGCACCGAAAACCACGGCGGGCCGCTCGTAACGGCAGGTGGGCTGGTGTTCATTGCCGCCACCTACGACGAAAAATTGCGGGCGTTCGACCGGCGAACCGGGAAGGTTGTGTGGGAATATAAACTACCCGCTGGTGGTTTTGCGACGCCTATAACGTACCGACTCGGCAACCGGCAATACATTGTACTGGCCGCTGGAGGAACCCGCCAGAACCTGAAACCGGGTGGTTCGTACCTGGCTTTTGCTTTGCCGGATTGATTTAGGTAAACCCGTAACCAATACGCTGATGACAACTACTTTACTATGTTGCGATTGGGGTACTACGGCCTTTCGGCTGCGGTTAATGACCGTTGAAGACCAGCGATGCGTAGGTGAACTACGTACCCAGTCGGGTATTGCCCGAACGTTTAGCGACTGGAAAACAGACGGTCGCCCGAAGCGGGTGTCGCAGGAAGATTTTTTCCGGCATCGGCTGAAAACATACATCGGCCAGTTGGCGGTGCAGGTACAGCATAGTTTGGCCGGTACGCCCGTTCTGATCTCAGGCATGGCGTCGTCGTCGATTGGTATGACCGAGGTGCCGTATGCCGGTTTGCCGTTCGCCCTCGATGGCAGTCAGGCCAGCATCCGGTTCTTTGAATCGCAATCCGATTTTCCGCACGAATTGGGGTTGATTTCGGGCGTTGCCAGCTCGAACGACGTGATGCGGGGCGAAGAAACCCAACTTATCGGCGCGGTGTCGCTGCTGAGCTGGGCTGCTCAACCAGACAAATCGGTATTTATTTTTCCGGGTACACATGCCAAACATTTGTTCGTCGAAAACGAGCAGCTAACTCATTTCGAGACGTTTATGACCGGCGAACTGTTCGGGCTAATGGCAAAACACAGTATTCTGGCCGATTCGGTCGAGACCGCCGACCTGACGAGTTTGTCGGAAGCCGACGAAGCCGCTTTCCGGCAGGGTGTCCGGCAATCAATAACAAAACCTATGCTGGCGGCTCTGTTTACGGTTCGCACCAATGACCTGTTCGACCGACTGACCAAACGGCAAAACGCGCTGTATCTGAGCGGTTTGCTGATTGGGTCGGAATTGGGCCATCTGCTGCAAAAAACCGACTGGCCTATCAGGCTGTGCAGTAGCCCGAATTTGGCAACGGTCTATACGCTGGCAATCGATGAACTTAAGCTCACGCACCGTACTACGCTCGTACCGCCCGACTTGATTGACCGCGCTGCTCCGGCGGGACAATTACAGGTTTATCAGCAAAAGCGCGAAAAACAACCCATTTGATGCCACTCACTACGTTTTCTTCAGACTTATTCGCCCGCGCCCCCATTGTTGGCATTATTCGGCACCTCCGCCCCGACGAGGTTGCGGCTATTCTGCCTGTTTATGTCGAAAGCGGTCTGACTACTCTCGAAATCACCATGAATACCCCCGGTGCGGATGAGCTGATTCATGACGCGCTGGCCGAATATGCCGGGCGGTTGAACATTGGCGCGGGCACTGTCAGAACGCTGGCCGACTTAGACAGTGCGCTAACTGCCGGAGCGCAGTTCATTGTTACGCCAACCGTAGACGAGGCCGTCATTCGTCAGTGCTTTGATCGGGGAGTTCCAATCTTTCCGGGCGCGTTTACCCCAACCGAAATACAACGGGCCTGGACGCTGGGAGCCACGATGGTAAAAGTTTATCCGGCGGGCGTTCTCGGCCCCACCTATATTCGCGATGTAAAGGCACCCCTCGATGATGTCAAACTACTTCCCACGGGCGGTATCGGTCTCGACAACGTAGCGGCATTCATGCAGGCCGGGGCCGATGGTGTGGGAATGGGCAGTCAGTTGTTCGACAAAACGCTGATTCGGGCAAAGGACTGGGCCGGGCTGCGGATGCATTTTAGTGCTGTTTGTCAGGTTGTTACACAGAGATTCACGGAGTGAGAAGAGCCTCACAGAGACCTCTGTGTATCTCTATCCACTCTGTGAATCTCTGTGTAACAACTCTATTCGCTCATAACCCACAACATCGTGAAGCCAACCACTCATTACCGCTGGTTTATTATCTTTCTGGTTTTCATTGCCACCACTATCAATTACCTCGACCGGCAGGTTATCGGATTCCTGAAGCCAATTCTGGAAAAAGAATTTAACTGGTCGGAGACCGACTTCGCCCGTATCGTGATGGCATTTACGGCGGCCTATGCTGTGGGCCTGCTGGTGTCGGGCTGGTTTATCGACCGGGTAGGAACAAAGGTTGGCTACGCCGTTACGATTGTAATCTGGAGCCTGGCGGGTATGGCCCACGCGCTGGCTCGTTCAGCGTTTGGCTTTGGCCTGGCGCGGGTGGGGCTGGGGCTGGGCGAAGCGGGCAACTACCCGGCAGCCATGAAAACCGTGGCCGAGTGGTTTCCTAAAAAAGAACGCGGCCTGGCAACGGGCCTCTTCAACGCTGGCACCAGCATCGGCGTGGTGGTGGCGGTATTGCTGGTGCCGCTGCTGCTGCGCTCATACGGCTGGCCAGAAGTGTTCTGGATTACGGGCGCATTAGGCTTTGTCTGGCTGATTGCCTGGCTGATTTTCTATGATACGCCGATTCGGCAACGGCGATTGTCGGCCACCGAACGCGAGTACATTCTGGCCGGGCAGGAGGGAGCCGACGACACCGCTACGCCGTCGGTGCGCTGGACGCAGTTGTTTGCTTCCCGGCAAACGTGGGTGCTGATTGTGGGCAAGGGCCTGATCGACCCTATTTACTGGTTTTTTCTGTTCTGGCTCCCGTCGTATTTCTCGGCCATGTTCGCCCTCGACCTGAAAAAACCGAGTTGGGAACTGATGATTATTTACACCGCCACCACCGTTGGCAGCATTGCGGGCGGCTACTTTTCATCGCGGCTCATCAAGCGCGGCTGGCCTACGCTGAAAGCCCGCAAAACCGCTCTGCTCGTATTTGCCGTTCTCGAATTATCGGTGATTTTGTTGCAGTTTGCCACCAACGTCTGGGTAGCGGTGGGACTGCTGAGTTTGGCCGTAGCAGTGCATCAGGCATGGGCTACCAACGTCTTTACGCTGGGGTCCGATCTGTTCCCGAAAGAGATCGTCAGTTCGGCGGTGGGCATTGGCGGCATGGCCGGAGCCGTGGGCGGCATCCTGTTTCCGATGCTGGTAGGCAGTTTGTTAGACAGCTACAAAGCCGCCGACAACCTGTCGGGCGGCTACAACGTACTGTTCACCATCTGCGGCTGCACATACCTGGTCGCATGGGCAATTATCCACCGACTGACGCGCTGAATTATTGAATGGTTGAGTGATTGAATGATTGAATGGGTTGGCTGAGGTAATGGCCCTCATTCAATCATTCAATCACTCAACCATTCAATCACTCCATCATTCAACCTCTCAAACGTAGGCGATACAATCCATCTCCACGAGCGAACTGCCGGGTACACCGCCGTAGACGGCCACGGTGGTGCGAACGGGCGGTTTGCTGCCGAATCGACCTTTGTAGACTTCGTTCATGGCCTTATAATCGTTCAGGTCGTGCAGATACACGTTTACTTTCAGCACTTTTTCCATCGACGAACCGGCTTTGATCAGTTCTTTTTCGAGTTCTTTCAGCACTTCGTCGGTATGTACCCGAATGTCGCCTTCTTTGTGGTAGCCTTTGCCAGCCACGAACACGAAGTTGCCCATTTTGGTAGAGCCGGAGAACAGCGGTACGTCATCGAGGGTTTCAACGTTGAAGACTTCTTTGCGGGCGGCTGGCTCGGCCATGACGCTGGCGGTGGCTCCGAGGCCAACAACACCGGCCACGGACGAGAAAAGGCGTTTGAGCAGCGAACGACGTTCTGTTTTCATGAAAATTGGTTTGATTTAATTATTACCCATTGGGCTAACGATTCCGTTGAGGTCGTAAACGATTTTGCCGCCTTTGATGGTCATTTCGCATTCAAATTTCTGCTTCCCTTTTACCTTGTAGCCGGTTTTGTCGTAGAAGCCGAAATTGCCCTCCCGCATACTCAAAATGGCTACGTCGGCAATGGCTCCCACCGACAGATGGCCCAGGTTTTCGCGTTTGATTACCTGCGCGGGCGTCCACGTACTGGCCCGGATCACACCCGGCACGTCCTGCCCCATTACTACGAATTTCGACATAATGCTCAGGATGTCTTTCATCGAGCCGTTCATACTGCCCGTATGCAGGTCGGTGCTGATGGTGGTGGGGTAAAACTTGCTTTTGATGGCTGGAATGGCTTGCGAAAAGTTGAAACTGGCCCCGCCATACCCCACGTCGAACACAATGCCGCGTTTGCGGGCTTCCCACACAAACGGCTTCACGGTGCCGGTTTCTTCGTCTACAATGGTTTCGCGCACGTTGCCGGGCAGCAGCGTGTAGGCATGGGTGTAAATGTCGCCGGGGCGCAGGTGTTTCAAAAACAGGTCTTCGAGCGGCAGGGGCGGATTACTACCGCCAAAATCGACCATCACCGGAATATTCGCCAGCGTACCCGCTTCCACGGCCCGGTCAACGGGTTTCCAGTTCGGTCCCTGAAAATGGGCAACCTTGAAACCCACCACGTCGTTCTTGTTTTCGAGCGCGACTTTGGCCGCCATCTTAGCATCCATGTCGGCGGTATCCTGCTCGAACACGCCCCCGCGCATCCCTTCGCCGACGATGTTCATCAGCGACAATACCCGCGTTTTTGCCGTAAGAATCACGTTTTCTTTAAACATTGGAAACGATTTCCAGCCCGCACCCCCCGCATCGACAATGGTGGTAACGCCTACCCGAAACGTGAACCCATCCGGCGACACCGCCGACAGGCCGTTGCTCAGGTAATGGTTGGCGGCTGTGCCATAAAATACGTGTCCGTGAATGTCGATCAGGCCGGGCGTAACGTACATGCCTTTGGCATCGACCACCTGTTTGGCGTCTTTGGCGTCGATGTCTTTTGCCACCCGCGCTATTTTGCCATCAGCGATGGCAATGTCCATGAGCGCATCGATGTTATTTTTTGGGTCGATAAGTCGTCCGCCCTTGATGAGCAGCGTATACGGTTGCGCCAGTACGGAACTGGTAAACAGGCAGAAGAAAAGGAGGTATGCGTTTTTCATACGGGGTGAGGTGTCAGACCGATGCTTTGGTGAGTTCTTCTTTGAGACGGGTTGCTACAATTTTGTCTTCGCCGGGTTTGAGCATCCACGCGGTCATGTTGATGCCGTTGGTATCGTTCACCACAATTTCGATGGATGGGTTGCCGTTGCGAAGCCCTTCCTGCAAGGCTTTGGCCGTGAGGTTCACCCGCGCCGGGTCCCAGCCGATGCGCAGGGTGGGCGTATGGTTGCCAAGTTCGGGCGCGAAGGTTTCGACCGTTACGCCCTTCACGCTCCGGGCGGCATTGGCAATGGTGGCGGCTCGTTCCTCAAGCATTTTCCAGTCTTTGTCTTGGTCGCGGGCGATGAATTTTTCAACGGCTACGTACATGCCCAGCACCTCTTCTTTGTTCACCTTCATGCCGCGCCCGATGGTGGAGCCACGCGGGGGCATACTGAGCCGGGCGGCTGCAATCAGGTCTTTTTTGCCCATCAGCAACCCCGCACTCTGCGGCCCGCGCATGGCCTTCCCACCCGATACGCACACCAGATCGAAGCCCATATCGTTGAATTTCCAGAGATTTTCGACCGGCGGTACGTCGGCAGCAATGTCGATCATGGTCGGAATTTTATGTTTTTTTCCCAACGCCACCCACTGCTCGTGCATGATTTTGCCCTTGTCGGCCTGGATGTTGAGAAACCACAGCATGGCCGTTTTTTCGTTGATGGCCCGCTCCACGTCCTCGATGGTTTCGACCTGCACGATTTTACAGCCCGTATTGGTCAGCGCGTGCGAGTAACCAACGCTATGCCCTTTCTGCGCAATCACTTCCGACTTCATGCCGGAGCCTTCCAGGTGCGGTAGTAGCTCCACTTTTTTCTGATCCATCCCCGTCAGCACACCCGCCAGGCCGAGCGTCATGGCCGAGAAGCAGCCCGCCGTGACCACCGCCGATTCGGCATGAGTGAGCGCGGCAATTTTTTCGCCCACTTTGGTTTGCACGTCATCGAGCATCATGAACTCTTTCGAGGAGGCCAGAATAGTATTCACTACGTCGTCGTCCATGAGCGAGCCGGTCATGGCGGTGTAGGTGCCTGCCGCGTTGATAAACGTGCGGATTCCCAATTCCTTGACGAGGTTGCGGGGGGCGGCTGTGGGCGCGGCTAATGCAGTTGTCAGCGGGGCCGCGCTGCCGAACAGGCCACCCATCACGGGCAGCGTTGATAACTGTTTGAGTATTTTACGTCGGCTAAGCATATCAGAAATAAATGTTGGGGGTCAGTGACTTAACTAGCATAATAAGCATCCGGGCGTATCGGGCCTACTTATCCCACCACACTACACTCGACAGCGTGTTGGTGCCGCCCTGCCGGGTGCGGGCTTCGATGAAGTTCGTTTTGTTGTACGTCTCCTCCGAATCGGGAATTACGAAGCGGGTCGGGATTTTGCCGCCGGTGAGGTTGCCGGGGTAGTTGGTGGGTGTCAGTACAGGGTAGCCGGTGCGTCGCCAGTTGGCAAAAATTTCGTATTCGTCCTGCAAAAACAGCGACACCCATTTCTGCGTCTGAATCTGCTCCATCTGCTGCGCCACCGTACCCGCCGTTCTGTACGGATTGGCGGTCAGATAGGCATTGATTTTGGCGTCTGAGATTACCCCGCCCGTGCCAAACAACGCCCATTGCCGCATACCCGCCCGAACTGCATTGGCGTAGGTCACGGCGGCTGTGCTGCCCGCATACCAACCCCGAACGGCAGCCTCGGCCAGCAACAGGTTTGTTTCGGCATTGCCCAGCACCAGCAAAGGCGCACTGTAGCGGAGCAGCGTGTTTGGATTCGGCTCCGAGAATGTATTGAAGTTAGCGGGCAGACTATTGAAGGCCGCGTTGGGCATGCCGCTTTGCAGCGCGGTGGTGGTGTCGGCGGTAAATGTCTTACCGTCGGTGCTGGTCCACACAATCGACCATACGTTCAGGCGCGGGTCGCGGGTGGTTTTCAGATAGTCGATGAGCGTTTTGGCAAACTTGCCGCCTTCTACGTTATCGCCACCGGGCGTGATGTAGTCGGTGCTGAGCAGGCCATTGGCAATAAAATTCCGGCTTGCCACCTGCGAACCGTCTACGTAGGCAATAACAGCCCGGTCGGCATCGTCCAGAATTACGCCCCCGGTAATGGCTTTCTGCACCCACGTTTGGGCCAGTGTCGGGTCAGCCTGAGTCAGGCGCATGCCCAGCCGAAGCATGAGCGAGTAGCCGAATTTTTTCCATTTTGTCACGTCGCCGTTAAACATCAGATCGGCGTTGCCAAACGTCGGCTTGGTGGCGTCGAAGGCAGCAATCGATTCGTCTAACTCTTTCAGCAAATCGGCGTAGATGGCCTGTTGCGTATCATATTTGGGCGCGTAGTTCTTGTCGGACAGGGCTTTCCCGGCGTCGAAGTAGGGAATGTCGCCGTAGAGGTCGGTCAGGCGGTGGAAGATGTAGGCTTTCCAGATACGGGCCGCCGAGAGTTTGTTCACGTCAGCGGGGCTGGTTTTCACGGCATCGATGACCTGCCGAATCGAAATCACCGCTCCCTGCCCGGCCCCTGTGCCGGCGTAGGCGTTCCAGCTACCGGTGGAGTAGCTGAAATTGAAGTACTTATCGCCCGCAGCCGGCACTTCCTTGTAGGTGGCAAAGTGCTGCATCGACTGCCCGATGGTCAGATAGGCCGCGCCAACAAAATTGGTGCTGACGCCATCGAGCTGGGCGCGGGTGAAGAGGTAGCCGGGAACGACTTCGGCGAATTTGTTGGGGTCAACGTTCATTTCCTCGAAGCCTTTGTCGCACGAAGACTGGCTGAGCAGCAGGGCCAAACCGAGTATATTGGGGAGAAACCGTTTCATGATGAGGTCGTTAAGTGGTTAAAACTTTACCATCAGATTCACACCGAGACTGCGCGTGCGCGGCACACCGAAGGCTTCCAAACCCTGCGCGTTGGTGCTGGTGTAGCCCGATTCGGGGTCGAAATACTGGTTCTTCTTGTCTTTGTACAGAATTGCCAGATTCCGGGCCACAAACGAGATTGATGCTCCCTGAAACTTCATCCGCCGAACGGCCACGGTGGGCAGGGTATAGCTTAGAATCACCTGCCGGAGTTTCACGAAATCGTTGTTAAACATGAACATGGCCGTATAATTCTTGTCGTTGTCGTAATACGTGTCCACGTCTTCTTTCTTCCAGAACTTGGTAAACGGGGCACCTTCGGGCGTTACGCCGTTTACGGTTACGCCCGTTTCACGACCGGGCAGGGTTTCCTGTGGCAGGCCGAACCGGTAGGCGTACTGGTACAGATTCGAGTACACGATGCTGCCGAATCGGCCATCGACCAGCACGTTGAGCGAAAAGTTTTTATACCGGAAATTATTGGTGATGCCCATCGAGAGCGGGGGCGTTCCCTGACCAATTTCCTGCAAATCGCCCCGCACGGCATAGCCGCTGGCGGTGTTGAAAACTACGTTGCCGCTGGCATCGGTCTTTTTGTTGTAGCCCCAGACGGTGCCGTAGGGACGCCCCAGCACGTTGCGGACAATGCCGCCCCCCACGCCCGTGCCAATGTCGATACCTGTAAGTCCGTCGGCCAGCCGCTCAATCGTGCTTCTGTTATAGGCCATGTTATAACTGACGTCCCAGACCAGACCGCCCCGGCTGATGGGGGTGCCGGTCAGCAGTAGTTCAACGCCTTTGTTGCTCAACTCGCCCACGTTGAGCAGGGCCGAGGTATAGCCCGACGATAGCGCAATGTTCGTCGTTACGATGTCGTCGGTGGTTTTGCGGTTGTAGAGCGTGAGGTCGATGCCCAGCCGGTTGTTGAAAAACCGGGCTTCAATACCGCCCTCATACGTAGTCGACGTCAGCGGCTTCAGGTCGGGGTTGGGCATCTGCGACGACGACAGCACCTGCACCGGACGCCCGTTGTGGCCGCCCTGCTGCATCGAATAATACTGGTAAATCTGGTAGGCATTTACCGTGGCTCCGCCCACCTGCGCCCACGACGCCCGCAGCTTGGCAAAACTGATGGCTTTGGGCATCTGGAACGCATCCGACAAAATCAGTGACCCACCCACCGAGGGATAGAAAATGCTGTTGCTCTTCGGATTCAGCACCGAGAACCAGTCCTGCCGCCCCGAAACGGTCAGGTAAGCCACGTTTTTATAACCCACGTCGACCGACCCGAATACCGAGTTGATCGCACTTTTCAGATACGTCGGTGTGGTGGTCAACGCTGCGAGGTTGGTGTAGCTGTAGAAAAAAGGGATGGTAAACTCGCTGCCCGCAATCTGCGTCTGATCGTAGATAGCCTGTTGCGCGTTGGCACCCAGCAGAGCCGAGAAGGTCAGGTTCTTGATCAGGCGGGTGTTGTTGTAGTTCAGCGTTACCATGCCGTTGGTTTCCGACGAGCTTACCTTGCGGGCGTCGTAGGTGCCCAGCGGCTGAAATGCATTGCCTGTTGGCTGAACGTATTCCGACTGGAAGCTATAAAAATCCTGGCTCACGCTGCCTTTCACGTAGAGGTTATCAAGAATATCGTACCGGATACTACCCTGGCTGATGAACCGGTTTTTTACGTCGTCGTTCTTGAACTTATTAATCACGAAATAAGGATTCGGTGCTGCCGGAACGGGGTTCCATTCGGTCTCGCGGCCCGTTGCCGGATCGTAGCCCGGTGCCAGCGTGCGAATGTCTACCGTGTTGGCAACTAAGTAGGTAGCCCAGTGCGGATTCATGTCGGCGTAGCCCACTTTGGGGCGGTTGATGCCCTGCTCCCAGTTGTACTGAAACACCGTTTCGATGCTTAGTTTTTTGCCCAGAAAGGCGTTCAGGTTCAGGTTGGCGATGCGCCGGGTAAACGACGAATTTGGCACGATACTACCCGACTGCGAGTTGTTCAGACCGAGCCGGAAGTTAACCGTTTCGTTGCCGCCCGTAAACGCAATGGAGTTGATGTAGTTGGTGCCGGTGCGGTAAAAGTGCTTCAGATTGTCGCGTTGGGGCGAGTAGGGGCGCAGTTGCCCGTCGACCTGAATGGTTGGCTGACCGTCCATGCGGGCACCATACGAGAGCCGACCCGTGCTTTTGGCTTCGGTGACGGTGGCAGGTTTGCGGCCATCGACGCCCTGCCCAAACTCGTACTGCCAGTTCGGAATCACGGCAATAGTCTCAAACGACGTGGTGCTGTTGAGTTCAATGCCAATCCCTTTCTGACCGCGCCCTTTTTTGGTGGTTATCAGAATCACGCCGTTGGAGGCCCGCGCTCCATAAAGGGCCGCTGCGGGGCCACCTTTCAGCACGCTGATGCTCTCGATGTCGTCGGGATTGATACCGCCGATACCATCGCCCCGGTCCACGTTCATGCCGTTGCCATCAGCCGTGGTGCCACCCCCCGGAATGCTATTGTCCATCGGCATACCGTTTATCACATACAGCGGCTGATTGTTACCGTTGAGCGAGCCGTTGCCCCGGATAATGATGCGACTCGAACCGCCGGGGCCGGTTGCCATGCCCGTCACCTGAACACCGGCAATTTTACCAGTCAGGGCGTTGGCTAAATTGTTTTCGCGGGCCTGTACAAACTCACTGCCTTTCACTTCCGACACCGCGTAGGCCAACGCTTTTTTCTCTTTTGAAATGCCCAATGCCGTAACAACGACTTCGTTGAGCGTGCTGGATTCGGGGAGCATTTTCACCGAAAGGTCAGTCTGATTGCCCAGTAGTACCTCCTGTCGCTGGTAGCCTACGAAGCTGAAAATCAGTGTGGCGTCGTTGTCGGGTGCGTCTAAAATAAAGCGGCCATCGGCACCAGTGGTAGTGCCACGCGTAGCGACCGCGCCGGTGGACTGGCCCGGCGTCGTTTCTTTCAGCACCACGCTCACGCCCGGCAGGCCATCGCCTTTTTCGTCGAGAACGATGCCTGTTACGCGCCGTTTTGGGGCTTCGGCAGGTGAAGGCGGATTGGTCGGGTTATGCGTTGGGCCGGGTTGTCGTTTCAGAATAATTTGTTGCTGAACCACCTCATACGACACCCGGTAGGGCGACAGCACTTTATCGAGCACTACCGAGAGCGGTTCGTTCTGAAACCGATAGCTGAGTTTCTGCCCCTCACCGAAAAGCTGCGGGTTATACATAAACTTCACCTTCGCGACGGCTTCGATTTTATCGAGTACTTTTTCGATGTCGGCGTTGGTCAGTTGGAGCGTCACTTTTTGCTCGAGCACCTGCTGCCCGGCAACGCCAGAAGCCTGGGCCAGCGTCAGGAGAGCCAGCGATAGCAAAATCTGGTGCAGGCAGGCCCGCACGATTTTCTGGCTGTAAGGTTGAGAAAGTAGTCGTCTTGACATAATTAGGGGGAGTTGTCGGCTGAAAAAATGGCACAAGAAAGTCCTGTTCCGCTTTTAGGCGGAGATTGTAGCGCGATACAAAAACGGGGATTGCAGGTCGAAGATGTTGACGCATCTTCGACGTTGTTGAGGGGTATTTAGCGTTGCATCATAGGCATCGTCTGGCTAAAAAGAGCAGTTTAGCGTTAATCACAACCCTGCGCGTGAACCACGATATTGCCATCGACCTGCTGGTAGTCGGCGTTCACGGTGCGGCAAATCAAATCTAACTTTTCCATGAACGGCTCGTTGGTCAGCGAGGCTGTCAAGTAGCAATTTTGCATCAGGGCGGCATTGTACTCGATCCGAACGCCGTAGGCTTTTTCGAGCGTGGCAAACACGTCGGCAATGGGGGTGCGGTGAAAGCGGAAACCGGCCTGTGATTCGATCTGCGGCAGTATAACCGGTTCGGCAACCAAACTTTTCGTCAGGCGGCTGTCGGTAGCCGAAAAAACGAGTTGCTGATTCGGCGTCAGCACCACGCCCGACCCGCTGCTGTCTGCTTTCCGATTGGGAGCGGGCTTGTCTGCGGCATACACCGACACCCGGCCCGTGCGCACAACCACCTTAACCTGTCTGTTTAGTTCGTTTGTCTGTATGTTAAAACTTGTCCCTAAAACTCTGGTAATCAAATTGTTTGCGTACACGAAGAAAGGTTTCGACGGGTCTTTCGTTACGTTGAAAAATGCTTTTCCCTGCAAAAACACTTCGCGTTTGGCTCCCGCAAACTGTTTCGGGTAGCTGATCCGGCTTTTCGGATACACCAGAATTGTGCTGCGGTCCGGCAACGTTACCAACATGGCTTTGCCCTCCGTATTCACTATTTCTTCGAGCGGGTCTGGTTGCCGGGCCACCAACTCCTCATACGTAACGGCGGGCCGGGCAGGCGTTGACCGAAGCCAATACCAGCCAAAAAAGCCAAGCAGCAACAGCACGCTGGCGGCTGCGGCATACCGCACGGGCGCGTACTGAATCCACCGAAATGGCTGCTGCCGAACCTTCAGCGACTGGCGCAGGCGGCTCATCTCCAGCCCGATTTCCTGGTCTGACAGCGGTATCAGTTTATCAACCGATTCAGCATAATGCTGGTCGATGGCTGTTAGCAAGGCCGTTGCCGTGGCGACCAACGTTTGCCGGTCGGGGTTTTGCCGGAGCCATTCGGTCCAGAACGTGCTGGCTTCGGGGTCGTTTTGCAACTTCCAACGCTGAAACAACGGGTCGGCGGCTAATTCTTCGGGGTCAAAATCGCGGTAGGACTGCATCCGTCGGCTGGTTCAGATTGGTAGCGTATCAGCGTAAGGATGCAATGATGTACCGGCAATACTCACTTTAGCAAAATTTTATTTTTAGCCGGGAGAAAACAACGATAAATTATCATTCGGCTGTACTTTCCAATAAATTCGTAGTACATTACGCTTCAGTAGCAACACGAGCGTGCGTACCCAACAACAACTTCTTGACGAAAACAATCAGTTGATACAGCTCTGGCACAAGGTTCAGGCCGGAGACAGGGACGCTTTTTGCCAGTTGGCCGAATCACAGTACCGACCGTTGTTTCGATACGCGACCAATTTTTCGGATGATCGCGATCTCATCAAAGATGCCATTCAGGAAGTACTGCTGCACATCTGGGAACGACGCAACTCGTTAACCATTCAGGTTGTGTCGGTTTACCTCTTTAAATCGCTGCGAAACCAGCTTTTGCAGGAATTTCGGCGGCCCGTTCATCCGGTAGCTTCGCTTCAAACCGCCGACATCAGCGACCTGACCGACTGGGAAACCGTTGAAACAGCCATCGAACAGCGGGAGGGCGACACCGAAAACCAGCAGAAAGTACAGCAGGCTATTGCTCTTCTGCCCAAACGCCAGCAGGAAGTGGTGTTTCTACGGTTCTACAAAGGTCTGGAAAACGAGCAGATTGCTAAAGTAATGGACATGAATCGGCAGTCGGTTGCCAATCTGTTATTCAGGGCATTGCGCTCACTCAAAAGCCAGATGGCGATGTGCCTGGGGTGGTTGATCGTCTGCTCTTCACGGCTCCTCTGCGTTTATCTGCTTTTTTCTCCGTCGTTGCCAGCCGGACTGCGCTGACTTCAGCCGTACTGATGGCGTTGGCGGTGTTGCCGAAGTTTTGCCGGATGTGGGTCAGTACTTCGGCAATGTCCTCGTCTGTCAAAAAGCTGTGTTGTGGCATCACGTTGTTGTACGGCTTTCCGTTGACTTCAATCGGTCCCTCCAGCCCCTTTAACATCACCTCGATAAGCCGTTTTTTGTCGCCCAGTACCCACTCCGAACCAGCCAACGGCGGAAACCGCTGCGAATCGCCGAGACCGTTGCGCTGGTGGCAGGCCGCGCAATAGACACCGTATATGTTGCTGCCCACAACGGGCTTGTCTTTGTCGAGGTTGTCGGTGAGCTGATCGGGTGTGCGGATGTGCGAGAGGGTTTTGCGTTTTTCCATCTGCGCCAGTTGTTCCGGGCCAAACGTTTGTTTGTTGCCGGTGTAGCGAATGCGCCAGATTTTACCTTTTTCGGTTTCAGCCACATACAGCGACCCATCCGGCCCAACGGCCAGACCCATCGGGCGGTATGCGGCATCGCTCACGTTTACGATAGGATCGACACCCGCGAAACCATCGGCAAATACTTCCCAGTTGCGCGACGGACGCCCGTTTTCCGATGGCATAAAGCCGATAAAATACCCGGCCTGCGGATAAGGAGCGCGGTTGGTTGAGCCATGAAACGCCACAAATGCGCCGTTCATGTACCGGGCCGGAAACCCGTTGGCGGCATCGGCAGTGGCCCGGTAGAACAGCAGATCGTTGGGTGCCCAGTGGCCCGGAAAACCGATCAGGGGTTGTTCGCAGCGGTCACAGCGGCCCACCCGCTGACCGTCGCCCCCGTATTCGGGGTTCAATACTTTTTTGCCCTGAATCTGATCGTAGTAGCAGTAGGGCCAGCCGCCGTCCATGCCTTCGGTCATCCGAAAAAACTCTTCGGAGGGGAAGACCGCACTTTGCCAGGGTGAAAATTGTGCGGCATAGGTTCGCAGCAAATCGTCGCGCCCGTGTTGTAGACCATACAGTTGATTATCGACGGGATTCCAGTCCAAAGCTACAACCGAACGCAGGCCCGTGGCGTAGCGATAACCGTCGCGCTGCGTTTGGCCGATTTTGTTGGCATCGAACCGCCAGATGCCGCCGTGGTCGGTCATCATGGGACAGGGGTCGATACCGGGCGAGTTGGGAATCCGGTTTTGCTCCTGACAGGTGTTCGACCCTGCCCCAAACGGCACGTACATGTGCCCTGCGTTGTCGAATGTAATGGGCTTGGCAATGTGTTCGTGAATGCCGTGTTTGTGGTCGTCGGAAAGCACGATTTCCTGCGGGCTGTCGGGCACCAACTGACCGGGTTTTAGTTTGTAGCGATATACGTACAGTTCCGACGCAAAATACAGATAACCGTTATAGATGCGCATGGCCGTGCCGTAACCCCGTTCGCGTTCCAGGCCACCAAAGCGTTTAATGATGTCGGCCCGCCCGTCGCCGTTGGTGTCGCGCAGGGCAATCACGGCTTCGTCTTTGTTGCGTACAAACCGGGCTTTCACGTAAATGTCGCCATTGTCATTGACGGCCAGGTGACGGGCGCGGCCCGGCAGGCTATCGACTACCACAGTAGCCTCGAACCCATCGGGCAGAAACAGACCGCCATTGTCGGCAGTTTGCAGCGGCAAGCCGTTGTAGGTGGCTCGTTGCGAAAAACCGGCAACGGCCAGCAACGCCATTGCCCAGAACCGAATCGGAAAAGTAGTCATTGAATCAGGAAGGTAACAGGATATAACTGAGAGCCTTGCGGCTTATCACTCAAAAATCAGTGTGCCGAATCTGCCGAATTCGTGGAAACTGCCGCCGGTTTTCTGCCACGCCCAGGTCGCATACCCCCGGTCGTAGTCGATGCGGTACAGGTTGCCGCGCCAGCGGGTGCCCCGGTTCGGCGGGGTTTGCACAATCGGACTCAGCAGCCGGTACGGAATGAAAAACTCGGCCACCCAGCCGCTCACCGATGCCCGGCTGCGTTTGTCGCCACCCCACGCGCTCGTAGCGTGTTGCACCCGTTCGCGGGGGCCGTACTGCCAGGGTTTCCAGCCCATGAATTTGTTGTTCAGATTGGGCACCAGCAGCGGCAGTTCGTAATTTAACGGCGACAGTTCGTACTCAAAATAAATCGGCACCGACGTGTCGGGCCAGAGAAAAATCTCGACGACGTCTTCGTTGTATAGCGGGCCATAATCCGTTTCAATCGTAGCTGTCAGCGTTTCGTCGTCGCAGCGAAACAGCACATACAGGCCCGTTGTCGAGTACAGCAGTTTAGCCCTCGTTGTCAGCGGTTTCGGGCGGGCTTTCTGCGCTGAAATTGTCAGCCAGTCGGTTTTTGCCCAGGCCGGATGATCGCCGAGGCCGTTCACCGTAAAGTCGTCGGTTGGGCGGATGGTCAGGCTGGTCGAGTCGGCAGGCTGGGTCTGACCGATTGCTCTGACACCGCCCATAACTTCCCAAAAAATCAGCCACGCCAACAAACGATACGCCATAAGCCGCCGGATTTGTGTAGGAAAGTCTCAGGGTCCGTTTCGTTACTTATCGAAAACCCGTTGTTACCAAACTCTGTGCCGTTTGGCTACCGAACTAAAGCGCAAGCAGTGGCACGGTAAATTTTTCCGTCTGTTTTGGTAAACAGGTATAAGCCCTGACCCGGCCCGATGCCGAACCGCAAATCGGTCTTTTTTGACCCGCACAACGCCTGAAACGTGACAGGTCGCCCGGCTATGTCAAGGTCAAATTCCTGAATAATCGCCTGTTGACCGGGCTTCAATTGGTTACCTTCGACGTAGAAAACGCGTCCGTTCACAATGTCGCCAAACAGATATTTTCCGGTCAGCAACGCGATGTTGCCCGTATACACAAATCCGCCCGAAACGGCCTTGCCTTCGTCGTGGTCGTACTGAATAGCCGGGTATGCGTACCGATAAGCCGCGTCGTTGCCGGGCAGCGGGTAGCTTTTGTCCATAGCCCCCCGGTAGTTCATCACAAACGTACCTTCGCGGTCGGGCCAGCCATAATTGGCTCCGGCTACGACTGCGTTGATTTCTTCCATGTTGGCCTGCCCAATGTCCGACACGAGCATTGTGCCGTTGGGTGCCCAACAGATGCGATTAGGGTTGCGAAACCCGCGACAGAAGATTTCGCCCCCGGCCCGCCCGGCCAACGGATTACTGACCGGAATGCCGTATTGCCCGTTGCGGCTGTTCGTACCGCGTGGGTCGATGCGCAGTACTTTGCCCCACAGGCGGGTGCTATCTTGGCAGAGTTCGTAATGGCCGTTTTCGGTGCAGCCGCCATCGCCCACACCCACATACAGCAATCCATAGTCGGGCGTGCCGGGCTTCGCCAGCGGGTTGAACGTAATTTCCTGTACGCCGTGAATGGCTGAAACCATGTCGATACGCAGCAGCTCGCGGCCCGTGCCAACAAACGTCGTTGCGGTGGGGGCGGTGGTTTTCCACTCGGTCAGCACCCATTGCAAGGTTACTTTGATAGAGTCGGCGTAGGCAAAATTGGCGGGGGCTGTGCGGGCTTTTTCGGTGTGCGTGGTATAGAGTAGACCGTTCTGGTAAAAGGCCGGGTGGAAAGCGAAACTGCCGAACCCCGTCGCTAAACCCGGCGCGTGAATAAAATTGGGACGGTGGTCGGGCAGGCGGAAATAAGGTTGCAGCGTTACCCCGGCCATCTCGTAAAGCGCACCCCGCAGATCGACCACAAAAGTACGTTCGGTCTGGCCGGGCAGCACCAGCATTTTATTGATACGCGCTGCCGGTGTCTGGGTGGCACTGGCCGGAGCCGTAACCACTTCTTCAAGCGTCAGACGCAGACCGCCTTTGGCAATTTTAGCCGGAACAGGGTCGGCAATGGCCGTACCAAACGACTCATTTTTATCGGTAGTCAGCTTTTTATTGTGGTGGATATACGCCATCAACGCCCGAACGTCGGCGTCGTTCAGCGTTGGGAAGGCGGGCATAATCTGGTTGTATTCGGCCACAAGTCGAGTGGCGCGGGCGTCGCCCTGCCCAATTACATCGGGCGCGTTGCGAATGAATTTCCGAAGCCATGCGTAGGACACGTCTGCCGTAACCCGACTCAGATTCGGGCCGATGCCTTTCTGCAAAAAGTTATGACAGGCCGAGCAGTTCTGCCCAAACAGTTGCTGGCCTTTTGCAATTGTTTGCTTATCAGTGGCATACACGCTGTCGGCAGGCGTAGCGGCCTGGGCAACGATTGTTTTGGCTATAAGCACGTACAGGAGAAAATACACAGCAGAGCGGTCCATCAAAAATAGCGTTGAACGGTTTTGGCAAAGTGCGGCATGGCAATCTCAGGATCAGGCAGTTCGGGGTGCCAGAGCTTTTCCCACTCGAAACTGTAATAACCGGAATAGCCGCCTTTGGTGAGCGCACCAATGGCCTCGGCAAGGGGAGCTTCGCCCTCGCCCAGCAGCGTATACTGGAGCTTGTCGCCCGTGAGTTTGGCGTCTTTCAGGTGTACGTGCCGGATGTGCGGTTTCAGCACCCGGTACACCTCGATGGGCGGCTCTTTCGTCACCGACCACATGTTCACCACGTCCCAGATCAGCCCCACGTTGGAGCGGTTGGCCGAGGTCATAATCTGGTTCAGCAACGCGCTCTCGATTACCTTCCCGTGCGATTCCAGCAAAATGCTGACCGGCCCGTTACCGACAAACGTGCCCAGGTCAACCAGCCCGCCGATGATAAGGTCAATGGTTTGCTGCCGGTCCTGATTGGCGGGCAGATCGTTCGGAAACACGCGCACGTAAGGGCAGTTGAGTTGGGCCGCCAGGTCGATGAAACGTTTGGCGTGGTCTAACTGCTCCCGGCGTTTGGTGGCGTCGGCGTGATGCAGTTGCGTCGATGTGCCCAGATTGATGATCCGAACGCCTTTGTCCTCAACGATGCGCCGGGTAGCTTTGATGCGCTCCGGTGTACTGAACTCCGGGCATTTGGGCAGGTCGAGTTCGCCCTGCAAGCCGCGCAGTTCCAGCCCTTTATAGCCGTTTGTACTGGCGCAGGCCAGTATTTGGTCGAGCGACCAGCGCGGGCACCCCAGCGTTGAAAACGACAGCAATGGTTTTGCCGGCGGAACAGTTGAGAACCGGGCAGAAAGGGCCAGCGCAGTGGCTTTGGCCGTGGTAGTCAGAAACGTTCGGCGATTCGGCATAGGGGTAGGAGATTAATCGGTTTCTACGTAATTGAGGTCCTTGTGGAAGGTTTCTTCCAGCGCGTACAGTGCCAGCAGTGCCAGTCCAACTGTCAGCAAACCCACGCCGAGCGCACTGTATAACACGCCGAACTGGGCCTTACCCAGCACAAATAGCGACGTGAGCGGAATAACGGCACCCCGCACAAAGTTCGGCACGGTGGTGGCAACCGTAGCGCGGAGGTTAGTGCCAAACAGTTCGGCGGCAATGGTCACGAACAACGCCCAGTAGCCATTGGCAAAACCAAGCAGCACACACACGGCATAAAATAAGCTGAGGTCGCGCAGGGGAGCCAGCAGGTAGATCAGCACGAACGTCAGCGAGAGCAGAATGAATAGACGAATGGCGCGTTTCCGGCTCTGCAACCGCTGACTCAGCAGCCCACTCGCCACGTCGCCAACCGTTTGCCCAACAAAGGTGAGCATCACGGCTTTACCCGCCACCACCGGGGCCGATAGGCCAATGGCCTGCCCGAACTCCGGCGAGAACGTAATCAGAATACCGACCACAAACCAGATCGGCAGACCAACCAGAATACATTGCAGGTATTTCAGAAAACGCGCTTTATCGGAAAACAGCATCAGCAAGTCGCCCCGCTTCACCTGACGTTCTTTCAGCGTTTCAAAAATGCGCGACTCAAACACGTTGACCCGCAGCACGAGCAGCAGCAGCCCCAGCCCACCGCCAACGAAATAGGCGTTGCGCCACGCGAACCAGTCGGCTACAAAATACGCCAGAATAGCACCCAGAACGCCCATCGTGGCAACAATGGTGGTGCCGTAGCCGCGAATTTTGGTTGGCAGCACTTCGGTCACGAGCGTAACGCCTGCGCCCAATTCGCCCGCCAGCCCCACGCCCGCGATGAACCGCAGCACGGCGTATTGGGTCACGCTGGTAACGAAACCGTTGCCAATGTTTGCCAGCGAATAAATCAGAATCGAGCCGAACAACACCGACAGCCGTCCGCGCTTGTCGCCCAGTACGCCCCAGAAAATGCCACCCAGCAGCATCCCGGCCATCTGCATATTCAACAGCATAATGCCATCGGGTAGCATCCGGTCGGCAGTAACGCCGAGCGCGTTCAGGCTGGGTACGCGTACCACGCTGAACAGAAACAGGTCGTACATATCGACTAAATAACCCAGCGCGGCTACCAGCACCGGCAATTGAAGCAGTTGGCGAAGAAGCGAAGGCGGAGCCATTTTCGGTTGCTGTATCATGCTGTTTTGGGGTTTAAACGCAGAGGGAAAAGAGGTTTACGCGGAGGTCGCTGAGAAAACTCTGTGTACTCTGCGTAGCCTCTGTTTCTCTTCGTTTAATAAAATCATAATCGCGGCAGCGTCAGGCCACCATCCACTAAAATTACCTGCCCCGTCGAGTAGGGGAAATCGCCACGGGCGAGGGCGGCAACAGCCCGGCCAACATCGTCGGGCAGCCCCCAGCGTTTTTGCACGCACAGGCCGTTTTCGATAAGTGCGTCGTATTTGTCGGTCACGCCCGCCGTCATGTCGGTGCGAATAATGCCGGGCCGTACTTCGTAGACTGGAATACCAAACTCGCCGAGCCGGGCGGCAAACAACTGGGTTGCCATGCTCAGACCAGCTTTTGCCACGCAATATTCACCCCGATTTACTGACGCTACGGTGGCCGAAATCGAGGTGATGTTTATGATGCAGCCCGCAAAATCAGGCTGTTCGGCGCGTTGCTCAAGCATCCAGTTGGCGGCTGCCTGGGTCAGAAAATACGCGCCCTGCAAATTGGTTGTCAGCACGCGCTGAAAACTATCTTCGGTGGCTTCGAGGATGTCGCGCCGTTCGGCGGGGGCCACGCCCGCGTTGTTGACCAGCACGTTCAAGCGGCCAAAATAGGCCCGAATTCGTTCCAGCATCGCCGTTCGGGCTTCCTGCAAAGCCACGTCGCCGGGGCAGTACACAACATCTGCGCCCAATGCCCGCAGCCCATTCAGCGCATCCTGAACGGCGGCTTCGGGGCGCATTCCATTGATTGCCAGATCGAAACCGGCGTTGGCAAGGTGCTGGGCAATGCCGTAGCCAATGCCCCGGCTTCCACCTGTAATAAAAGCTACCTGTTTCATGGGTTTATCTGGCGCGAGCCAACCGATACATCGGACCGGCTCGCGCCAGCTTATCACGTAACTAACTACAGCTACACTTTCAACTCTTTCAATTCCTCGGCTTGTGGTAGTTTTTTGTAGGCTGGGTCGAGCGGGTAGCAGCCCGAAATCAGGCCGTTACGCGGGGCGGTGGTGCAGTCGGAAAACGTCCGGCAAATCTGATTGCGGGTTAGTGGTCGGCCAGCGAGCATATCGGCGGGCATGGTCGGGTAGGAGAGTACCATCCGGCCAAAGCCTATGCTGTCGGCCATGCCCGCCTGTAGCACAGACTGCGCTACGTTGGGCAACCACTCCTGCAAGTACGAATAGCCCGACCCGATAATGACGAGTTCGGGAAATGCTTTTTTGAGTTCGTGCGTCACGTCGATTTGCCGTTTTACGCCCAACAGCGGGTCTTCGGGCGGTAGGTAGCCATCCGAGGGTGGAAATAGCGCGGGCCGCATCAGATGCGGGTTGTAGTACGGACTGCCGCCGGTGATGCACACCAACTGAATGCCCAGCGACTCAATCAACGCCAGCAACGCCTTCGACTCGGTCAGGTCAACGCCCTGTCCGCTCGTTTGTCCGCCAAAGGCAAAGGGATACTGGTCGGCTGGTTCGGGAATGCCTACGTCGTCGGGGCCTTTTTTGAACGGCAGAAAGTCGAACGCACTCAGGCGAATGCCCATCTCCAGCCCCGGCGCGGCTTGCCGAATACCGGCCACGATGGTACGTAGATAACGGGTTCGATTCTCGAACGAGCCGCCGTATTTGCCGGGCCGACTTACCGCGCTCAGGAACTCGTGGCCGAGGTAGCCGTGACAGTGTTTGATGTCTACGAAATCGAATCCGGCTTTTTGCGCCAGCACAGCCGCATCGACATACTGCCCAATAATCCGGTCGATTTCGTCGTCGGTCAGTACGGGGTAGTCGTCGGCCATGCCGAAGCGAGCGTTCAGGTAGGGGTGGGCGTAAAGAATTTTCGACTCGAATTTTTTGTGGCTGTTGGGTTTGCAGAACCGCCCCGAATGCGTCAGTTGCAGGCCAATTACCAGATCGTGTGTATTCCCAAACTGTTCGGCGTGCTGCCGAAGAAGCTGTTCACGAAGGGCAACGAAATCAGAAAACGTATCGGTGTTGAGTACTAATTGATTCGGGTTGGCCTTGCCACCGTGACAAACCGCTACGGCCTCGCAGCCGAACAACAGTTTAGCTCCGCTTACGGCGAATTTCGTCCAGCGGTTGCGCGTAAAATCCGACGGGCGTCCATCGAGCGTACCGTCCCAGCCTTCCATCGGCAGAATACACAGACTGTTGCCAATGGTTTTGCCCGATTTGAGTTGTATGGGCCGACTGAACGGGCTGTTGTCGGGTGGCAGCAGCGCATCGTCGAACGGGAGGTCTATGGCGTTGGTTTGCAGGTAATTACGCAGGTCGTCCGTTGTTTTCAACTGCGCCATGCGTGGGTATCGGGGTTTATTTTTCGCGCTCATGGGGATGGCACACGGATTGTACGGATGAGACGGATTGACACGGATTTTACTACAGGCAATTAAAAAAAGTGTAGTACGGCTCGTTGTTCATGATGCGTTGCAGGTACAGAGCCACTTCGCGCAGGTGATAGTCGCCCCACATGCTCGACTCGCCGTAGGGAATTGGGCTACCGTCGGGTATGTAATCCCAACCGTTCGGGCGATGGTAAATCGAGTGTAGGAGCAGGCCCTGATGATCTGGGTCGGTGCTTAAATAGGGCGCATCGAGCAGCGTATTCAGCACGGTCAGCCCGGCTTGCCAGTAGCGTTGCCCGGCTTCAGCTTCCCCCCGATTCGTGAGGTAGTTGCCCAATCGCAGCAGACCCTGTGCGCCGATGGCAGCCGCCGAACTATCGACTGGCTCGAAGGCATTGAAGGGGTCGGCGGGCCGGTCGAGGTAATTGCCGAGCCGGTGCAGGTTGGGTGCGCCCGTATCCCAGTACGGTACGCCATCGGTGGGGGTGTGGTCGATGTAAAAATCGCAGGTGGCACGGGCGGCTTTCAGCATAAAGGCTTCGATGGATGCCCGTCCACCGAGGGGTTCCAATGCACTGTCGGGGAGCGTAGCGAGGTATTCCAATTGTTCGGGAAAGCCGCACATAGCCCAGGCCAGGCCGCGTGTCCAGGTTGTGAATCCCGAATAGCCCTGTTGCGAGTTGGGGCAGCGGAAATGCCCATTTTTCGTATTGAAAATGCTTTCGTGGGCCGTGCGTCCCCACAGGTCGTAGCTGTCGCGGCCTTCGCCGTAGAAAACGGAGTAGTCGGCGGTGGCGCGTATATGCTGGATGGCGCGTTCGAGCAGGTTGATTTTTTCGTCGCTCTCAGCCTGAAACGCATGGCGCAGGCTGTAGCTTAGCACCAATGCCCGGCACGACCGAATGGTATCGACAAAGAGCGAATGCGGCCCGTTGAACGAATGAATAAAGCCCGCTCCGGCATCCCGGCCCTGTGCAATGGTTGTCCAGCGGCTGGCCTGAACGGCTCCCGAAATCTTCAGCGCGAGTTCATAGAAATTCCGCTCCTGCGTATTGTGTGGCAGTTTGCCTTCGCGCATCAGCCGAAGCAAATTGCCATAGGTGCTGACGTTATTGAATCCGTGATCATGAACGCCGATGTGGCTGATGTGCGGGGCCATCACGTCCACCGTTTTTTCGCGTCCTACTTCTAAAAAATACGAATCGCCTGTTGCGTCGAACTGGAGAATAGCCGAACCAAACTGAAATCCCTGCGTCCATTCGGTCCAGCCGCGTGTGGTATATTGACCCTGCACCGTAAACACAGGCGACCCCTGCGCCGGGTCATACTGTTCGTCGATCAGGCGAATCTTTTGCGCCGAAATTGCCCAGAAACGGGTGAGTTTAGCCGAAAAATGAGTGAGTTTGAGGTCAGTGTTGATCTGAATCATGCGTAAGCAGAGCCGGTCGTTGGGGTTTGCTTACGTAAGAAGTGAAGGGTATTCACATACTCAATTTTGGGTGAAAGCTTTTGCGATTTGCTGTAAACGCAGGTGTTGCAGCAGCATAATGGTCTTTCCGTCGCAGATTTCGCCCGTTTCAATCATGGTCATAGCCTGCTGAAGCGGTAATTCGAGCGTGTCGATCTCTTCTTCATCGACCCCGCCCCCGGCATTGCGCTCGGTGTCGGCGGTATATTCGGCGAGGTAGAAAAACAGCTTTTCGGTCACCGAACCCGGACTCATATAGGCTTCCAGCACTTTCTGTACGGCGGTGAGCCGGAAGCCGGTTTCTTCCTCGGTTTCGCGTCGGATGGCCATTTCGGGGTCGTCGTTGTCTAAAAGCCCGGCGCAGGCTTCGATAAGCAGTCCGTCGGGATTGCCATTGACGTAGGTGGGCAACCGAAACTGCCGGGTCAGAATCACTGTATCGGTGTGTGGGTTGTGTAGCAGAATGGTAGCTCCGTTGCCCCGGTCGTAAGCTTCGCGCTGCTGGGTTGTCCACTGCCCATTCTTGCCTAAGATGTTGAATGTATACCGTTTCAGCACATACCAGTTATCCGAAAGTAGCTTCTCTTCAGTTATTTGCACTCGTTCAGGCTGCATGTTGTTTGAAAATGTTTGATTTTGTTTAATTTTGAGCAAAGGAACATAATAGCGATGAATTTTCAACAGCGTAAGCAGAAAATTTTACAAACACTCGATGAACGTGGCTCGGTGGATGTGGCCGATCTGGTGGGCTTGCTTAATACCTCAGACATGACCGTTCGGCGTGATTTGGGGCAATTGGCGGCTTCGGGGTTATTGTATCGCACGCGGGGCGGGGCCATGAAAGTCAGTGCCGCTACCGACTCGTTCCGGTTCGCCAACAAAGCCGCCGTCAATGCCGGGCAGAAAGATTATATCTGTCAGATTGCCGCCCGGCAGATTCAGGAGGGCGACGTGATTTTTATGGACTGCGGCAGTACGGTATTCCGGCTATGCGCATTTATCCGGCACCGACGCGTCACGGTCATTACCAATTCACTGCCTGTGGTGGTCGAACTGATGGGGTCCGACGTGTCGGTGAATCTGATTGGGGGCGAGGTCGATAAAGACCGTCAGGCCGTGCATGGGCTGATGGCCGACGAACACATTGCCCGGTATCGCGCCAATCGGGCGTTTATTGGCGTCGATGGTATTTCGCTGCAAAACGGCCTGAGTGCCAACAGCGAAAAGGAAGCCAGTACGGCAGTGGCGATGGCCCGGCAAGCTGAAAAAACGTATCTGCTCTGCGATTCATCAAAGTTGGAAACCGACAAATATCTTTACTTCGCCCCCTTAACATTGTTCGACGCGCTGATTACCGACAACGAAGCAAATCCGGCTGTTATCGACGCATATCGACAGGCGGGCCTCACTGTTCTGAACTAACTCATGTGTAAAATCTGGATCGACACTGGCGGCACTTTCACCGATGGCCTTGCCCTTGATCCGCAGGGAAATCTGCATCGTACCAAAGTGTTGAGTAGCAGCCGACTACGCGGTCAGCTTATCAACGGAAAGATCGTGGCCCCGTGGCTAACCGCGCCCATCTTTGATGGCTATCAGGCCCGAATCGTTGAAACGGGTGAAGAGTTTGTAGTGGAGTCGTGTAGCTTGGATGGTTTCATTGTCGTTTCCGTAAGCGGGCGAATTAATTCGCCCGCTTACGGAAACGATAACCGAAGCCGAACCGATAACCGACCCCGAACCATTGAACTTTTTACGGGTGAAGAAGCTCCCGTTCTGGCGGCCAGGCTGCTGACACAGACGCCATTGGGAAAACCCTTTCCGCCGTTGGAGATGCGGCTCGGCACCACCAAAGGCACCAACGCGCTGCTCGAACGCAAAGGCGGGCGCGTGGCACTGCTCGTAACGCGCGGTTTTGCCGATCTACTGAAAATTGGCACGCAGCAGCGGCCCAGCCTGTTTCAGTTAGCTATTCCCCCAGCCGATACTGTATACAACAGTGTTATAGAAATAAATGAGCGTATTGCTGCCAATGGGGATATTCTGACGCCGTTAGCCGCCGAAACGCTTAATTTGCTGCTGGCGCGACTGCGCGAAGAAACACCTGATGCCGTGGCGATTTCGTTGCTGAATGCATACCGAAATCCAGTTCATGAACAACAACTGCGTGATGCACTAATGGCTGCCGGATTACCGTTCGTGACCTGTTCTACAGACGTTTCATCTGCGCCAGGCTACGTATCGCGTACTCAGACCGCCGTTGTCGATGCTTATCTGACGCCTGTACTGCGTTCCTACCTCGACAATGTGCAAACTCAACTCGGTGGGCATTCCGTTCGCGTTATGAGCAGTGCGGGAGGACTCGTCCGCGCCGATCTGTTTCGACCCAAAGACAGTCTGCTTAGCGGGCCTGCCGGTGGTGTGATCGGTGCGGCAGCGGTTGGCAGTGACCGGCTCCCGGCAACCAGTTCACGGCGGTTGCCGCCATTGCTCACGCTCGACATGGGCGGCACAAGTACTGATGTGGCCCGTATCGATGGCGAGCCGGATTATCGATTTGAAACCACCATCGGGCCGTTTGTGCTGCAATTGCCTTCGCTGGCAATCGAAACCGTGGCGGCTGGGGGTGGGTCGGTTTGCTGGTTCGATGGGAGCCAACTACGCGTGGGGCCGCAGAGTGCGGGTGCCAGCCCCGGCCCGGCCTGTTACGGAGCTACTGCCCCCGGTCAGCCGTTGCTGTTGACGATTACCGACGTGAATTTGCTCTTAGAAAAACTGCACCCGCAGCAGTTTGGAATCCCCGTGTTTCCCGAAAAAGCGCGGGAAGCTCTCGCACAGTTGGTGGAACACATTTTCAGCAAAACCGGTCAGCGGCCCGATGGCCTGACGTTGCTGCGGGGCTTCGAGCACATTGCCAACGAGACAATGGCTGGGGCTATCCGCAAAATATCCGTCTCGCGGGGGTTCGATCCGGCTCAGTACAGCCTGCTGGTATTTGGCGGGGCGGGGGGGCTTCACGGTTGCGCCATTGCGCGGCTGCTGAATATGGAACAAATTCTGTTGCCATTCGATGGTGGCTTGCTCAGTGCTTACGGCATCGGACAGGCACAGATTGAGCGGATAGCATCGCGGTCGGTATTGCAGCCCTTAGCTGACATAGAAACGCAACTGGCAGAAATGGCCGATGCGCTGGCCGAACAGGCAAAAGCTGACCTGCAACAGGACGTGGGCAGAAAAACAAGTATTGTCCTAAAGTCAGTTACGGTTTTTCTGCGTTTTCAAGGGCAGGAAGCTACTGTCGATGTGCCACTAAGTCAGCAGCTTATGGCTGATTTTCAGGATAAGTACCGGCATCTCTACGGCCATTACCCCGAAAGCCGCGCCGTGGAGGTCGAGAGCGTCCGGGTGGTGGTCAGTACTGTGGCCGAAGCATCGGTGGTGAGTGGCCCGCCGGTCAGTCATCGCCACGCGGTGCCGTCGTTTCAGGCGGGTGCGTATCCGGCCTACGACTGGACACGCTTGCAGGAAGGCGACACCTTTCGCGGTCCGGCTCTCCTGCTCAACACCACCTCCTCGGCCTTTATCGAACCCGGCTGGCGGGTGGTGGTGCAGGGCAATCGTGACGTAGTAGCCGACTACATTGCCGACATAGACGCAAGGCCCGATACGGTCACAAACGAACTGGTTCAGCTCGAACTGTTCACGCAGCGATTTCGGGCTATTGCCGAAGAAATGGGCGCACAATTGCAGCGAACCGCCTTCTCGACTAACGTCAAAGAACGGCTCGACTTCTCGTGTGCCCTGCTCGACGCCAACGCCGAACTGGTTGCCAATGCCCCGCACATTCCGGTGCATCTGGGTAGTTTGGGTGTGTGCGCACGGCTGTGTCTCAACAAACTACCGCTCGGCCCCGGCGACGTGCTGATTACGAATCACCCAAAATTTGGCGGGTCGCACTTGCCCGATGTAACACTGTTACAAGGCGTTTTCACTGATGATGAGCAATTGATTGGCTACGTCATCAACCGGGCGCACCACGCTGAAATTGGCGGTAAAGTGCCGGGTTCGATGCCGCCCGATGCCGTTTCGCTGACTGAAGAAGGCGTAGTGCTGGAGCCGCAATATGTTGTGAAAGCCGGGCAGTTTTTGTGGAAAACCAACGCTGACAGAACCGATAACGGCCTGGAAGCGCGTTTCACACAGGCTCCGTACCCAACCCGTGCCATAGCCGAGAACCGAGCCGACATCGAAGCGGCTTTGGCCTCGCTCCGGGCGGGCGAAGCGGCTTTGCGTAACCTCGTTCGGCAACACGGCATCGAGACGGTGCAACACTATATGCGGCAACTGCAACAGTCTGCCACAGAAGCTATTATGGACGTGCTGCAACCGTTGAGCGGCCAAACGTTTTGCGCCGAAGAATCGCTCGATGACGGACACACGATTCGCGTCAGCGTTGGGGTGAACGAGGGGCGCGTAACCTTCGACTTCACTGGTACGTCGGGCGTGCATCCCAACAACCTGAACGCCAACGTGTCGATTCTGCATAGTGCCATTTTGTACGTATTGCGGCTTTGGGTTGATAAAGACATTCCGCTGAACGAGGGGCTGATGACTCCGGTCGAGCTGATCCTGCCCGGTGAATCATTTCTAAATCCGATTTTTCCCGACGATGAAACCCAGTGCCCGGCAGTGGTGGGTGGCAATACGGAAGTAAGTCAGCGATTGGTCGATACGCTGCTCAAAGCGTTGGGGTTAGCGGCCTGTAGTCAGGGAACAATGAATAATTTTCTGTTCGGGAATTCCCAATTCGGTTATTACGAAACTATCGGCGGTGGAACCGGTGCTACCACGGGTGCCGATGGGCGGTCGGCGGTGCATCAGCACATGACCAATACCAAACTGACTGATCCTGAAGAACTTGAACGACGGTATCCGGTACGGCTACATCAATTTAGCATTCGAACCGGCTCGGGCGGGGCCGGGCGGTGGCGTGGGGGCGATGGCATCGTGCGCGAAATCGAATTTCTCGAACCTGTGCAGGCAACTCTACTCAGTCAGCACCGCGTGGTGGCTCCCTACGGGCTGAACGGTGGTGAACCGGGTGCGGTGGGGCGGCAAACGCTTATTCGGGCCGATGGCCGTGAAGAAACATTGCCAGGAATTTTCACGCGGGCCATGCAGGCGGGCGAGCGTATCCGAATCGAAACGCCGGGGGGTGGGGGAGTTGGTGAATGATATTTTTTTGTAGTACTTCGCTGACCAATAAATCACTACAACAATGAAAATTTTACTTGTCTCAATTGCGCTGCTGGGTGCGATCAGCATCGGCTGCAAATCGGCAAAAACGACTGTGAACACCGCAACAACGGCTGCAACCGGAGGCAGCGAAAGCTTGTACAAGTACAAATGGACGCTGGTTGAACTCGGCGGCAAGTCCGTAACGCCCGCTGGCAACGACCGGGATGCCCATCTGCTGTTCACCCCCGAAGATGGCGGACGCGTAGTGGGTTCAACAAGTTGCAACCGGCTTACAGGCGGCTTTACGGTAGAAGCCAACAACAAACTGACGTTCAAGCCAGGAGCCACAACCCGCATGGCCTGCCCGGAACCGAATGTAGAAAATGAGTTCACAGCGATGCTGGGTCAGGTGAATGGCTTCAGCGTAGCCGACAAAGCGTTATCGCTCACCAAAGATGGCAGCACCGTGGCGAAGTTCCGGGGCGACGCGGTGAAGTAGACGGGCTGTGTCAGTATGAGCGCATTGTGTTGTGCTTTTTCTGGGACAACACAATGCCCTATGTCTACGACCCGACGCCATTTCCTGACCTCGCTCACGGCCCTGACCGGAGCCGCGCTCCTGCCCGATTCGCAACCCGCGCAGGCCGGAACTGTACCGCCCAATACGCAGCCGCTTTCCTGCAACGCTTACACCTGGAATACCTTCTACGGGCGCGAAAAAAAACAGTGGATGGCCGACCCCGATGCCTCGCTGACGGAGTACGTAAAAACCGGATTGACCGCCTACGAACCATCGTTCAATAACGCCGATGACGTAAAAAAGCTGGCCCCGTATTTGGCAAAATACAAGCTGGCGATGCCATCGGTATACGTCAACAGTTCGCTGCATGAAGCCGCCGATGCGCAAAAATCCATCGAGTCGGTTGTGCAGATTGCTACAGCAGCCAAACCATTGGGTGCGCGGTTTGTGGTCACGAATCCGAACCCGATCAAGTGGGGTAGCGACGACGACAAAACCGATGCCCAACTGACCGAGCAGGCGCGTAACCTTGACCGGCTGGGTGCCGAACTCCGGCAGCGCGGCCTTGTGCTGGCCTACCACACCCACGCGCCCGAACACCGGCAGGCCGCCCGCGAATTTCACCACATGCTGCTGGCATCCGACCCTAAAAACGTATCGCTCTGTTTAGATTCGCACTGGGTCTATCGCGGTTCCGGCAACTCCCAGGTAGCTCTGTTCGATGTAGTGAAGCTTTACGGCAAACGTATCGTCGAGCTGCACATCAGGCAGTCGAAAAATGGGGTCTGGCAGGAAATTCTCTCCGACGGCGACATTGACTACCGGCGGCTGGTGGCCGATTTGAAGGGGCAGAACGTGCGGCCTCTGCTGGTGCTGGAACAGTGCTTGGAAAAGGGTTCGCCTAACTCAATGGGACCGGTCGAAGCGCACCGGCAAGACATTGCTTACGCCCGCGATGTGTTCGCCGAACTGCTGTGAACGGTAAATCGGTATTGCAACAATTTCGGGTTGGTCGGGTTATTTAGGCAGCACTTACATTCTCATGTTATGACTACTGATTTGAATAAGCCGGAAACACAAACTAAAGAGCCGAAGAATGTTCAGCCCAACATTGGCCTTGATAAAGATGTTCTGAAAAAGGACAATGAGTTGCTGAACGCATACCTTGCCGATCTCCACGTATTATACATCAAAACCCGCAAGTACCACTGGAACGTGGCCGGGCCAAGCTTCAAAGAATACCACGAATTCTTTGAAGAGCAGTATAATCAACTCGAAGAGATCATCGATCAGGTAGCTGAGCGCATCCGAACGCTGGGCGGTAAGCCTTTGTCGACAATGGCCGATTACATCAAGAACACGAGCCTTGAGGAAGACCACAGTGGCGAAGTGAAGACCCTCAACATGTTCGAGCGGCTCCTGAGCGACCATGAGCAGGTAGTGCGCGAACTGCGCGATGATGTAGAAACCTGCGACGAAGAACTGAACGACGCCGGTACGGCAGACTTCCTGACGGGACTGATGGAGGAACACGAAAAAATGGCGTGGATGCTCCGCAAGTACCTTTCGTAGAGATGAGTGAAAAATGAAGAGTGAAGAGTGAAAAATGTTGTAGCTTGACCGCAATAACTTTACACTCTTCACTTTTCACTAACTACCAGTGCCCAAATCTCTTTCGCTTCGTGCCGGACTTGGCAGTGTCTTATTCTGGTCGGTTATCTCGGCTGCATTTATTGGTCCCGGCACCGTTACTACCTGTGCAATGGCCGGGTCGCGGTTTGGTGTTAGTCTGCTGTGGACATTAATGTTTTCTACCCTGGGTACTGTTTTATTGCAGGAAGCAGCCGCCCGCGTCACTATTGCATCGGGATTGAGTTTGGGCGAACTGCTCACACAAATCTACGGTCCGCGTATTCGCTGGCTGATGGTGTTGCTGTTTGGGACCGTCACGCTGGGCTGTGCAGCCTATCAGGCCGGCAACATTCTGGGTGCCGTGTCGGGTCTGGGGTTACTAACGGGTCTGTCAACGCCCGTTTTAACTGCACTGACCGGGCTGGTGTGCATCACACTATTGTGGCAAGGGTCTACCCGGTTTATTGCCAATATGTTAGGTTTGGTCGTGTTCGGGATGGGCATTGCTTTCGCCTATGTTGCCACAAGCGCGTCTCCCGATCCTGCTGAACTTATCCGGTCGTTGGTTACTCCAACCTTACCGCCCGATTCGACCGTACTGGTTATCGGCCTGATTGGTACGACCATTGTGCCATACAATTTGTTTCTCGGATCGGGTATTGGACAGGGGCAGTCGCTGGCCGAAATGCGGTGGGGCATTGGTTTAGCCGTACTGATTGGCGGCTTAATTTCGATGGCTATCCTACTATCGGGAACGCTCGTATCGGGCGAGTTTTCGTTTCAGACGGTGGCCCAAACGCTGGAAAACAGGCTGGGTAGGTGGGCAGGTAGTCTGTTTTCATTCGGTCTGTTTGCGGCTGGCTTCACCTCTGCCCTTACGGCCCCGCTGGCCGCAGCCGTCACAGGACGAAGTTTGCTGGGCTGGCGCGAAGGCTCATGGGCCTACCGGGCTACGTGGCTCAGCGTGATGATTGTTGGCCTGACGTTTGGCATGTTAGAGGTAAAACCTGTGCCTGTTATTGTTCTGGCACAGGCAACCAACGGCTTGCTGCTGCCGTTGGTCGCTGTGTTTTTGCTAGTTGCCGTTACCAACAAAGCTATATTACCCGTTGCCTATCGGAACCGCCCGTGGCAAACCGTCGCCATGCTGTTTGTGGTAGTTGTTACAGCCTTTCTGGGATTGCGGAATTTGTGGCTGGCAGTGTTTTGACAAGCAACAGATGGTCAACGGTAGAGACGCAAAGGGTTGCGTCTCTACCGTGCCAGCTACACCAAATTAATTTCGTATTATTTCTTCTGCAACTCCCGATTTTGCTGCTCTAATCGCTCGATGCGCTTCTGCTGTTCAATCAGATGGAGCGTCAACTCTTCGTTTTTCTGAACGAGCGTTGCCAGTAACGTAGTCAAATCAGTGCCTTCTTTCACCATGTTGGCAGCACTGGGCAGGCCGGGCAGGTGTTTATGCTGCCTGATATATCGTTCTACCTCCGTCAGCGATGGGAGTTGATAGCTGGGGGCAAACACGAAATCGGCCCATTGACCTTCGCTGCGGGGCTGTACGCGCATGGCCGTTGCCGAAAGCTGCCCCGATAGCATTACGTCGCCTTTGTCGGTCACGGTCAGAAATTTGGCGGCTGTACCCTCGGTCGGAGAATTTGCCGTCAGGTTGGTCAGGCGGAGACCGCTGCGTCCGTCAATACCGGCGGTAAGTTCGAGCCGGTTTTGCGGAGCCGAATTACCAATGCCAACATTAACGTTGTTCCCCAGTACGAGTGCGTTACTGGTCAGCACACGGGCGTTGGCACCAATGGCCGTGGCGTTGGATAGATTTTCTCCGGCAGCTATGGCATTGGCACCCAGCAGCGTGTTATCATTGCCGTCGGCCTCACCAAAGCCTGCGCCGATGCCCATAATTACGTTACGGTTGCCATTGCGATTGTTGCGGCCCGAATTCCAGCCCATAAACACGTTGTCGTTGCCCGTAATATTGAGCTTGCCGGCCTCTACGCCCACGAGGGTGTTGTTACTGCCGGTTGTGCCCGGAGAACCGGTTTTGTAGCCGTAGTAGGTGTTGTTGCTGCCGGTAGTGTTCCCCTGTCCAGCCTGATTACCCATGAAGGTGTTGGCCGTGCCGCTGTTGGCGGGCGATACCGTGCCGTTCGCCGGGCTGGTGCTCTGCCCGATAAACAGATTGTAGCTCCCCCCAACCGAATGGATAGTAATCGTCTGGTTGTCGGGAGTTATGATTTGGCCCTGGCCGTAGCCAAGCAGTGGCAGCGTCAACGTGCCAATAGTGAATAAGGTAGAAATTTTCATGAAAACCGATTATGTTTCTATTTTGACGTTAAGGTAGCAACCAGCAACTTCATTACCAACTTGCGTCCCTACATTTATGATATATGACCAAATAGAAGTCTATCGGAAACAGAAAATTCCTTCCTGATGGATACACAACAGGGTTTATTTCAAATATTTCTCAATTGTCTGCCGAATGAGCGGGCGGGTAGTTTTCGAGTCGTAGGTAGAAGCTAAGGCAGTTTTGCCGAGGTCTTCGAGTTCGCGGCCAAGCACCATGCCTTTCACCTGCCCACGCAGGGCCACGTCGCTGCGGGTTGCCAGTACTTCGTTCCAGACGGTCCGCACATCGACCCAGTAGGCGCGGTGTTTGGCCCACCATACTTTACCCGCCTGACACTTTTTTTCATCGGTTCGGCGATACGTATTCAGCCCCTTCTCCGACGCCAGCAGTTGGTCGCCCGCTTCCGAGCGCATGATTTTGTCGTTGTCCTGCTCATGAACGTACCCATCGGGCATAATTCGGTGGCGGTTGGTTCGGCGCATTACGTTGTAGTCGTGGCGTTTGGTGTATTCACGCCGGGGCAGGGGCGCATCGACGGTGCTTTCCCAGTAAGTTTTTCCATCGGCGTGAATCCAGGTTGCCGAAGCTTCGTAGCGCGGGCTGTCGTCTACTTCAAACACCTGCTGTGTCCACTGCCCGCGCACGTCGGCAGGGCTTTTTTTGACGCGTTTCCAGGTGGCGTTCTGATCGAAGGCCAGCAGGCTCGTGTTCTCAAACAGCCAGTCTTCGCGCCAGTGCTTGATTACCAGCGAATCGCCCATAACGAGCAGGTGCTGAATAACAAGTTTACCCGGACGTTCTTCATCCACAAACACCAATTCGGTGCCTTTCGCCTGATAGCGGTCTTTGAATTGGTAGGCTTTATCGGGGGCAAAGGTTTCGGCATATACGAAATCAACGTCGTGGCACCCACATTGCGCTTTTATAGCGGCTACGTCGGCGGGTTTGGGCGTAGTTTGAGCGAGTGCCAACACAGAGATGGCTGTCAGACAGGTTGTTAAGAAGGGAGTTTTCATAGAAATCGTACAGAGTTAGTGCGTTCGTTTCGTCAGCAAGGGTTTAGCTTATTTAGAATTTTCAAAATAAAAACGAAAATAATTTGGAATAAGTCTAAACAAGGTCTACGTTTGCATCGTCAATATAGTCCTCAAGATGCTCCTCACCACGCTGCTTACTGGCCTGTTCAGCCTGACTGCCACACCTGCCACCGATACCGTTCGTAGCCGGTCGCTGGAAGAAGTGGTTGTGACGGCTACGCGCACCGAGCGGCCAATGGGTGCGCTGCCCATGCCTGTGACGGTAATTGAAGGCAAGCAGATTCGGCAGATGGGTAGCCTGCGGCTCAACGACGTGCTGGGCGAACAAACCGGGCTGGCTATCGTGACCAATCACGGGCAGGGCGTTCAAATGCAGGGTTTCAATCCTGACTACACGCTTATTCTGATCGATGGTGAGCCGCTGGTAGGCCGCACTGCCGGAACGCTCGAACTGTCGAGGCTGGCGGTGGGTAATATCAAGCGCATTGAAATTGTAAAAGGCCCGTCGTCAAGTCTGTATGGCTCTGAAGCATTGGCGGGCGTTATCAACATCATCACCGAGAATCCAGGGCAAACAAGAGGCTCTGTATCAGCTCGCTACGGGGCCAACCAAACCAGTGATCTATCTGGCGACGTGTCGTTGAAACAGGGAAAAGTTGGGCTGTATGCGTTCGGCAATCGGCTATCGTCGGCTGGTTTTGACCTGACACCCGATGTGACTGGGCAGACCGTTTCGCCCTTTGTGAACTACACCGGCAGCGGACGCATCACGGCAGATTTGTCGAGCCGCTGGAAACTGAACGTGTCGGGCCGCTACTTCACCGAGCGGCAGGATAACCGCCTGGCTCTGCCCGACAGCCGCATCGTAACCGGGCCGGGCCGCATCAGCGACGTAAATCTGAATCCGACGCTCATGCACCGCCCTACCGATGCCTGGAAACTGACGTACCGGTTCTATCATACTACGTACCAGACGAATACGGATTTAGCGTATGAGGGTGCGATTAAACCCGGCGAAAACCGGCTGTACGACAGTCAGTTTTTTCGGCAAACGTTTAACCGCCCCGAAGTGCAGGTCGATCATTACATTCGTCAGAAGCATATCCTAACGCTGGGCGCGGGCTACATTGCCGAGAGCGTAGAAGCTACCCGCTACACGCAAACGCAGCGATTCGGTACGCGCTACGGCTTTTTTCAGTACGAATGGCTCCCCACAACCCGGCTGAATCTGATTGCGGGCGGTCGGGTTGATGTTCACAGCCAATATGCAGGGCAGTTTAGTCCGAAGCTATCGGGGCGGTATGAACTGACGCGCTCACTGGCGCTACGCGGCAGTGTGGGTGTGGGCTTCAAAGCACCCGATTTTCGGCAGTTGTACCTGAATTTCGACAATGCCGTAGCGGGTTATAGTGTCTTTGGCACCGAAGAATTGGCGGCTGGCCTGGCCCGGTTGCAGCAAAGCGGCCAAATCGCCGAAATCCTGCTCGACCCGGCGCAGATTGGTGCTATACGACCCGAAAGTTCAACGGCATACAACATTGGTTTTCAGCTACGGCCCGACGGTGGTACGAAAACACTGACGAGCCTGAGCCTGAACCTGTTCCGCAACGACGTGCGCGACCTGATCGAGACGCAGCCCGTAGCTCGTCGCATCAATGGGCAGGCCGTGTTCAGCTATTTTAACCTCAGCCGCGTTTTCACGCAGGGAGCCGAACTGGAAGCGCAGTTTCGGTGGGCGGTGGGAGCAGGCGGACAGTTAATGTTCTCTGCCGGTTATCAGTTTCTGGATGCCCGCGACAAAGCCGTACTGGACCAAATCGATGCCGGACAACTGTTTAAACGCAACCCCGAAACATTGGTGAGCGAGCGGGTTCGGCGGAGCGATTACGGCGGGCTGCTGAACCGGTCGCGGCACATGGCAAACGCACGACTGTTCTACGAGAATACCAAACGCGGTTATTCGGCTACGTTGCGGGGCATTTATCGCAGCCGCTACGGATTTGCTGACCGCAACGGCAACCTGATTCTTGACGACGACAGCGAGTACGTGCGCGGTTACGTACTCTGGAACCTGTCGGCGGCCAAAACGTTCCGGTCGCTCACGATGCAGGCGGGTATCGACAACCTGCTCGGCCACACTGATCCGCAATTTATCCCGAACCTGCCGGGGCGCATCTGGTACGTGTCGGCCCGGTGGGTCTGGGCAAAAAAGTATACAACCAATTGATTATGAATACGAACCAAGCAAAAACAGCGGCCTTTGTGCTGAGTCTGGCCGCACTGCAATTCGCCTGTTCCGACAAAAACGAGACGCCCGCGCCTGTACCCGTTCGGGCCGAAACCGTGCGCAACCTTGCCGCCGACCCAACCACGGGCGTTAATCCGCAAACCGGGCAACCGCTGGGGACAACGGGGCGATTTACGTTTTACAACCTGCGCGATAACCAGATCATTGCCAATACCGACTCGGCCACCAACAAGTGGGACGTAGGCTTTCGGGGGCAATCCATCATTGTCAACGGCGGGGCCATTCGTTCCGGGCAGGGTGGAGCGTACATCCATACCGGCACATTCGATGAACTGACGACCATACCCACATCGGCCACGTTTGCGCAGGATCAGAGTGCCACCAATCTGGCGATTCCGGTGCGTTCGGGCGCGGGGTGGTACAACTACAACCCCCAACTCAACCTGATTACACCTATTCCGGGCCGGGTGCTGGTGATTCGGACAGGCGATGGTAAGTATGCTAAAATGGAAATTCTAAGCTACTACGAAAACGCTCCTACGCAGATAGACGCCAACCGCGACCGGGCACGATTCTATACATTCCGGTACGTGTACCAACCTGATGGCTCGATGAAGTTGAATTGAAGAATATGTTTATACCTGTAAGAAAATAGCGACTCCGTAGTGGGTTGCTTTTTTTTTGACTACCCGTTGCATAAAACTATGCCGTACTTTTATGGCATGAAGTGGCTGATTACCATTTGGGCTGTTTGTGTTGTGCTGCTGTCGGCTTTACCCTGCCCCGACGGCGACTGCTGCGCCTATACCGGGTCGGCACCCGCCAGCCACCATACCGACGCTCCCGCCAGCGACGCCGACGATCATCACGCGCCGTGTAGTCCGTTTTGCCACTGCGCCACTTGCCTCGGATTTACCCTTACCCCTGCGATTATCTACTTACAGCCGCCAAGTAGCTTATACCTTTCCCGCCAGCCCGTCCGCTTTGCCTATGCTGCGTTGCGCCCCGACGACGTGCTGCTCACTATCTGGCAACCACCCAAAGTGTAGCTTTGGCGCGAGACAGTCCGATGTATCGGTTAGCTCGTGCTGTTTACTGAGTAAGCATTTGCTCACGCCAGCGAACGCTGGCTATATCAAAGACGCGGGCCAACCGATATGTCGGACCGGCTCGCGTCAGAACAATTCCATAAGCCATCATGAAATTCATACTATACTTTTTACTCCTGACGACTACAGCGTTAGGGCAACAAACTATTGGCGTTGGTGTTCGCCATGCAGACACCAAACAGCCCATCGCCGGTGCCACGGTTCGCGTAGTGGGTGGCAACACTGGCAGCATTACCGACAGCACTGGTTTTGCCCGGATTAGTGTGCCAAACACTGGCCCGGTTCGCCTGAAAATATCGGCAGTTGGCTTTGAAACGGCTGCTGAAACGGTAATGCTACCATCTGTCGATACACTGCAAATCGCGCTCAAACCGGCAGAGGAAGAACTCGACGAAGTCACTGTAACAACCACGCGCACAGGCCGCACCGTAGCCGATGAGCCGACGCGTGTAGAGGTGATCGACGGCGAGGAGTTAGACGAAAAAGCCAACATGCAACCGGGCAATATTTCGATGATTCTGCGCGAAAGCACAGGTATTCAGGTGCAGCAAACGTCGGTAATGTCGGCCAACGCCACCATTCGAATTCAGGGTTTGGACGGTCGCTACACGCAACTCTTGCAGGATGGATTGCCGTTATACAGTGGCTTTTCGAGTGGCCTGAGTATCATGCAGATACCGCCCCTGAATCTGAGGCAGGTGGAAGTGCTGAAAGGCTGTCAGTCAACGCTCTATGGCAGCGGAGCCATTGCCGGACTCGTGAATTTGGTCACGAAAGACCCGACCCGCGAGCGCGAATTATCGTTCATGGGCAACGGCACGTCGGCGGGCGGGTTGGATCTGAACGGTTATTACGCCCACCGAAACGAAAAAATCGGTCTGACCCTTTACGCCACCCGGAACACGCAACGCGCCTTCGACCCCAACCGCGACAACTTTTCGGACCTGCCGCAAACGAGCCGTACCACTGTGCAACCCAAACTGTTCTGGTATCCGACCGAAACCACAACCGTATCGGCGGGGCTTATCTGGGTAGGCGAAGACCGGACGGGCGGCTACATGCCCACATTGCGGACCGAAAACACAGCGGGTTTTACGGAGGAAAACCAATCAAATCGGCTGGCAACGCAGTTTCGGCTCGACAGTCGGTTTCGTAACGACTGGTCGCTGACCGTGAAAAACAGTTATAGTACGTTTCGCCGAACCATTACCCAGCCTATTCAGAATTACCGTTTCGATGGGGTGCAGCAATCGTCATTCAGCGAAGTTAGTGCGTTCAGGCATCGGCCTAAAACGGACTGGATTGTGGGCCTGAACGTATGGACAGATGCTTTTCGTCAGCCGGTATCCGCTGGTAATCAGATGATATATAATCAACTAACGGCGGGGCTGTTCGTGCAAAATACGCTCATGCTGTCGGAGCAGTTTAGCCTGGAAACTGGCCTTCGCACCGATTGGGTACAGACACGCATCGATGCCACCGGGCGCACGTCGGCGCGACTGCTGGCTCTGCCGCGTTTTTCGCTGCTCTATCGGGCGTCGGAACGGTGGACGAGTCGGTTGGGTGGCGGTTTGGGCTACAAGGCACCAACGATCTTCACAGAAGATGCCGAACGGCTCTCGTTCCGAAACGTTGATTTAACGTCGATGAGTACAGGAGTTGAGCAATCGCTCGGCCTGAACTGGGATGTGAACTACCGCACCGAACTCGGCGATGAAACTACGCTGTCGATTAACCAACTGTTTTTTGCAACCCGGCTCAATAATCCGCTTGTACTGAGCACTATGCCCGGCGAATCCACGCCGGGCAGCGCGTTGCTGTCGTTTCAAACGGCGAATGGTTTTCTCTTTACGCGGGGTTTGGAAACTAATATCAGGCTGGTTCACAAAGCTATTCACGGCTTTCTGGGCTATTCGCTCATCGATACGCACCGCCGGTACGACAACCTGACCGGCCCCATTCCGCTCACCGCCCGGCACCGGCTTTACCTGACAACGCTCTACGAGACCGAGCGCGTAAAAACCGGCTTCGAGGTGTTTTACACCGGTCAGCAGCAACGCTCCGACGGTTCATCCACGCGCTCGTATGTAACAATGGGCTACATGGCCGAGTGGAAGTGGGTAATTGCTAACGTGTTGAAAGGTAGCCTGTTTATCAACTTTGAAAACTTCACAGACGTGCGCCAGTCACGCTTCGAGCCGCTGGTATCGGGTTCGGCATTACAGCCCGTTTTCGTGACGGATATTTACGCGCCCACCGATGGCCGGATTATCAACGGTGGGTTAAAGTTGCGGTTGTAATGTATGATTAGCACGCTACTGGCACGAGCCAACCGATACGCCGGGTCGGTTCGCACCAGTAGCGTGCTAATTTAGAAACATTAAAAATAATCTTGAAGTTTCTTTGGAATCTGTCTAAACAAGACTGACCTTTGCGAGACCAAACTACTAACGGGTTTGGCTTCACCTATGCGTCAGTTTACAGGAACAATTCTTTTCATTCTCTTCAGCTTACCCGCTCTGGCCCAAACAGGGCAGATCAGTGGCACCACCACGCCATTTGCTAACGTCTCTTTGTTGAAAACCCGGCTCGGCGTTCAGTCTGATGCGTCGGGTACGTTTAGTTTGTCTGCCGTTCCGGCGGGTAATTATAGACTGAAAATCAGCGCGGTAGGCTTTGCTGATGCCACGCAGCCAGTGACCGTGCGGGCGGGCGAAACTACCTCGGTAGCGATAAAACTGACCCACAGCGCGGCTTATCTGGAAGAGGTTGTCGTTACGGCAAGCCGGAAACCGGAGAATGTAAAAGAAGTACCTTCGGCGATGACCATTGTGGGGCAGCGGCAGATTCAGGAACAGGCCGCTATGAACCCAGACATCACGAATATTCTTCAATATACCGTGCCGGGGCTGGCATTCACCACCGGACGCACCTCCAACACCGGCCAAACCCTGCGCGGTCGGCAAGTGCTGGTGATGATCGATGGTATCCCGCAATCGACACCGCTTCGTAACGGCGGGCGCGACCTGCGTATTATCGACCCGTCGGCCATCGAACGCATCGAAGTTATTAAAGGAGCCACGTCGATTTACGGCAACGGAGCCGACGGCGGTATTATCAATTATATCACAAAGAAAGCGTCGGTCGACCAGCCGTTCACCGCGCAAACGTGGGCAGGGCTGTCGGGGCAGATCGGTAACGCCGACCAAACAATGGGCTACCGGTTCAGTCAGCAGTTTACGGGCCGCACCAACAAAATCGACTATGTGCTGAACGGCACCTTCGAGCGCACGGGCCTGCAACGCGACGCAACGGGTGTCCCGATTTCGCCCTTTTACAACACCGGGCAGATGAATTCGTATAATGTGCTGGCAAAAGTGGGCTATACGCTCACCGACCGGCAGCGCATCGAAGGTATGTACAATTATTATAGCTCACGCTCTGATTTACAGTTTGTTGAGCAGTTGGGTGTGTACGGTAAAACGCCCACCATTGGCGTCCCGGCGTCGGGCGAACAACCCGGCACTCCGCAGGGAACGCCTTATAACCACAACGCTACCCTTCGCTACAGTTATGACCGGCTGCTGGGCGGTACAAGCCTTGAAGTAGTAGGCTACATGCAACGTTTCCGCACCGTGTATGGCTACGACGCGCAGTTCTTCGAGAATGGCGGGCAATCGAACGTTGTCTCGAACAAAAAAGGCGTTCGGCTGAACCTGAACACACCGTTTGCGCTGGGGAAATCGCTGGCGGGCGAGTGGGTGTACGGCGTTGACCTGCTCAACGACCAAACGGCGCAAAAATTACAGGATGGCCGTTTCTGGACGCCCGACATGAACATGACCAATCTGGCTCCGTTCGCACAACTCAAATTAGATTTTTTCCAGAATCTCACACTCAAAGCGGGTGCCCGATACGAAAATATCGGCGTAGTGGTGTCTGATTTTACGACCCTGAAAACGTATAACGCGACGACCAAAAAATACGACGGTGGCATTGCTGTACAGGGCGGTACGCTGACGTATCAGGCGTTGGTCGGCAATGTGGGTCTGCGGTATTCGGGTTCGGCAGCCTTTCAGCCGTTTGTGAGCTTCTCGCAGGCATTTTCGATCAACGAACTTGGTCGGATTCTGCGGACGTCGCAACGGTCGATAGTGTCGCAGTTGGAGACCAGACCAATCATCGTAAATAACTACGAAGCAGGCGTTTCGGGGCAGGTGGGCCGGTTTGTGCATTACGATTTCGCGCTCTACGAAAGCCGCTCTGAACTGGGGGCATCGTACCGGACACTGCCCAGTGGCGTGTTCGAGATTGTGCGGGCACCCGAACGTGTGTGGGGGTATGAAGCCGCTCTTGACCTGACGCCGGTCCGGTTTCTGGCTGTGGGCGGATCGTATACCTATCTCGAAGGCAAATCAGACAATAACAACAACGGCGATTACGAAACCTACCTCGGGGGCGACCGTATTTCGGCTCCGAAAACAACGGTCTACGTGCGTGTTCAGCCCAACAATCGCCTGAGCCTGAACGTGAACGCGTTACGGGCGGGTAACCGCAGCCGGTTCAGTCCGGCAGCCAACGGCACGTATGCTTATGCACAGGGGCCTGTGATGGCCTACACGTTGCTGAATTTCAGCGGGTCGTATCAGTTGACGCGCAAAGCGGGTATTAGTCTGGGCGTTGAAAATCTGCTGAACACCGACTATTACCCGGCCATTTCGCAGTGGGCCGCTCGTGCTGCCGACTATATCAAAGGTCCTGGTCGCAGAGCCATGCTGACGCTAAACTACCGCTGGTAATGGAGCACAGATTTTTGAAAGGGGAACACGGATTGGACGGATGCGACAGATCAACACGGGTTTCTTATCAACTATGTAGTATCAAAAATTCGTGTCAATCTGTTGCATCCGTATAATCCGTGTCCCATCCCTATGAGAACGTTGATTCATAAATTGCATTTGCTGATTGGTCTATCGTCGGGCGTGGTTGTGCTGGTTGTGGCTCTAACGGGCTGCGTGTGGGCATTTGAGGAAGAAATTCGCTACCTGACCCAGCCCGATCAGTTGTTTGTGTCGGCACAAGGTAGCCCCCGCGTTTCTGTGAGTCGGGTTATAGAAACAGTGAAGAAGGCTGAACCCTCTGTCGGTATCAGTCAGGTGCGGTTATTTGGCGACCCGACACGGGCTGTTCAGGTCTTCACCAAAGACAAACGGCTGTTGACCGTAAACCCCTATACCGCTCAACTGCTGGCAAAGCGCGATCAGGAAACCGACTGGCTCCTCATCAACCTGAAATTGCACCGGACGCTGCTGCTCGGCGACGTGGGTAAGAAAATCATCTACTGGAATGCCTGGCTCTTCGGCCTGATGCTGGTATCGGGTTTTGTTTTGTGGCTTCCGGCGCGGCTGCGGCAGTTGCGGGCGGCACTGACCATAAAACGGAATGCCAAAGCTGCCAAACGTACCTACGACCTACACTCGGTGCTGGGTTTCTACGCCGTTCCGTTCCTGCTGCTGATCGTGGCAACAGGCATCGACATGGCTTCACATGGTGATAAGAAAAAAGAGAAACCTGTTGTATATCAGAAACTTGCTTCAGCGCAGGTGATTGACAAAGCCGTTTCATCGGCATTAGCCAACGATGCGTTTGAAACGGTGCGGGTTAATGTACCGAAAGACAGTTTAAACCCGTTGCGGGTGGTGGTGATGTATCCAACGTCTGGCCTGCGCAAAGAAAGCACGTTTAGCTTCGACCCGGCCAATGGAACGTTGCTGGAAGCTAAGCCGTATGAGAAAATGAGCTTCGCGGCCCGCTTCTGGAAATCGGATTACGAACTGCACACGGGTCGTATTCTGGGTTTATTCGGCAAATGTTTGGCATTTGTTGTGGGGCTGATAGCCGCCAGCCTGCCCGTTACGGGTTTCCTGATGTGGCGCAACCGCCGAAGAAAAAGGGTTGTTACCAGAAAAATTGTTAGAAAGCAGGCAGTAGTATAAAAGCTATTACACAGAGACACGCAAAGGAAAAGGAGATAAGTAGAGCGAAATAAAAACTCAGTCAAGCTCTGTACTTTCTCCGTGTACCTCTGTGTAATAATTTTAAAATCACTTGTTTAAAACTGGTCTAAATAATATATTTGTCCCAACATCACTTGAGTTGTACTGTGAACACTATCCCCACTTCTTACCAGGAGCTATATCGTACCGATAAAGGATCTGTTTATCAGTGCGATGCAACCAGCCGGATTGTTCTGGAGTTCTGGGATTCGTTTACGCCTATGTCGCCCCGCGATTTTGTGCAGTTTCGGCGCATGGTGCGAACCATCGACGTTCGGCAGATGGCACTTAGCACCGACGCGGCCCATGACGTTGAAATTCTGGCCCTGCCCAAAGCCGACCGTTGTTATGTGCTGACACTCTGCGAAGTAATACACCTGCGCGAACTGCTGAACGGAGCCACAGCCATGCTCGAACTCAACAGTATGCTGCGCGAATGTGGCTGTTCTGTGATAGCGGCTTAAACATAGACTACTTCTAAATTTCCTGAAAACCAGCCGGTCGTAGAACAGGGGCTGGTTTTATTGTGTTAATTTGGTGTGACAATGTTCCACCGAATTTTTAGCCGTGAGGCCGTAAACAGATATGAAAGATTTAATGAGAATGCGCTCGTCGGTCAAAGAAGCCGTTGAACTGGTGCTAAACCAGCAAATTCAGATGGAGATGGTTTCGTCGTCGAAATATTTGGCGATGGCGGGCTGGTGCGACCGTAACGGGTTCGACTATAGCGCGGGCTTCTTCTACAACCAATCGGAAGAGGAGCGGAAACACGCCATGAAACTGTTCCACTACCTGACCGATCAGGGCGGCACGGCTTTCTCGCCCGAAGTGCCCGCCGTTGGGCAGGAGTTCGACTCGCTGCGGTCGGTGTACGAAGGTGCGCTGGAGCAGGAAATTTCTGTCACTGATTCAATCAACCGCATCGTAGCGGTGTGTCGGCGCGAGAGCGACTTCGCAACCGAAGAACTGATGCGCTGGTTCGTAAAAGAGCAGGTGGAAGAAGAGTACATTGCCCGGCGTGCGCTCGAGCTGTTCGATCAGTTCCCTGCCGATCAAATTTATAAACTCGACAAAGCTCTGTCGCAGATTACGTATGATGGCAATCCGTTTGAAGACGGCGAATAAGCCTTTTCCTGATTTCGTTGCAAACGGCATTCCTAACGGGGTGCCGTTTTTGCGTTTTTAACTGGTCTGGTACGTGTTTGCGCGTTACCTTTGCTGCCGGTATGAAAAACGCGCTGCTTTATCTGCTGCTTGTCGCAACGCTGTTGCCTTCGGTCAGTCAGTGGGGTGTCATTGCGTATTACCATGCCAACAAGGATTACATCGCCCGCGTACTCTGCGAAAACCGCGACAAGCCGCAACTGCATTGCGACGGGAAATGCTTTCTGGCTAAACGGTTGAAAGCCAGCCAGGACCGGCAGGACAAAGAAACCACCGAGCGGGTTCAGAACCTGCCTGCGATGCAGTTATTCTGCGAATCGGGAACTGCGTTTATGTTTACCCCAATCTGGCTGACGCTTTTTTCGGTTCAACCGACTCCCTATCAATTTCCTTCGTATTCGGCTCCACTCGCCGATCTCTTCCGCCCGCCACGGGTGTAATTATGTCTGTGCTTTTCGGGTGCTGAGCGTAGTTTGACATACGCTTGTGCGTTTTCGGGACGCTGGTCGGCTTCGTTGCTGCTTCAACACCAATCTCAGTTGAAATAAATAATTAACCCTTCTGCAAGCGGATGACTACGCGTCCCGGAATTAATTCATCCGCTTGCAGAACTCTTCCATAAGGGGGTGAATTAATTCACCCCCTTATGGAATGAGTATCGTTTTATCTCTAATCCGATGATTATCAACAATACCATTCGGCTCTTTGTAGCCGCCGTTCTTGCTATGTCGGTACTGGTCTCGTGCAACAATGATGATGCCGACGCCATTGACCCAAACGTAAAGAACACAGTTACGCTGGAGTTCGACAACCGCGTGGGCGATCAGAAGTTAGTTCTCGGCACAACGCCCTATAAAAACTGGGCAGGCGAAGATTTCACCGTCACAACCTTCAATTATTTCGTGAGCAACATCAAGCTCAAAAAAGACGACGGTACGGTGGTTGCCATTCCGAACCAGTATTTCCTGATTCGGCAGGCCGACGCCAAATCGCAGGTTGTGCAACTGAAAGATGTGCCATCGGGCAATTACAGCGAAGTTTCGTTTGCGGTCGGCGTCGATAGCGTGAAAAGCCTGGCCCCAATTACCGAACGGACGGGCGCACTCGACGTGACGAGCTACGGCGATGATGGCATGTACTGGTCATGGAATTCGGGCTACATTTTTATGAAGTTTGAAGGCGTTTCATCAGTAGCACCGGTACGTACAGACGGTCGGCGGCTGTTTCAACTACACGTTGGTGGGTTTGGTGGCGGCTTTAACGGCGCAGCCCGCACCGCTAACAACCTCAGAACGGTTACACTCCCAATTGCGCAGAAAGCCACTGTACGCGGAAACATTGCGCCAACCGTGCATGTACTGGTCGACGTAAAGAAGATTTTCGACGGCCCGACCCGCATCAGTCTGGCAACGACCAACAATGTGCACAATCCGAGCGTTGCCACGCCTATTGCCGAAAATTACAAGCAAATGTTTGCGGTCGATCATGTACACAACGACAATCAGTAAACGGTGGGGTGGGGTGCTTTGCCTGCTGCTCATGGCTGGTTGTGTGCCCAAACAGGAAGCCGAGCCGGAACGGTTGTTTGCCGTTCCGGCCAATTTTCCGCAACCCGTGTATGCCCTCGACAAGAACCAGATTACGTCCGCCGGCGTACTGCTGGGCCGCACACTCTTCAACGACAGCAACCTCTCACGCGATGGCAGCATCGCCTGTTCAGAATGCCATCAGCAGGCGTATGCGTTTACGCACCATCAGCACGATTTGAGCCACGGCATTGATAACCGGCTGGGCGAACGCAACTCGCTGCCGCTGCAAAATCTGGCCTGGTCGACGCAGTTTTTCTGGGATGGGGGCGTTCATGACCTCGACCTGACGCCCATAACAGCTATTGAAAACCCGCTGGAGATGGACGAGACGACCACGAACGTGGTGCAAAAACTGCGTAACAATCCAAAATACCCGCCGATGTTTAAAGCTGCTTTTGGCACCGACGAGGTAAGCGGTACGCGCTTTTTACAGGCTCTGTCGCAGTTTATGCTCACGCTGGTATCGGCCAACAGCCGCTACGACAAATGGGTGCGAAAAGAGCCGGGCGGCATGCTCACCCCCGACGAACAAGCCGGGCTGGCAGTGTTTCGGACGAAGTGCAGTGGCTGTCATGCGGGCGAGTTGTTTACCGACAATTCGTTTCGCAATAACGGGCTGTACATTCAGGGAAGTCGCGACCTAGGCCGCGCCCGCGTGACTGAACGGGCCGAAGACCGCTATAAATTTAAGGTGCCGAGTTTGCGGAATGTCGAGAAAACGCTGCCATACATGCACGATGGCCGGTTTTATTCGCTCAGTGCCGTGCTCGATTACTACGCCGGGAACGTGCAGAACACCGAAAATCTCGACCCGCTCCTGAAACAAAACGGGCGACTGGGCATCGCGCTGACCGATGTGGAAAAGCAACAAATCATCGCTTTCCTGAAGACGCTGACGGATGAGGAGTTTTTGAAAAACCCACAATTTAATTAGATGTACTCCCGGCATGAAAAAATACGTCTTCTTCCTGTTTCTTACCCTATCTGCCCTGTCCACGTTGGCCTGCGACATCTGTGGCTGCGGAAACGGAAGTTCATTTTTTGGTATTTTGCCACAGGGGCACCGGCGTTTTCTGGGGGTTCGGTATCGCTATGCTTCGTTCGATTCGCACATCGGGAGCCTGAATCTGCAAACCCGCGAACAATTTCGAACGGCTGAATTATGGGGACGGTTTTACCCCACCAAACGGCTTCAGGTGCTTGGTTTCGTGCCATATCAGTTCGGTCAGCAAACGATGCTTAAAACAGGAAGTGTAACGCCGTTACAAGGTTTAGGCGATGTGTCGGCAATGGCGCAGTACAATCTGCTGAATACGTTCATGCAGGATTCTGCCGCGCGAACCATCGACCATAATCTGCTGATTGGCGGGGGCGTTAAATTACCGACAGGCCGATACCGGTACGACGCCAATAGCAACGCCGAAGTAGCGAATCCAAACTTTCAGTTGGGCACGGGTAGCGTTGATTATCTGTTCACGGCCATTCATACGGTGCGCTACAAACAGTGGGGCCTGAACACCGACCTGTCGTATCGGCTGGCGGGTACAAACAGCAATGGCTATCGCTTCGGGAATCGGCTAACTGGCTCACTATCGGCGTTTTATCTGAGCAGCGTGGGGCCGAAAGCCATTATGCCCAACGTGGGCGTGTTTGTTGAACAGGCGCAACGTGATCGGCAGCATGGTATCCAAAACAGTCGCACAGGTGGCTACGCAACTTACCTGAGCGCGGGTACGGAAGTGTATCTGAACAAACTGTCGCTGGGAGTTAGCTACCGGCACCCGCTGGCGCAGAAGCTGGCAAACGGCGAAATCCGGGCTAACGCTCAACTAAGCACGCATCTTACGTTTTTGTTCTGAACAAAACCGAACTCCATTTCATTATTTCCGTTTTACCATTAAACTCCCATCACAATCATGATTCGCATTGCATTATACCTGCTGGCAGTGGTTCTGGTCAGTACGGCCTGCCAGTCGAAAACGAGCGAACACAACCACGAGGGTCATGAGCAGCACGCTCACGATTCCGAATCGGCCACTACTACGCCCGTTGCTAAATTAGAGCAGCAGATTATGGCAACCCACGATAGCGTGATGCCGCTGATGAGCGACCTGATGAAGCTCAAAAAAGAGATGCTCACCAAAGCCGATGCCGCTACCGACCCGATGGCAAAGGAACGATATATGACCCTGAGCCGCCAACTCGGCGACGCCGACAAAGCCATGATGGACTGGATGCATCAGTACAACGGCGACACGCTCGCTAAGTTAGACGAAGCCAAAGCGATAGATTACCTGAAAGATGAGCAACGGAAAGTCAACAGCGTTCGCGATCAGATGCGCCAAAGCATCGCTAATGCAAAGGCTCTTTGAAAATACCCCACCCCAACCCCTCCCCGTTAGGGAGGGGCTTCCGCTGGAAGCATCTATGCTTAGCCCCTCCCTAACGGGGAGGGGGTGGGGTGGGGTTCGTACAACTATGAAAAAATATATTTCTGTGGCCCTTCTCACGCTGCTATGGGCGTGTGGGCCGGGCGAAAAACTGCCGTATCTGGGCGAACCCGAAACGGTTACGAAAGTGGTTGATGGAAAAGAGGTTACAGAACCGAAATATCCCGTTATTCCGCCGTTTCAGTTTACCAACCAGGATGGTAAACCCGTGACCGAGCGCGATTTGACTGGCAAAATCTACGTGGCCGACTTCTTTTTTGCTACATGTCCAACTATTTGCCCGGTCATGAGCCGTAACCTGAAACTCGTTTGGGATGTCTACAAAGACGCGCCCGACGTGCGGTTTGTGTCGCACACCATCGACCCCGACCACGACACGCCCGCTGTGCTGAAAGCCTATGCCAACGACCTCGGAGTGACGGGCCAAAACTGGCAGTTCCTGACTGGCGACCGGGAAAAAATCTATGAGATTGGCGAAAAACATTATCTCGTTACGGCGGGTAAAGATTCTACGGCTCCCGGCGGCTATATCCACAGTGGAGCGTTTGTGCTAATCGATAAACAACGCCACATCCGGGGCATGTACGACGGCACTAAAAAAGAGGATGTAGACAAACTGATTGCCGATATTAAAATCTTGCAGTCTGAAGAATAATCAACGCTATGCTATGACTGAAAGCCCATTGCTTCGACTGACAAAACCCATCGTTCGTCCGTTTGCTGAATTTTTTCAGCGCGAAGCGTCGAGTGGTATCGTACTGATGGTTAGCAGCCTTGTTGCGTTGCTGCTGGCCAATAGCGATTGGGGCATTGCCCGGTATTTCCCTGATTTATGGGAAAATACCCTGAGCTTGTCGGTCAACGAGTTCCGGCTTGAAAAAACGCTGTCGCATTGGATCAACGACGGGCTAATGGCCCTGTTTTTCCTTATTATCGGCCTGGAAATCAAGCGCGAAGTGCTGGAGGGCGAACTTTCGTCGATGCAGCAGGCGGCATTGCCGTTGGTGTGCGCTGTAGGAGGCATGGTGGTGCCTGCGTTATTGTTTGCCGCGTTCAACGTCGGAACGCCAACGGTGGATGGTTGGGGCATTCCTATGGCGACCGATATTGCCTTTGCATTAGCCGTTGTGAGCCTGCTGGGCGACCGGGTGCCGCTGTCGCTCCGGGTATTTCTGACGGCCTTAGCCATTGTCGATGACCTCGGAGCCGTGCTGGTTATCGCTATTTTTTACACGCAGGATTTACAGCTTTCCTACCTCGGCATGGCGGGTGGCATCTGGCTTGGGTTACTACTGCTCAATTACCTGCGCGTTCGCAGCTTGCCCATTTATCTGGTGCTGGGCGTGGTGCTGTGGTACGTCACCCTGAAATCGGGTATACATGCAACTATTGCCGGCGTGCTGCTGGCTATAGCCATACCGTTCAAGATTCCATACAGACGCCAGGAGTTGGTGATGCTGGTCGAAGAACGGCTCAACGCGGTAGCCGACACCGTCGCAACGCCCGGCGCGTCGGCCCGTGAAGTGAGCGAAGAACTTGAAGCCCTTAATGCGCAGATTAGTTCGCCCGCGCAACGGCTCGAACACTACCTGCATAGCCCTGTAGCCTTTGTTATCGTTCCTTTATTTGCGTTCTGCAATACCAGTTTGGTTATCGACGTTAGCACAGTAAGTCAGTTGACTGAACCTTTGGCCGTTGGCATCATGACCGGGTTATTGCTGGGTAAATCGCTGGGCATTACGCTGGCGGCCTGGCTGGCAATTCGGCTGAAGGTGGCGAGTTTGCCCGCCGACGTTTCGTGGCGGCAACTTATTGGCGTATCGCTGCTGGCGGGCATCGGCTTTACGATGTCGATCTTTATCACACTGCTGGCCTTTCCTAACAGCACCGATATGCAAAGTGTGGCTAAACTGGCGATCCTGGTAGCGTCGTTGCTGGCGGGTGGCTTTGGGTACGGGCTGTTACGCACGGCCAACCGCTGAAAAATTGTACAGTACTGCTCTCTCATCCAGACGATTATGCGAACGACTACGCTTACATTTAGTGGCTTGCTGGCCGTAATGACGGCTTTGCTGGCTGGCTCGTGTCAACCTGAATCGGAGACCGATGCCGTGCTGGAAGAAGGAGCCTATAAGCTCATTCAGACGCAGATTTTCGACAAATCGTGCGCTACCTCGGGTTGCCACGCGTCAGAACAGGATGCCGATTTTCGGCAACACGGACTGGTACTCTCTGCCGGGAAATCGTACGATAACCTGATCGGTAAATTGCCCAAAAATACAGCCGCTAAAGCCAACGGTATGCAGTTGGTTGCGCCGGGTAACGTAGCGAATAGTTTTCTGTTCAGCAAAATCAACTGTACGGGTGCGTCGCTGCTGGCGGGTAAGCAATACGGTAATCCAATGCCACTGGGAGCAGAAGGGCTAACATCGGGACAGATCGATTTTGTACGTAAATGGATTGAGGCCGGTGCGCCCCGTTCGGGAGGCCCGGTCGATGCTGCACTCATTGCCAATAACATACCGTTGTGTGGTTCTGTATTTAGTGGCCCATTTGCCGCCCTTGAGCCGCCAAAAACTGACGAAGGGCTGCAACTCCACCTGGAACCATTCGAGGTGGCGAATACCTACGAGCGCGAACTGTTTGTGCGGAAAGCTGTTGGTAACGCAACGGAGTTGTATATCAACCGCGTGCAGTCGCGGATGCGGCCCGGTAGTCATCATTTTATTCTGTACGACTGGAAAAACCCAAACTCGCTGCCACCTCTGAATCAGATTCGCGATCTGCGAAACCCGGACGGCAGCAATAATCTACTTACATTCCTGAGTATGCAGAATCACGTTTTCTGGGCCGGGACGCAAACGCAGGAGTACGACTACCGTTTTCCAGAAGGTATTGCCCTACGTATTCCGGCCAATTATTCGTTCGATTTTAACTCGCACTACGTTAATAAAACGGCGGGTAAGATTCCAGGCGAGGTGTACGTGAACCTGTACAAGATGCCCAAAGAGCAGGTGAAGATTGTGGCAAACGCGCTTAATCTGGGCAATGAAAGCTTCTCCCTGCCAGCGGGTCAGCGCACGGTCATAAGCAAAACGTTTCGGTTTGGCAATAACACGAAAGTGCTGATGCTGACGTCGCACACCCACAAACTGGGCGAAAAGTTCATCGTTAAAATTGCTGGCGGCCCGCGCGATGGCGAAGTGGTGTATGAAAGCACTGACTGGGAACACCCGCTCATTAAAACGTTCGCGCAACCGCTTGTTTTTCAGAAAGGAGAGGGCCTGACCTCGCAGGTGACGTATAATAACACCACCACCAAAACCGTTCGTTTTGGTCTAACAAGCGAAGATGAGATGGACATCATTTTTGGCTATTATTACGAACAATAACGTATGCTTCGACGACTGCCACCTATTGTTGCCTTTGTATTCGTAAGCATGATTGGTATTTGCATTGGCACGGTAGTGGGCCTGGCAAACGAATTTATGCAACAGCCCTTCAGTGCCACCAATGCCATTGTCTGGCTGTTTCTGATGCTGGTTAGTGGCGGTATCATCGGGCTAATTACGCTCTATGCCCGTAGCCGAACTGATTAAACAAGACAACATAATGCGTACAACCGCTATCACATCTCTGCTTCTTGTCGCGACGCTAACGGGGGGCTTTATGGCCTGTAAATCCGATAATCCGGCTTCGGCAACGAGCGGTCCTGTCTCGTTTGTGTTTGACAACGTGGTTGGTAATCAGGATTTAAAGCTCGCCACAGGCGTGTATCAGAACGGAGCTGGCGAATCGTTTACGCCAACGGCATTCAACTACTTCGTTAGCAATATCACGCTGACGCGGGCCGATGGTAGTCAGTATGTGGTACCGCAGGACAGTAGCTACTTTCTGATTAAAGAAGACGTTCCGGCCACGCAGCGTATCACGCTCCGCAACGTGCCGTTTGGCGATTATAAAGCCATGTCGTTTGTGCTCGGCGTCGATAGCCTGCGGAGTACGATGGACATCAGCCGCCGAACGGGCGTTCTCGACCCGGCAGGCGACCATACGAGCGCGAGCGGTATGTACTGGTCGTGGAATTCGGGGTATATTTTTCTGAAACTTGAGGGAACGTCGCCAAGTGCGCCCGTCAACGCAACGGGTAACCGCAACTTCCGGTATCACATCGGCTTCTTCGGTGGTTATAGCACCCGTACTATCAATAACCTGAAAACTATTCGCATACCCTTTGGTAGTGACGTAGCCACGATTGCTCCCGGTCGTGTGCCTGTTGTAACGCTGCAAGCCGACGTGCTGAAGGTTTTCGATGGGGTTAAACGGATGAGTATCAACGCTAATTCCGAAATTATGGTGTCGCTGCTGTCGGCTGATGTTGCCAACAACTACGCGCAGATGATGACCTACAAACGTATCACTACCGCAACAAATTAAGCAGACGTTAGCTTATGCACCGCTGGAAGCTCATCGGACTATTGGCAAGTGCGGGCCTGTTTGCCTGTGTGGTGTCGTGCCAGCCTAATGAATCGGGTGGGGTAGGGCCGGTTAAGCCCGACCCGTCGCAGCCCGTTGAGTATAAGCCCACACCATTTCCGTGGAAAAAACCGGCTAACTTCCCGGAGCCGATCTATAAATTTTCGAATAACCCGCTCACGGTTGAAGGTGTAGCACTGGGCCGGGCGTTGTTTTACGACGACGCGTTATCGGCCAACGGCACCGTTAGCTGTGCATTTTGCCATCAGCAAAGTGCGGCCTTCGGGCATACCGATCATGCACTGAGCCACGGTATTAACGATAAAATCGGCACCCGTAACGTACCCGCAGTACAGAACGCAGCTTTTTACAGTTCATTCTTCTGGGATGGGGGCGTTGTCGATCTCGATTTGCTGCCAATCAATCCTATCGAAAACCCGGTCGAAATGGGTCATAACATGCCCGCTCTACTGAATGCGCTGCGGAAAGGTAATAGATATAGACCTTTGTTTCAGGCTGCCTTCGGTTCGGATTCCATTACATCGGCGCGATTCCTGAAAGCTATGTCGCAGTTCATGCTGACGATGGTGTCGGCCAACAGCCGGTACGATAAGTACGTGCGAAAAGAAGCCGGGGGCGAGTTGACGCCGGGCGAACTGAGCGGCCTGACGTTGTTCAAACAGAAGTGCGCGGGTTGCCACGCGGGTGAGTTGTTTACCGACCAACGCTTTCGGAACAATGGCCTGAGCCGCGACCTCAACAAAGACGAAGGCCGTTCGCTGGTCACGCTTCGACCCGAAGACAAATACATGTTCAGAGTACCGAGTCTGCGGAATGTTGACCGCACTCCGCCCTACATGCACGATGGCCGATTCTGGACGCTCGATCAGGTGCTCGATCACTATACAACAAACCTACAGGACGTTCCCGAACTCGATCCGCTGCTGCGTCAAAACCAAACGGGCAAACCGGGCATTTCGCTCACGGTCACTGAAAAACAACAGATTATCGCCTTTCTCCGAACGCTGACGGATACAGAGTACATTTCAGACAGACGGCTGGGGCCACCTACATTCTGAACCATGATTCGTCGGATTATGCTGATCGACTCTGATTTTATTGATTTACCGCCGAAGGCGGCAATCAGAGTCGATCAGCATAATCCGACGAATCACAGTTCAGACCTTTTGATGCTGCCGAATGTTTATCAGGTGGGTAATAACCAAACCGGCTGATGCTGCGTAGCCGAGGTATTCAAACGCTTCGTTTACGTCTTCAAGCACAATAGCTGCGGCAAAAATCAGCAGAAAACTCCACAGCGCGCGTTTGATAGCGGGCGATGCGTGGTGCCGGGTGGCAAAATAAACGGCGATGACGTTAACGCCGATGAAAACATAATCTAAACTCAGATAGCCAAAGCGCAATTGCTCATTTTGTAGCAATGCCGTTGTCATCAGCAAAACAGGGGTGATCAAACAGTGAACAACGCACAGGACGGAGCCGGTGATGCCGATATAGTCGGCTTTGCGGGAGAGGATTTCTGTTTTCATAAGCCAATGCAAAAATACGATGCGCTCGGTTATCGTATTCCACACCAACCAACTTTTTTGCAACAAAGTTGCGAATTCTTACAAAACGGCAGTGTGCTGCCAGCGTGTGAGGCCAACGTCAGGCCCAAATCATGCTCAAAACCCCCATGAGCATGATGATCTTGCAGAGGTTGCTCAAATACCCGAACGCACGTCGGGTATCGGCGTAAACAAGCCGGTAGGTCAGGTAGGAAACAGGAGCGAGGAGAATGAGAAAAATAACGTCGAGTTTTGGGTTATTGAGCGAACCCGCAGTCAGAAAAAGAGTCATAACAAACGAACCAATCAGTACGTAGAGCAGGTACTTGGTCCGGCGTAGCCCCCACACAATGGGCAGGGTGCGACAACCAAACCGGGCGTCGCCCCGAACGTCTTCCATGTCTTTGATAATCTCGCGCACGAGTGTAATACCAAACGAAAACAGCGCGTAAATCAGCAGCATGTCGGCATTTTGGCGATAATATACAGCCAGCACAATCAGCGATAGTGCCGTCAGGAGCGAGATTACCAGATTGCCAACCACCGGCTGCCGCTTAAAATTAGCTGAATAAAACCAGAGCAACCCCGCCGACAGTATGTTGACCAGAAAAACCCATTTGCTTAGATAAAGCCCAATTAAACAGCCAAGTACGTTCAATGCCTGATGGGCAACCAAAGCCACCCGACGTTTCAGATACCGGCCAATCACGACCCGTTTGGGCTTATTGACCAAATCGATCTTGATATCGAAGTAATCGTTGATAATGTACCCCGCTGCGGCAATACAAACCGTTGCAAACGATAGCAGCCAGATGGTACGGTCGGTGAGAAGTCGGAGCCAGTCTTCTTTCGGGCCAACCAGAAAAATACGCGCCAGAAATTGCGTCAGCACCACAATCAGCAGGTTTTGCACCCGGATGAGCCGCAAAAAGCCCAGGGCAAACATCGGAAACGAAACGGGCTGACGCACGACCATGCTTGTTTTTTGACAAAGGTAAGGGATTCTTTTCAGCCCGATTTGGTGTTGCTATACCAAACCGCCCCTGCCATCAGGCTCTTCTGTATGAAAATCGGTATTGTGTGCTATCCTACGTTTGGGGGAAGTGGCGTTGTTGCTACTGAACTCGGCAAAGCGTTAGCGAAAAACGGCCACCAAATTCACTTTATTACCTATCAGCAGCCGCCCCGGCTCGATTTTTTCAACGAAAACGTTTACTACCACGAAGTCAACATTCCGTCGTATCCGCTGTTTCAGTACGCGCCTTACGAATCGGCCCTGACCAGCGAGATGGTAAATGTGGTTCTGAATGAAGATGTTGACCTTCTGCACGTTCACTACGCTATTCCGCACGCATCGGCAGCTTATATGGCGAAAATGATTCTGCGGTCGCAGGGGCGTAATGTGCCGGTTGTTACTACGCTGCACGGAACTGATATTACACTCGTCGGCAAAGATGCGTCGTATGAGCCGGTTGTAACGTTCAGCATTAACGAATCGGACGGGGTTACGTCGGTATCTGAAGATTTACGGCGGGATACGTACAAGCATTTCAACGTCCATCGCGAGATTGAGGTAATTCCAAACTTCATTGACCTGAATCGGTTTAAACGACAACAGAAAGATCATTTTAAGAAAGCGATCTGTCCTAACGGCGAAAAACTGATTGTGCATACGTCAAATTTCAGACGTGTGAAGCGTATAGACGACGCCGTGATGACATTCTATCATGTGCAGCAACAAATCCCTGCCAAACTCCTGCTCGTGGGCGACGGTCCCGAACGCGCCCGCATCGAACGGCTCGTGCGCGATCTGAGTATCTACGATCAGGTGCGGTTTCTGGGGAAGTTAGACGCCGTAGAGGAGGTGCTGTCGGTAGCCGATTTGTTTCTGATGCCTTCTGAGAATGAGAGCTTTGGCCTGGCAGCCCTCGAAGCAATGGCCTGTCAGGTGCCGGTTATTTCGTCGAACGTCGGTGGCTTGCCAGAGTTGAATATACAGGGTGTAACGGGTTTTATGAGCAACGTAGGCGACGTTGACGATATGGTACGTAACGCCCTGTTTGTATTGTCGGACGAGCAGTTGCCAATCTTTCAGGAGAATGCTCTTGCCCGTGCCAAAGAATTTGAACTGTCGCGCGTTTTGCCCCGCTACGAAGCACACTACGAACGAGTTATATTAGCGATGAGTGATGAACGATGAGTGATGAACGGTCCGCCGTAGCGGTTCGCTGACGCGAAAGAACTCATCACTCATCGTTCATCACTCATCACTCCAAACCTATGAACCCAAACATACCTCAAACCGACCGGAAACGCGTAGTCATTGTAGGCGCGGGGTTTGGTGGCCTTAAACTGGCCCGGAAATTAGCCGACCGCAAAGAGTTTCAGGTGGTGCTGCTTAACCGCTATAATTACCATGAGTTTCAGCCGCTATATTATCAGGTGGCTACTGCCGGGCTGGAGGCCAATTCGATTCTGTTTCCGCTGCGGGCCGTTTTTGGTAATTGCAAAAACGTGCATATCCGCGTCACGAACGTAACAGGTGTTCGACCGGCTGATAAAATCGTGGATACTGAGTTGGGCCCGATTGCTTACGATTATTTAGTGGTGGCAACGGGGGCCGACACTAATTTTTTTAATCAGCAGAACATCATTGAAAAAGCGTTGCCGATGAAATCGGTGGCCGAGGCCATTGCCCTGCGCAACCGAATGCTCCAAAACTTTGAAGATGCGCTCGGCGTTGAAACCGAAGACGAGCGCGAGGGGCTGATGGACGTGGTGGTGGTGGGCGGTGGGCCAACGGGTGTTGAGCTTTGTGGTACGCTGGCCGAAATGCGCCGAACGGTGTTGCCCCGCGATTACCCTGAACTCGATTTCATGAAGATGGATATTTACCTGGTCGAGTCGGGGGGGAGTTGCTGGGGCCGATGTCGAAGCAGTCGCAGGAGCATTCGCTGAATTATTTACAGGAACTGGGCGTAGTGGTAAAGCTCAATACACGTGTCAAAGACTTCGACGGAAAGATCGTAACCATGAACGACGGGTCAACACTACGGACCAATAACCTGATTTGGGCGGCTGGCGTGAAAGCCAACCCGCTGAATGGTTTGCCGCCAGAGGTGTTGGGGCGCGGTGGGCGGGTGCTGGTAAACCGCTACAGTCAGGTGCAGGGTTTCACTGATGTGTTTGCTATTGGCGATGTGGCGCTGATGACCGAGGAGAAATGGCCGAATGGACACCCGCAGGTAGCGCAGCCTGCCATTCAGCAGGGGCGGCACCTGGCAGCAAACCTGACCCGGTGGGTTCGCGGAGAGCCTGCCAAAGAGTTTGTTTACCGCGACCTCGGCACAATGGCAACCATTGGGCGTGGGCTGGCGGTTGTCGATTTACCCTGGTTGAAATTTCAGGGCGTACTGGCCTGGCTAACGTGGCTGTTCGTACACCTGATGGCAATTGTGGGCGTAAAAAACCGGCTGTTCATTTTCATTAACTGGATGCTTAACTACCTGACATACAATAATTCGCTGCGGCTGATTATCCGGCCCAAAATGCCGAAGGGCAATATGGCGCACATGCAGGAAAAGCTGTCTGACCAGATGGAAGTCCGGCAACCGGTTCAGGCTTAGTCAACTCCTTTTACTAAATCAGTGTTAAAAATCAATTTTCCCCGTAATTTCGCGGCAGTGCTATAGAATACAACAGTATGAAATCGTCAACGGAACAACTGCAAACAATGGCTGGTCATGGTAAGACCCGGCCCAGGAACAGCGGTACGAAACAACTTTTTGATAATCCAATTCTGGAAGCTCTTTCGCGCACGCACATCATGGTGCCCATTAGCATGTGGCTAACGCTTTCGGCCTTTTTAGGCTGGTACGCTTTCACCCATACAGACATGAACTACGCTACCATTGCGGCTTTGTTTGGGTCGGGGCTATTCGTGTTTACGTTATTTGAGTACATATTGCACCGCTACCTGTATCATTTGGCTCCAACTACGCCCCAGCGGGCCAAAATTCAATACACGTTTCACGGCGTTCACCACGAGTATCCGAAAGACAAAACTCGTTTGGCAATGCCCCCGGCGTTGGCAATTATTGTGGCGGCTGCGTTTTTTGGTTTGTTTTTTCTGATGATGGGCGAGGCTGCCTACGCGTTCTTTCCGGGCTTTCTGGTAGGCTATTCGGGCTATCTGGCTGTGCATTTCATTGTACATGCCTACGCTCCGCCGAAGAATTTTTTCAAGCAGTTGTGGGTTAACCACAGCGTTCATCATTACAAAAATCCCGAAAGTAACTACGGCGTATCATCGCCCCTGTGGGATTACGTGTTCAGGTCATTTCAGAAATAGTGCCTGTAAGTCGTTTCTCTGATTAAACTTCAGCCCAGCTTTGGTTCAATCCACAGCGCACTAAAAACGATCAGTAGTAAAGTCAGCCAAAGCCAGTTCGGTACTGTTTGTGCCACTGGTTTCTGGCTGGCCTTACTGTTTGAATGAGCGTGGGCATGCACAAACCGGCGCACGGTCTCGCGCTGAAAAGCAGGGTCTGTTAACCGCCCGTTGCTAAATGCCTCCACCGAATCAGCAACGGTTTGCCAACCGGCTTTCCCTGGCAAATATGTACCCGCAAAGGTTATCTCGTTAAGCGGAACTGGGTTTAGCGCAAGTGTGTCGGGCCCCGTTCGCAGTGTTGTCAAGGACGTTTTACCAGCGTATGTTAGTCGTATCGGCTGAGCCATACGATTGTAAAATGGCGCGTTGGCAAACAAGGCGTTTGTCTCGTTCGGATACAGCCGGGCCAGCACAGCCGTCCAGATGCTGGCATAAGTCAAACTGTCACCACTGAGCGCGAGTGGGTAGGTCTCGTTGACTAAGCTGATGCCTACACGGCCCGTTGGGGTTTGTTGAACAGCAACCGGGTAGCCTGAACTCATAAATTGATTCGGAGCATCTGCAAAGCGATAGGGCAGGGCCGTTAGTCCGTTGCCAGCCGGTATGGCCGGTTCCGTCGAGATTCGGCGCACGGTCCAGCGGCTTCCGGTAGCACGGCCAATGGTTCGACAATCCGCTTCAGCATTGGTCAGGTTAATGAATAATACGGCCCGCCCGTCGGCTACGGCTTTGCGTATGGCTGAATTAGTAGCGTTGGCAGGGTCAGTTATGAGGATGTCTGGCGTTGCGTTCGTTTCGTTCGGATTGATGCGAAGGTCGCGGCTGATGTTTTTGGACAAGGTAGTTATTAGTTGAACGGTGTGCCCGTGTCGCCCCAGCCAGTCGGCCAGCGTTTTGCTTTCAAAATCAGGGTTGTTAAGCAAAAATTGAACGGTCAGTGGTTTCAGCGGACGACCAAAAAAGCGAATTGTATCGACAACGGTTCCGTTTACGGCCAACTCGACCGCTGTTCTTCCCCGCGCAAATGCCGGAAATTGCAGCGCAAATGCATTTTCGCCTGCCTGCAATAGCAGACTGTCTATCGTGCGGTTGCCAAAACGAACGGCCAGTCCCTGTTTTTCAGGAACCACGACCCGGCCCGTAAGTCGCTGTAGTTCGCCCTCGCGCAACACGGCTTTCCAGCGTACATCGAATGGCTTGCCGGGCGCGTTGTAGGGCACCCACCGCAGGGTTACGTTGCTCAGGCCGGTCAGGGTTTCGGTCGGAAAATCCTGCCCCAGCAGCGTAACAGAGTCGTAACCGGCTTTAAACGTCCGGGCCGTAAAATCAGCCTGAATGCCGAGACTGTCTTTGACCTGCGAGACTACTGCTCCCGGCACCTCATCGCCCACCAGCAACGCGTGTTTGGCAGGGTGACTCACAGGCCAGGCCGGTTGCCAGACGTAGGCCATCACTACCAGCCACAGCAGCACGTTCAATCCTGACCGCAGCCATTTTCGGCCTGTTGGCAGCGTTTTGTTCCGAACCAGCAGCGTAATTTGCAGGAGAAGGAGTAGAGCGAGGGAAATGGTTAGAAGCATGTTTACAAGTTACGCCAAAATGCCTGCTCCAGTTTTCGGTTGCTGTCGTAGCCCGACCGGCTGCGTTCCGACGAACCCGCCAGCGTGTAGAGTTTGGTTTTCAAGCTCGTTTTTTCGGGAACTGACAACGCTTTGCCGCCGACTAATTTTTGCAGCGACGCCAGCACCGACCAGTTCGGCAACCCGCTGTTGAGCACCGGATTTGCGAGCGCATTGCCGAGTTGCTGAACCGTTTGCCGCTGCCCGGCAGTCAGTTGGGGTAGGTCAACGAAACCCAGCACTGCCGACGCCATTGATTCGATGCGTTGCTGCGTGAACGAGCGGGTTTGTTTGGTAGTCGGGTCAACGTTGATGAGTTCGCCCGTCAGCCGGATTTCTTTTTCTTTGATAGGGGGCGGGTCGAAGCCAGTTTTGCGAACATACGACCGGGCTTTTTGCTGCGACAATTTCAGATATTCCAGAGCTTTACGCTCAAAGGGCAGGGCTTTTTCGGGTTCGTAAAGCCGCAGATGCAACTCTGATTGCCACATGTTTTCGAGGGCCATTTTCAGCAGAGACCGCGTCGATTGCTCATGAAACGTATTCGTTTCGGCATCGTCGTGGCTGTGTACATATTGCTCCATCAGGGCAGCTACAGGGTCTTTGTCGTCTGCCGATGGCCCACCGCCGTGGCTATGCCCGTGGTCGTGTCCGGCGTGGCTACCTGTCGGTGTGCTATGATCGCCTTCGCCCTCGTCGTGCTTGTGCATGTACTGCTGCATAGCCGCGAAGCCAACCACCACGTCGCCGTCGCGGTCGGTGGGCAGGGCATCGCCCCCGCCGATGGATTTTTCAAATTCTTCGCCCAGAAACTGTCCGTAGCGCAGCCGCAGGGCTTTCTGGTCGAAGCCAATTTCATTGGACGAACTCTTGAACGCTTTTTCTGGAATGCGTTTACGACCCGCAATCAGCTTTTCGGTGTCGATGATAATCTGTCGCTGACTCCGAAAATACTCTGGCATAATGTTCACGGCCATCGTTGCCAGCTCGGTTTCGTCCAATATCGTTGTGTCTTTATAGACCACAAAATACGTGTCTGACTTGGTAAAATTCGGCTCCGGCTGTCGATTATCGAACGCGGCCCAGTAATAATACAACTCATCGCCCGGAGCGAAATTGAGTGCGTTCAGGTCAATAGTTTTCGACAGCCGCGCTTCCCGGAAGTTAGCCCGGCCAACCGGCATCCTGACCTCGCGAAATTTCACATTCTCGCCCGAACCCCGCGCCACCGTTGCCACAATAAACGCCTGTGATACGCTGAAATCGTCGGAGATTTTGGCTGCAATAGTCAGCGTTTTCGGGTCACGCAGATAATGAAACGTGTACAGTTCTTTGGAGCCGGGTTCAATTTTAGGAGCCAGATCGGGCGTGGCTTCGAGTCGGTAAAAGTCTGACTGATAAACAAGCGAATCTCGTTTAGATGACATTTGCCAATACGCTTTTATGGCATACAGGCCGGAGTTCAGGAGTTGGTCTTTATACGAGAAGCCATCGCCCGTTTTCCGAAATGGTATTTCCTGACCCCGGCTATTCACCAATTTTACCGACAGGTTTTCAACACGGCTAAACCGAACCTGCCACGTTAGCACCGAGCCGACGAGGGCAGTAGCGTTGAGGTCGCGGGTGTTGCGCTGCGGCAGGCGGGTGTAAGCAGGCGGCTGAATCTGTAACGTAGCCGACCGAAAGGCTGGTGGCTCATCGGGCTTTTCGGGGAGTTGTTTCTCAACGAAAAGCATCTGTTTCATCGGGTTGTTGGTGGGGGTGGTTTTCAGGTACGGAAGTCCCAGAAAAGCCAGCAACCCGATTCCCAACGCCAGCGCATACGGCCCGATTTGTTGCCACAACACGCCCGGCACCCGACTATCGCGAATTTGCCCGGCGTGGATTCGCCCGGCCAGCCGTTCGAGTTGTAGTTGTTCGGCGATGTTTAGATCACTTTTGTCGAGCAGTGGCAGGCTGTATTCGGCGTCGCCTACGGTTTGGTGAATGTATTGAACAGCCAGTGGTTTTTTTGATTCAAACAACTTCGTCACCCATGCGCCAACCGCCAGTCCTGCCACGCCCGCGCCCACGGGCCAGCCCCACGGCCCCCCAAACGCAGCTACCAGCAGATAAGCCGCTCCGCCGAGCAGCAGACTGCGTAGCAGGGCGTTGGCATGGAGCCGATACGTAACCGACGAAAGGGCGCGTTGGAGTTCATTCATGCGTTTTTAGTGAGGGCCAGCCAGCGTTCAAGTATCAGTACAACGATAAAAAAGAGGGTTAGCGCGTGTTGCAGCCCCGCCTGCCGGGCCGGTTCGGGTTTAGTTGTCGGTACAAACAGCGTCTTCAGGGCGCGTTGGCTGAGCGGTTGCCGGTTTTGCCACACACCGTAATGTCGTAAAATCTGTTCGCCCAGCCATTCGGGTAGTTGCCCGGCAGCCACTCGCTCCGATGTTTGAGGTATTAGCGTTTCGTTCGTAACAATCACGTTATCTGTGGTCGGCGATGCCACTATGTCCGAAACGATGTAAAGCGTTTGCGGGTTCGCAGACACGGGAAGGTGGTCGGTCAGCATCAGGTCGTAAGACACGTTAGGCTGGGGTTTGTCATCTGTAGCAAAATCGAATCCATACACATCGGTTAAGGCTTGCAACGCAGCCCGAACGCTCTGATGTTCAGCAGCTTTAATATAGTTGAGCAACACACGAATTGGACCTGTGTGCGCCGGTTGTGTCTGAAAACGAATACCCTGATTAGGTCCGGTTTGGCTCATGAGTTGCCCGTTATGGGCTACAAACAGGCGTTTAGATGCCTGACCAATCAGGTAGGCTTTCGGCTGCGGGGCTGAATCAACAACGGTGTGCAACTGAAACCGTTTCGGCACAGTAATGGCTGGTGCGTCGGCCCAGATTGGGTCATTAACGAGGTACAGATGCAGTTGGGCGTCGGTGGTGGGCAGTGCGTTGATGGCCGTTTGCAGAGCCAGCGGGTTCGTAAACGATTCGGTGTCAACGACGCGCTCGTTTTGTTGGCGGGCCTGTTCCAACTCAAACCGAAACGCATTCAGTACGGCAGCGTTTGGCTGAACTAAATGAATTTGCTCAACAGTTTTGCGCTGGTTCAGCCAGTTCAGTAGTGGTTGTGCCAGCATAATCGCCAGCACAATCAGCAGCAGACAGCGCAGGAGCAACAGCCATAGGTTATCGAGCCGAAGTCCCCGGCTTTGTTGCTGTTCGCGTTCGGCGAGCCAGCGCATAGCCGCCCAGGGCAGGGGCTTGCCCCGCTTCTGGTGCCAGAAGTGAATCGCAATCGGAATCACAACGGCAAGACTGGCCCACAAAAAAGCTGGTTCAATAAACATAAATTATGACACAGAGATGCACAGAGGAGACACAGAGATACACGGAGTTTTGTTTAAAATTTCTCTGTGTATCTCCGTGCTTCTTGGTGTATCTCTGTGTAACAAAAAATCAATTCAAAAACTTCCGTAGTACTAATGCTATTGGCTCGCTCAGCCGTGCCCGGATGAGCCGAACGTGCGGCAGTCGCAACGCTTCATCGAGCATCGCCAGATATGCCGACGCCCGCATCTGCACCTCAGACCGCACCGACTCGGCCTGCAACTCAACTTCGCGGCCCGTTTCCAGGTCCTGGAACCGGTAAAAGCCCGTTAAGTTAAAATCCAGTTCCTGATTGCCCAGCAGTTGGAAAATCACAATCTCCCGACGTGGCCCGGCCAGGCTTCGTATCAGGTTAAGCCATTCGTCGTCAGCCTGCAAAAAATCGGAGGCCAGTATAAGCATCTCGCTTTGTTTACGGCTGAACTCCGGGAATTTTGTTTCTTTATTTTGCCATTCGCCCGATGCCTGCGCTGTTTCGAGCGTTGCCACAATCCGCTGAAAGGACTGTTTTCCTGCTGGCACCAACGGCTGAACAACTCCGTGTTGCAGGCCGTACAAGCTCAATTGGTCGCCCTGCCGGTTGGCAAGGTAGGCCAGCGACGCCAGCAGAATTTTGGCGTAATCAAGTCGCGCAATACCCGCTTCGGCGTAGTTCATGGACCCCGACAAATCGAGCAGCAGCCGAATGTGCTGATTACTTTCCGTAGCCGATTCGCGGACGTAGTACTGCCCCGTTTGCGCCAGCCGTTTGTAGTCGATGCGCTTCGGGTCGTCGCCCACCACGTAATGCCGAAACTGCTCGAACTCGGTCCCTACACCCGACCGGCGGCTATGCTGAATACCCAGCAGCAGTTCATCGCTGACGAGTTTGCCAGCGAGGTGAAGGTTGTTGAGTTTGATTAAGTTGAGCATTTTTTGGGGTACTGATACATTTTGTGACACAGAGATACACAGAGACAATAAAGAGTTTCACAGAGATTATTGACAATGTCTCTACGTATCTTCTTTTTCTCGGTGCATCTCTGTGTTACAGAACATCTCTGAGTCAAAACTTTTTAGACACTAATTCATCAATCACTTTATCCGTTGTTATACCCTCGCCTTCGGCTCTGAAGTTCAAGGCAATACGGTGGCGCAGTACTGGGTAGGCCAGTGTCTGAATATCGTCGGGAATAACCGAGAAGCGTTCGTGCAACACGGCGCGGGCTTTGGCACACAGCACCAACGCCTGCCCGGCGCGTGGCCCGGCTCCCCACTCAACCCACTGTTTTACAAACGGCACCGGCGACTCCTGCGGGCGGCTGGCCCGAACAAGTCGATTAATATATGCCAGCAGGTCGTCGCTGATGTGGACTTGCCGGGTCAGGTGCTGTAGGTCGAGTACGTCCTGATCGGTCAGGATGGTTTGCAGGTCGGGGCGGGCAGTGCCGGTAGTGCTACGCAGTACGTCGAGTTCTTCTGGCTCAGAGGGGTAGCTGAGTTTAATGTACAACAGAAACCGGTCGAGCTGGGCTTCGGGCAGGGGGTAGGTGCCGGCCTGTTCGATAGGATTTTGCGTGGCAATCAGCAGAAACGGACGAGGCAGCGGATAATCCGTACCGCCGTAGGTCACTTTGTATTCCTGCATGGCTTCGAGCAGAGCGGCCTGCGTTTTGGGCGGGGTTCGGTTGATTTCGTCGGCCAGCACCACGTTGGCAAAAATCGGCCCCCGGTTAAACTGGAAGAATTTTTTGCCCGTCTGATGGTCTTCTTCGAGTACTTCGGTGCCAACAATATCGCCCGGCATCAGGTCGGGCGTAAACTGAATCCGTTTGAAGTGCATCGCCAGTGCATCGGCCATTGTTCTGACCATCAGCGTTTTTGCCAGGCCCGGTACACCTTCGAGCAGGCAATGCCCACCTGCCAGCAGAGCCGTCAATACCTCGCTCACGGCTTCTTCCTGCCCGATAATTACCTTGCCAATTTCCTGTTTCAGGAGCGGCAGCTTGCCGACGAGTGTTTTGTAGTGTTGTGTTTCCAAGTTAGAGATTGTTACACAGAGATTCGCAGAGAAAAAAGAGATTCGCAGAGACTCTGTGCATCTCTTTTTTCTCTGCGAATCTCTGTGTAACAACTCATTAGACAGTTAATGCATACATGACAATGTTCACTCCGAATTTCGTGTTGTCTTCGGCCAGGAAGCGTTTGTTTCGGAAGTCATAATCCCACTCGCAGCCGTAGTCTTTGTTGCTGTACAACACACCGATGCGCCCGTTTACGATGATGGCCTTCAGGTAATCATGCACGAGGTCGTCGCCCCAGCCGTTCAACTCGAACGAGGTCGTTGGCGGGCCGTCGGGGAACTTGAAAAAGCAGCTATAAATCGGGTGCGTATTCGGGATTTTCTGCAACGCCTTCGGCCCGAATGTGCGCCCCATTTCCTGCTCGAATGACTTCGCAAATAGTCCGTCCACGTCGTGGTTGCAATCGTCGGCGAATATGAACCCGCCATTCTGCACGTACCGTTTGACATAGTCGCGCTCCTGCTGCGAAAACTCCACCAATTTGTGCCCGCTCAGGTAACAAAACTGGCTCTTAAACAAATCAGGGCTGTTCAGCCGCACCACTCGCTCCTTCTGGTCGACGGGCAGGGTTGTGTACTCCACCAGCGAATGCAGCAGATTGCTCGGCATTCGCTGATCGGTGTCCCAGTCGCCGGAGGTGTATTGGATGCGGGTGAATACGAACGGTTTCAAAGCGGTTTTATCATTACCAGGTCATCCATAATAAAGCCGTTTCCGATGTCGATAGTTTCGGTTTTGGCGATGGCAAAGCCGATGCGTTCGTAAAAGCGGACGGCTTTGTTGTGTTTATTCACATTCAGCGACAGAGCCGTGTTGCCGTGCTGCCGGGCCACGTCGGTTACGGCACTAATCAGCGCGTTGCCTACGCCTTTGCCCTGACTTTCGGGCAGAATATAGATTTTGTGAATCTTCGTGATGGGCTGATTTTGATAATTCAGTTCGTAGGATGCGTAGCCCAAAAACTGATCGCTATCAGGTTCGGTAGCCAGCAGAAAAACGTGCTGCTTTTCGTTTACCTGTTCCCGCAGCGCATCGAGGCTGTACATCATTTCCAGCATATACGCAATCTGTTCGGGCGACAGAATTTCGCCGAACGTAGCGGGCCAGGTACGGTAGGCAATATCGCGGATAACGGGCAGGTGATCGAGGGCTGCGGGGGTTATGTTGAGCATTGAGGAAGTTGGTAGCTATGCAGCCAGAATGGCCTGTAGCGCATCCATATTGGCTTGTTTCTCGAAAATGGCCCGCACCGGAATCTGAAAGCCGGGTACAGTGAGAGCCGATAGCGTATCGTCATCGTACAGCACTGCCGCCGATGCAAACGCCATTGTCGGTTCGTCTAACTGGTATTGCTCTACTGATTTGCGAACCGGGTCGATAATCCAGTATTCCAGCACGCCGTGGGCTGCATAATCTTCAAACTTTATTCCTCGGTCGCGGCCCGTGGTACTTTTCGATAGTACTTCAACAATCAAATCGGGGGCGGGGTGTTCCATTTGGTCGTCCTGAAACGAAGCGGCTGTTTCGGCGTTCCAGAAGCAGATGTCCGGTTCGTAATCGTTGCGGGTTAGCCCCACAAGAGCTTTCTCGGAATCGACCGCTCCCAGGTCATGTTTGTGAACATAAACCCGAAGGAGTATCAATAAATTTTGAGTAGCGTCTAAATGCCGCCGTTTGACGGGCGAGTGCATAATGATTTCGCCGTTGATGAATTCGGCTTTTACATCGTCGCGTAGCCATTCACGGAATGCTCGGCGACGGTTGGCTTCATCGGCCAAAATAGCCTGTGCCCGCTCGATGACGAGTTTGGCGTCGGGGGCTTCGAGCAGGTCATGTACGCGGGTCGAGAGCATTGGATTTGTCAAAGCCAGAACTTACGGTTTTTGGGTTTATCGCCCGTGAATACGGTGATGGCAGACTGAAACTGCGCCCGCCAGTTAGGCTGGCGGTATGCAATCTCCCGTTTGTCTTTGCTGTGGTCGATGACAATGCCGCCCAAAACCGTAGCCCCCGACAAACTCGGATTGCCCACCAGTACCCATTCATCCGGGTATTGTGCTTTTATCTGGTCGATGGTTAATGTGTTCATAATGTGATTGATTGACTCAACTCAATAACGGAACTGGACTGGTTTGCGTTTGCCTGCGCCCGCTCGATGACGAGTTTAGCGTCGTGGGGCTTCGAGCAGTTCGTTAACGCGAGTCGAGAGCACGGGGAACTAACTCGACGTAACACGGAGATACACAAAACCCTCCGTGTATCTCCGTGCTTCTTGGTGCATCTCTGTGTCCCAAAAACATCTCTGTATCCCCAAAACCTCACACCGCATCCGACAAGCTCGTGAACGTAAACTCCCGGATTTTCATCGGCGGAATCAAATAGTTCTGGTCCGATTCGGTGCTGACTACGCGCTCCGGCTTGCCCAACGCTTCGAGGTTGTTGAGCATGATAATCGGGCTTTCGTTGAACCGGAAATTCTTGACCGGATGTTTGATTTTTCCGTTTTCGATGTAAAACGTACCGTCGCGGGTGAGGCCCGTGAGCAGAATCGTCTGCGGATCAACCTCGCGTATGTACCAGAGTTTCGTGACCAAAATACCGCGTTGCGTACTTCGAATCATCTCATCGAGCGAAGCTGTACCACCGGCCATAATCACGTTATTGGGGCTGGGGAGGGCTTTTTTGCCCTTTTTCTGCGCCCAGAACCGCGAGTACGACAGGTTTTTTACCACGCCCTTTTCAATCCACATCGTTTTCTCCTGCGCCCGGCCATCGCCCGACCACGGCGACGCGGGCAGGTCGATGTTGGTGGGGTCGGAATAAATGGTTACGCGCTCGTCCACAATCTTATCGCCCATCCGGCTTAATCCACCTTTCTTGCTGAAATACGACCGGCCCTCGTCGGCAGAGCGGGCGTCCATGTTGAAGAAAATGTTTTCGAGCAGAACGGCGGCTGCGGTCGGTTCCAGAATGACGGTGTATTTGCCCGGTTCCAACGCCCGCGCATCGGCTGAGCCGCGTGCTTTCTGAATGGCGATGTTCGTAGCGGCTGCGGTGTCGAGTTTAGAAACGTCGCTGTAGCCCCGCGCCACGTAGCCCGACCCCTTGCCGTCGTCGGTGCGGACGGTCAGCGAGAAATTGACGTTCGTGCTGGGATAATAGGCAAACAACCCTTTCGAGTTCATCATGGCCGAATAGCCGCGCCGGTCTTCCATAAACCCGGCAGCAACTAATTTGGCGTCGCGGGTTAGTTGCAGGCTTTTTTGAACCGCTTCGGCGCGGGCGTCGGGCGAAAGGTTGGCCGTGCTGTCGAAAAAGCCTACACTTTTCAGGTACGTCTGCGGCCCCAGAACGCCCACGTGTTCGGGGTTTTCGGGAGCCAGCCGGGCCAGCTCTTCCGACCGACGCACTACCTTCTCAAGCGAGGCATCGTCAAACTCGTCAATCGTAGCCGTACCAACTTTTTTGCCAAATGCCGACTGCACCACGAGGTTTTTGTTAACGATTTCTCCGCTCGTGCTCACGTCGTTGCGGGCGTAGCGGATGTTGCCGCGCTCCTCGCCCAATAGGTTGGCTTCGCACTCGTCGGCTTTCGAGTAGCTGAGCACTTTGGTAAGCAGGGCTTTGGCTTCTGCTTCAGTGAATATAGTTGCCATAGATAGTCAGGAGTTGTTACGCAGAGATTCACAGAGCTAAGAAGAGATGCGTAGAGACCTCTGTGAATCTCTTTCTTCTCCGTGTATCTCTGTGTAACAACGCTCTTAAAATCAAATCTTTCTCGCTGTATTGATCACATTTACCCCATTGAACCGGGTCGTACTGGAGCCGTGCGAGACCGCGCTCGATTGGGCGGGCTGGCCCTTTCCATCGAAGAAACTGCCGCCGAGCCGGTAGTCTTTTTCGTCGCAGATGGCAACGCACGAGTTCCAGAATTCCTGCGTGTTCGACTGGTAGGCTACGTCTTTGAGCATCCCGACGATTTCGCCGTTTTTGATTTCGTAAAACAACTGTCCGCCAAACTGGAAATTGTACCGCTGCTGATCGATGCTGAACGAACCGTCGCCGATGATGTAGATGCCTTTTTGCACGTCTTTAATCATCTGCTGTACGCTGAGGGGCGTTTTGCCAGCCGCCAGCGACACGTTTGCCATGCGCTGGAACTGGACCGAACTCCAGTTATCGGCGTAGCAGCAGCCCTGCGATTCGTTCTCGCCAATGATGTGTACCTGATCGCGGATGGCCTGGTAGTTCACCAGCGTTCCGTCTTTCACCAGATCCCATTGCTTGCATTTCACGCCCTCGTCGTCGTAGCCCACGGCCCCCAGCGAACCAACCTGCGTTTTGTCGGCGAAGAGATTTACGAGCTTACTGCCGTAGTTGAAATTTTTGGTTTGCCACTTGTCGAGCGTAGCGAAACTGGTGCCGGCAAAGTTGGCTTCGTAGCCCAGCACCCGGTCGAGTTCGAGCGGGTGGCCGACCGATTCGTGAATGGTGAGCCAGAGGTGACTGGGGTCGAGTACCAAATCATACTTACCCGCTTCGACCGACTTGGCCGAATGTTTGGTGCGGGCCTGTTTGGCGGCTGCAATGGCGTCTTCGAGCATGTCGTAGCCCCGGTTGTAGCGGGTTGTAACGCCCGTAACTTTGTCGGTGGGGTTGGCTTGCAGGTATTCGTAGCCCATGCCCATTGGTGCGCTCAGAGCCTGTCGCGTTTCAAATTTGCCCGTTTTTGGGTCGATGGCCGTAACATTGAAGAGGGGCCACATCCGGTGAATGTCCTGGTCGGCATACGTGCCATCGCTGGTGGCGATGTATTTCTGCTCGTTGACCATGAACAGAATCGAGTTGATGTAGTTGGCACCGTTTTTCAAGGCCGCGCTGTTGACGCTCATCAACAAATCGACCTTTTCTTTGATGGGCACCTCAAATGCGTTTTTCTGAATAGGGGCCTTCCACGACACGTCGCCAAAGCCTTTTTGCGGAGCCAGTTGTACCGGCTCTTTCATAAGTTTGGCGTTGGCTTTGGCAATGGCTACGGCCTTATCGGCGGCTTTAGCTACGTCGGCTTCGTTTTTGGCATCGACTACGGCGGCAAAGCCCCAGCAGCCATCGGCAATTACCCGAACGCCCACACCATACGATTCGGTGTTGACAATGTTCTGCACCTTGTCTTCGCGGGTAACAACAAACTGGTTGAGGTAGCGGCCAATACGGACGTCGGTATAGGTTGCCCCCCGGCTTTTGGCTGCATTCAGGCCCGCATCGGCAAGGCGTTTTTTGATGGCTATATCGACGCCCGTTTCGAGCAGTGCTTCGGGCGCAACGGGTCTGGAAAAGGCAGGCAGCGATGGGAGCAGCAGCCCGGCGGTGCCCATGCTAAGGAGTTGATTAAAGTCTCGGCGGTTCATAGAGTTAAAGTTGTTACACAGAGATTCACAGAGGTTTATTGAGGTTCTCGGAGAGAAAAATTAGAAAAGCGTTTGATGCCATCGCGGAGCATTTTTACCTGGAAGTTGATGAGCAAACCAAGCGGAAACTGTCCCAGTCGCAGGTAGGTCAATAGTTGGGCCGCATGAACATCTGTCAGCGTTTCTACTGTCTTTAACTCGACTACCAACTCACCTTCAACGAGCAGATCAAGCCGGTAGCCGTGTTCCAGCCGAACTTCTTTGTAAACGATTGGCAGGGCTTTCTCGCGTTCTACATATAATCCTGCCAGTTGGAGTTCATACGCTAAACAGTCACGATAAGCTGATTCCAGCAGTCCCGGCCCTAATGCCCTGTGAACCTCAATGGCTCTGCCAATGATAATAGCTGTCAAATTACTCTCTGCGTATCTCTCCTTTTCTTTGTGCATCTCTGTGTAATAAGTTTACACAGCATCAGACAGCGACGTAAACGTAAAGTCACGAATTTTCAATGGCGGCACCAAATTACCCCCGATGCGCTCAGGGCGACCCATAGCCTCCAGATTATTCAGCATAATAACCGGGCTTTCGTTAAACCGGAAGTTCTTGACCGGAAATTTGATCTGCCCGTTTTCAATGTAAAACGTGCCGTCGCGGGTGAGACCGGTATAGAGCAGCGTTTGCGGGTCAACGGGGCGGATGTACCAGAACCGCGTTACTAAAATACCCTTGTCGGTGCTTTTAATCAACTCAGCCAACGACTGCGTACCGCCCTCCATGATAAAACTCGCCGGAGCCGGAACCGCCCGAACGCCTTTCTTATCGGCCCAATAGCGCGAATAGTACAGGTTTTTGACCACGCCTTTCTCAATCCACGTAATCTTTTCCTGCGGGCGACCGTCAGAACCGCCCCCGCCAAAACGACCACCTCCGCCCCCAAACGGCGCACTCGGAATCAGCGCGTTGGTTGGGTCAGAATAGATAGTTACGCGCTCATCGAACAGCTTCTCGCCGAGCCGGGTGCCACCGCCCTTCTTGCTCAGAAACGAGCGACCTTCGTCGGCGTTGCGGGCGTCCATCGACCCCATCATAGCCGCCAGCAGCGACGCATCGGTGTTCGAGACCAAAGCCGCCGGTTCGAGAATGACGGTGTATTTGCCCGGCTCCAGTGCCCGCGCAGCCGATGACGCCCGTGCTTTCTGCATGGCTACTTCGGTCGCGCTTTTGGTGTTGAGCAGGCTAACGTCGGTCACGTCGCGGGTGGCATAGCCGGAGCCTAAACCGTCGTCGGTGCGAACCGTCACGGAGAATTCGACGCTCGTTTCCCGGTTATAGCCAAACAGCCCTTTACTATTGCCGATGGCCGTGAAACCGGCGGTATCTTCCATGTAGCCCGCTGCGGTCAGGTTTTTCTCACGGCACGGCATAATGCTGTCGAAAGCGGCTTTGGCGCGGTATTCAGGGGCGATTTTGGCCGTACTTTCGGCATACGTTTTGGTGTCTAAGTACGTCTGTGGCCCCAGCATCGGCATGTATTCAGAATTTTCGGGGGCCAGCCGGGCAATTTCCTCGGCCCGACGCACGGTCTTTTCGAGCGACGCATCATCGAACTCGTTGATGGTGGCCGACCCCGACCGTTTGCCGAACACCGATGTTACGGCCAGACTCATGTTTTCTGATTCGCCGGAGGTCGATACGGCGTTGCGGGCGTAGCGGATGTTGCCCGTGCGCCCGCCCGTCAGCGACACCGCCGTTTCGTCGGCTTTGGCGTAGGCCAGCACTTTATCAATAATGCGTTTGGCTTCTTCTTTGGTTAGCATGATTTTTTTTGTTGTAACACAGAGATTCACAGAGGGAAGGGAGATTCACAGAGAGATATTTTTTAACTCCGTGTATCTCTCCTCCCTCTGTGAATCTCTGTGTAATAGCTCATATCTTCCGTCCGGTATTAATCACATTGACGCCGTTGAAGCGTGTGGTGGGCGAACCGTGCGACACGGCACTGACCTGAGCAGGCTGGCCTTTGCCATCGAAAAACGAGCCGAATGTGCGGTAATCGTCCTGATCGCAAAGCTGAGCGCACGAGTTCCAGAATTCCTGCGTGTTCGACTGGTAGGCCACGTCGTCGAGCATCCCGACGAGTTCGCCGTTTTTGATTTCGTAGAACAACTGACCGCCAAACTGGAAATTATACCGCTGCTGATCGATGGAATATGAGCCTCGCCCAATGATGTAGATGCCTTTTTCAACGCCTTTAATCATGTCGAAGACCGAGCGTTTTTCGGTGCCTGCTTTTAATGACACATTCGGCATCCGCTGAAACTGCACCGAACTCCAGTTGTCGGCGTAGCAGCAGCCCTGCGACTCTTTTTCGCCAATGATGTGTACCTGATCGCGAATGGCCTGGTAATTCACCAAAACGCCATCTTTAATCAAATCCCACTGTTTGGCCGGAACACCCTCATCATCATAACCGACTGTGCCGAGCGTGTAAGGCTGGGTTTTGTCGGCCACGATATTGACCAACTTGCTGCCGTAGTTGAAGTTTTTGGCTTTCCACTTGTCGAGGGTGGCGAAACTGGTGCCAGCGTAGTTGGCTTCGTAACCCAGCACCCGGTCGAGTTCGAGCGGGTGGCCGACTGATTCGTGGATAGTCAGGCCGAGGTGGTTGGGGTCCAGCACAAGGTCGTATTTGCCAGGCTGAACGCTTTTGGCCGTAAGTTTTTGTTTTACCTGCTTAGCCGCCAGCGTCGCATCTTCGACCATGTCGTAGGCGTTGCGGTAGCCCACTAAGCCACCCGGTGCCTGAATCTTCTCCGATGCCAGCCCGTCGAGGTACTCGTAGCCCATACCCATCGGTGACGACAGCGCGTCGCGGGTTTTGAACTTGCCCGTAGTCCGGTCAACCGCCGACGCCGTGAACGTAGGCCACACCCGGTGAATGTCCTGATCGATGTACGAACCATCGGACGAGGCTAAGTATTTCTGTTCGTTCACAAAGAACAGGTTCGAGGTCACGAAGGCCGCGCCGTTGTCCATAGCCGCTTTGTTGACCTTCATGAGCAGATCAATTTTCTGCCCAACCGGAATCTCGAATGCGTTTTTCTGGATCGGCGTTTTCCACGTCACCTCGCCTACGCCCTTTTGCGGAGCCAGTTGTACGGGTTCGGTTTGGAGCCGGGCGTTGGCTTTGGCAATGGCAACGGCGGTTTCGGCGCAGCGGGCAATGCCATCGGGCGTGAGTGTGCTGGTAGCGGCAAAACCCCAGGTGCCATTTGCCAGTACCCGAATGCCTACACCGTAACTTTCGGCATTGACCACGTTTTGCACTTTTTGCTCACGCGTAAACAGATACTGTTGCAGATAACGGCCAATACGCACGTCGGTGTAGGTGGCACCTTTGCTGCGGGCCGCATTCAGGGCAATGTCGGCCAGCCTTTTTTTTGTGGCAGCATCGGCGCGTGGTTCCAGCAACTGCTCAACTGAAATGGGGTTGCCCAGCACGGGTATCGAACTGAGCATCAGCCCTCCAATCCCCGCGCCCGATAGCTGTAGAAAGTCTCTTCTTCTCATGTAAACAAGGCCAGGCAGAAGCCCAACCGATGATTGAGTTTGTTATATGAACGAATCAGAAACCGCTAATATGGCGAAAAAAATGGAACACGGATTAATCCGTGTTCCATTTCAAAACCTCCCGCAGCAGATTCAGCACATACGTCGTTGTAATCTGAATATTCTGGTCGCGGTACTGGCCGAGTTTGAGCAGGCGCGTAGCAATGCGCTCTGGTGTCGCTACGGCAATCCAGATGGTGCCAACGGGCTTATCGGGGGTGCCGCCGTCGGGACCGGCAATGCCGCTCGTGGCAATGCCTACGTCGGTGCCAAGCGTTCGGCGGACGCCCTCAGCCATTTGCCGGATCGTTTCCTCGCTCACCGCCCCGTGCCGTGCCAGCGTATCGGGCGACACGCCCAACTGCTTCACCTTGAGCTCATTGGCATAGCTGACGATGCTGCCCAGAAAATAAGCCGACGATCCCGGTACGCTCGTGATCCGGCTCGATACGTAGCCACCCGTACAGCTTTCGGCAATGCCCAGCGTTAGATTTTTTGTTTTCAGCAACTGCCCAACCACCGTTTCTAATTCGTCGTTATCGAAGCCGAAAACATGTTTGTCAATGAGCGGCATCACTATGGCAACCTGTTCGGCCAGTTCGCGGTCGAGGGCCGATTCGTCGGTGCCAGTGGCCGTCAGGCGCAGACGAACCTGTCCGAAGTGGGGGAGGTAGGCTAATTTGATATGCGCGGGCAGGGCATCTTCCCAGGCTTCGATACGCTCGGCCAGAAACGACTCGCCAATGCCGACCGTCCGAATCATTTTGTGCTTGATAACGGGTGTCTCAAAATGTTGACGCAGCCGGGGCAGAATCCGGTTCGTCATCAACTGTTTCATCTCGAACGGTACACCCGGCAGCGAAACATATACGCACTGATTATGTTCAAACCACATACCGGGGGCTGTGCCCCAGTCGTTCTGGATGTACACGGCATTGGCGGGCAAGTCGGCCTGACCCCGGTTGAGGTCGGTCATTTCGCGGCCTCGTTTCTCAAAAAAGCTCGTAACCAACGCCAGCGCATCGGCATTGCGAACCAGTTCTACGCCGAAGTACGTACAGAGGGTTTTCTTGGTGATATCGTCTTTGGTGGGGCCGAGTCCACCGGTAAGAATAATCACGTCTGCGCGTTGGTGGGCTTCCCGCAGAATCTCCAGAATGGCGTCGGCCTGATCGCCGACAGACGATTTACGAACGGTGCGGATGCCGATGTTGGTAAGTTCGGTGCTGATCCATTGGGTGTTGGTGTCGGTGATTTGCCCGAACAAAATTTCGTCGCCGATGGTAATCACTTCGGCACGGATGGTATTGATCATAGAAGTGAAAAGTGAAAAATGTAAAGTGAAAAATGAATTAGCCTAAAATCTTTTCACTTTTCACTTTACATTTTTCACTGATTTTAGTCGAATGTACGTGAAAACGATTTCCCACATGAACAAGATGATTTGGCTGGCGGTTTACGCGGCCCCACTATTTATCCAACCTGTTTTAGGACAAGATTCCACTCAACAGCAGCCTACGCAACAACAAACGCCTACGCAACAGCCCGCCCGACGTGGTGGTTTTGGGCAATTGTTGGAAAGGGTACTGTCTGCTGGCAGCACAGGTACAACCGGCAGCGGCCTGACCAACAGCGACATAGCCACGGGTCTGCGCGAAGCTTTGCGCGTAGGTATCAGCAAAGGAGCCGATCAGGCGTCGGCTACGGATGGCTACTTTAAAAATCCGCTGTTGCGCATTGCCTTCCCACCCGAAGCACAGCGTGTAGCGACGCAGTTGCGTCAACTTGGTTTCAACCGGCAGGTCGATCAGTTTGAATTATCGTTGAACCGGGCCGCCGAAGATGCGGCTAAAGTAGCGAAACCTGTGTTTATTAAAGCTATTACGTCGATGAGTATTGGCGATGCTGTAGGTATTTTACGCGGTTCTGAAGATGCCGCCACGCAATACCTGCGTCGGACGTCGGGCCAGCAATTGGTAACGGAGTTCACGCCTATTATCGACAGCACCCTGCGAAAGAACAACGCCACGCGCATGTATGGCAACTTAGCCAATATGTACAATCGGTTGCCCGGTGTTCAACGCGTAAATCCAAACCTGACCGAATACGCGACGAATAAGGCTGTCGATGGTTTGTTTATTCTGGTGGCGCAGGAAGAAAAACAGATTCGCGAAGACCCAGCCGCCCGCGTATCGGATATTTTGCGGAGAGTGTTTGGGAGCCGGTGAGTACAACTATGCGAGTGCCTAAGGAGCGGTTGTTTCCAGAACGCGAATATAAGCTAACAGGCTTTTTTCGCGTTCTATAGCTTGTGTGCGTTCGTGTTCAAGTTTGGTAATTTGGTGTTTAAGATTGCTGATTTCGCTCTGATTTGACCCATTCTGGTAAGTGTTCAGTTGCGCTATAGTTAATGGTGTTGACGCCAGGCCCAGTGTAGCCGCAATTCGGTGTAGCCGCTCGGTGGAGAGCTTAATTTTGCCATTTTCGATTTTTGAGTACGTGGCAGTGCTGATACCTAATTGTTCGGCCATGTATTCTTGTTTGAAATTTTTGTGTAGCCGTAGCTGGCGGATATTTTCCAAAAGGGTCAGCATGTTCATAAGCTGGATAAGTGAGTATGGAGATTCCTCGCAAAACTACAGGTAAGTTTCTTTTTTTTTACAACAGGTAGGTATTGAAAATTTTGAACTGTTACAATTGCTTGTATATACATTTAACCCGAAAAGAAATTTCGTTATATTTTCATCAAATGAAAATGATTTTCAAATTCTGAAAAAGGCTTTGGCGATTCGGTTATCACTTTTGTAACACCAAAGCGAAGCAACCTGTCGATAAGGTTGCGGAATGCAGAGGATAAAACTTTATGAATCGTTTATCGCTCGCCGAACTGAAGGCAAAAGCAAATGTGGTAGCTAATGTAGAGGCTATCAAAGGTGGGAATTTGGATAATTGCCATGGTGCCACTGTGTCTAGCCCAACGAGTACACATACTGTAGCAGGACAAACACCGCAGAAGTAGTTGTTAGAAGGCGTGGTTCTGAATAAATCATGAAAAAAATTTTGTTCTATATTTTTCTCAATTGTTTGATCACGCTCTTCTTTTCGTTTGTCCATTTCGCTAAAGGTCAGCCGGCTCAAGGCTTTCAACTTATTAAGTTGAATAGAAGTATTTCTTATTCAAAATTAGATACACTAACTAAACAAGCCTTATTGGTGTGGGATAACTACCTGCTAAACAAATCAAATGACAATTTTATAAAATTTAATTGGTCGAAAGAAGAACAAGATTTTATAGGAGCGCAGTGTAGCTTACGTTTTAAATATATTGACTATAGTGCTAGCAGGAATTTGTATAATTATTACAAACCAGTTGTTCTGTCTATTACTAAATATGGCTCACAATTTAAAATTAAAACCGCATTTTACAGAATAGAGAATAATAGTGATGTGCCGTACATAACGGATATAGTTAATAATTGGGTCGTTGTAGAAGACGGCAGGCTTGTTTTGCAAAGTGATTTTCTGAACAATTTGAAAAGAATGGTCTGTCAAAAAACCGATCATTTGGAGATCTACTCTCTAAATAGTATTGATAAGTACATACTGAAGGGATTAGATTCTATAAATTTAGCTGTGTCAACTTTTTATAATATGTCTCCATTGAATGTAAAGTATTGTGCTACAAATTCTATTGATGATTATCAACGACTAAGAGGATACGATTATGAGTTAACTATGTTTATGTCGACCTCTGATGGAAAACCTCAACAAGGTGCCTTATCGGAAATGGCTAATAATTTGATTTTTAATGGCTCGTTGAATACCACAGAAAATTTTGCACATGAGTTATGTCATATATATACTTACAGGTCTTTTGGTAATAATACCGAATATCTGCCTTATCACAATTTTTTGAATGAAGGTCTGTCAACTTATTTAGGAGGAACTACGGGTAAATCTCTTAATTATCTTCTTGGACAACTTTACAAGGAGACAAAGTCAAATACATACAAATTTGATTTTACAAACCTGCTCGATAACTCAGTTGGAGTTGGTAAAGAGGATGCAAATTTGGTGTATATTATCGGAGGTTTAGTTTGTAAATTAGTATATGAAAAATATGGATTTTTGGGAATAAATCGTTTGTTTAAAGTAAGTAATTCAGACGAACTATTGTATAAAGCTATCGAAGACATACTCGGCGTTAAACGTGAGAATCTGAATCGTTTTATCCACGATGAATTAAAAAAACATGCACAATAAGCGTTTATGGTTCATTGGGTTGGCGTTAATTAGTGTCGTATCGTCAACATTGGCCCAAACTACGGTCGTGTTCAGTGACGTAGCGGTATTACCAATGAACACGACCAAAATTTTGCCGCATCAGGACGTGGTTGTTGAAAATGGTCTGATTAAGACTATAAAGCCAACCGCCCGAAACAAGTATGCCAATGCCACTGTCATCGACGCATCAGGTAAATACTTGATGCCGGGGCTGGCTGATATGCATGTACACTTACCCCGAAAAGATCAGTTCGGCTATGGCCTTGATCAGTTTTTTCAATTGCATCTGGCAGCAGGTATAACAACGTTACGTTCTATGCGGGGCGATGAAGCTGACCCTGAATTACAACGTTTAATCGGAGAGGGTAAGAAACTGGCTCCTGATTTGTATATATCGGCTCCACCATTTTCGGCCCGCTATTGGCTATCGTCCGATTCGCTCACGCGACTGGTTCGGCAGTATAAATCAAGCGGGTTTCAACTGCTTAAAGTGTTGAGCATCCCGTCGGTAACGTGGTATGATACGCTGACGCAAATTGCCCGAAAAGAGAATATTCGGCTGGCCGGTCATGCACCTGCCGGGGTTCTGTTTGCCAAAGCCCTGGGTCAGGGAATTGGTTGCATCGAACACCTGGGTGGTTATGAAACATTACCCATTGATAAGCCTGACTTTGACGAAGCCGTACAACGAACACTGGCAAATAAGGTGTACAATTGCCCAACCTTAGATTGGTACTTTGTCAACTATACACAAATTACGCTCGATTCGCTAAAGCGTCGGCGTGGGTTAGACCGCTTGCCTACGGCTTTACTCCAAAGCTGGAATCAGACTATGGAGAATTACCTAAGCCAACAGGCCCGAAAACACCCCGACAGCCTACGCAAAGAACAGGTGGCCGAAAATCAGTATGTGCTACACAAACTGGAGGTACTAAAACGTCTGTACCCAGAATCACATTGAGAAGGCATTTGATATTCTAAAAACCTACCTGCCCGAACTCTATCAGGAGATCAAGTTTACTAATCGTAGTATTTCAGTTTTTCATAATCCGCAGGTACTATGCTCTGTCAATATCAGCCTGCACGGTTGTACGTTCATTAGTGCTATTCCGACAAATGATGAAATTTTCTTTCTGGAGGAATTAATTCATCAATGTTCGCATAATACGCTCAATATGATACTGTTTAAGCGGGAGAAATTTTTCATCTCCGATCCCGAACAAACCATCCTCGGTGATTTGATTGGCCGACCGCTGGAACAGAGAACGGTTTTGTCGGCGGTTCACGGGCTTTATACGGTAGCTAAACGATATGAAGCGTTCCGGCTTCTGAAAGAACTAAATGTATTTGAGGGATTGCAAAAGCATGAATTTCTTGGCCGACTGGCCGATTTGGAGAAGCGCTATCATACTGGTCTTGAACTCATGAACCTGCACAACATATTTACGCCAAAAGGGATCGAGGTATATACGCTTATAGATCAAATTTGCGGGCAGGAAATTGAGCGGGTGCGCGACTTGAAAGGTGTTTTTGAGTTGTCAAACCAACCCGATGAGTTTAGCTACGAACATTTTCAACGGGTAAATCCGATTCAGCAGTTCCTGTCTATGGCCGACCTAACGGCTTAGAATGCTTTATGCCCGTCAAATTCCCTTTTTATAAACAGTTAGATCAGCGTGACTGTGGGCCCACCTGTTTGCGGATGGTGGCGCAGCATTATGGGCGAACGCTATCGCAGGAGTACCTGCGCGAAAAAACGTCGCTTAGTCGCGAGGGTGTGTCGCTGGGTGGGCTGGCCGAAGCCGCCGAAACCATTGGCCTACAATCGCTGGCCGTAAGTGTGCCGCTCGAAACGCTACAGCAGGACGTGCCGCTGCCTTGTATTGCCTATTGGCGGCAGCGGCACTTTGTTGTGATACATGCCATCAAAAAAGGCCGTATTCACGTGGCCGATCCGGGCTATGGTTTGCTGGATTACGCGCCCGATGAATTTTGCCGGGGGTGGCTCAACAGTAAGCACCCAAAACCGGGCGATGAGGGAATTGTGCTGGTGCTGGAACCTGCCCCCGCCTTTTATGACCAGACCAACGACAACGGTACGGCCAAACGCCTAAGTGCTTCATTTTGGCTACGTTACTTCATGCCCTACCGGCACCTGATGCTGCAACTGCTGCTGGGCTTGGGCTTGGGCAGTGTGCTACAGGTCGTGTTTCCGTTTCTGACGCAGTCGCTCATTGATTATGGTATCAACTTTAACAACCGGAGTTTTATCTACCTGATTCTGCTGGCGCAGTTGTTTCTTTTTGCAGCCCAGACACTGGTACAAATTTTTCGAGACTGGCTCCTGATTCACATGACCAGCCGCATCAACATTCGAATGCAGGCCGACTACCTCATTAAGCTAATGCGGCTGTCGGTTGGTTTTTTTGACTCTAAAAATATCGGTGATCTGCTCCAGCGCATTCAGCGCGACCATGCCCGTATTCAAAATTTCATGTCGGCCATTACGTTGCGTGCGGTGTTCTCGGTAATCGAAATTCTAGTGTTTGGCAGCATTCTGGCTCTTTACAATCTCACCATTTTCAGTCTGTTTCTGGCGGGGGCAGTACTCTACGTTGGCTGGACGTTTTTGTTTTTGGAACGTCGGCGATTAATCGACTACCGCTATTTTGATGAAGGGTCGGGCCAGCAAAGCAGCTTAGTACAGCTTATTAACGGAATGTAGGAGATAAAGCTCAATGGCTCCGAACGACGCCGACGCTGGGAATGGGAAGCAATTCAGATTCGACTCTTTCGCATCAACCTGAACGCGCTGGCTTTGAACCAAACCCAAACGCTGGGCGGGTCGGTCATTAACCAGTTGACCAATATTCTTATCACGTTTGTTGCTGCCAAAGCCGTACTCGACGGGCAAATTACGCTCGGCATGATGCTGTCGGTACAGTTTATGCTGGGGCAGTTGAACGTGCCGCTCAACGATCTGATTCTGTTTATCCAGAGTGGTCAAGACGCGCTCCTGAGTCTGGAACGAATTTCGGAGGTTTACAACAAACCCGACGAAGACCAGCCCGACCAACTGCGGGAGTTGCCTACCGCCAAATCGATTTGTATCGAAAATCTGTCGTTTCGATACGGCAGCAGCACCTCGCCACTCGTACTCGACGACGTTTCGGTGCAGATTCCGGCAGGAAAAGTAACGGCTCTGGTTGGCACGAGCGGCAGCGGAAAAACCACGCTGCTTAAACTGCTGCTCAAGTTTTATGAACCCTCGGCAGGGGCTGTTCGGGTTGGCAATCGGAATCTGAAAAATCTGAATAGTTCATTCTGGCGGTCATGTTGCGGATGCGTGATGCAGGATGGGTATCTGTTTGCCGATAGTATTGCCCGAAACATTACCGAATCGGCTTCTGATGGGCTGATCGATAAAGGCCGTTTATTGGATGCCGTGCGTCTGGCTAATCTTGAAACGTTTGTCGATGAGTTACCCACTGGCTTCAACACGCGCGTAGGCAGTAGCGGTATGAACGTCAGTGGTGGGCAAAAGCAACGGTTGCTTATTGCCAGAGCGATTTACAAAGACCCCGATTATTTGTTTTTCGATGAAGCCACGAGCGCGCTGGATGCCAACAACGAGCGAACCATTCAGGATAATTTAGATCGGTTTTTCGAGGGTCGAACGGTATTGATTATTGCGCATCGGCTCAGCACGGTTCGTAATGCCGATAACATCGTTGTGCTGGAAAAAGGCCGCGTTGTTGAGCAGGGGACTCACGAAGACCTTGTTAATCAGCAGGGAGCCTATTTTATACTGGTAAAAAATCAGTTGGAACTGAGCGAATAATCATGATAACCGACCGTATCGATGAATTGGCCGATTACAGCGAACAGGTACGCGACGTACTGACCCGGCCACCATCGGGCCTGATTCGGCGCGGCACGGGCTTAGTTGTTTTAGTTGTCGGCTTATTGGTCGGTACGGCTTCCTGGATTCGCTACCCCGATACCTTAACTGGCCCGGTTGTGCTTACTACTACGCCACACTCACAGCCCGTTATCGTCAGAATAAACGGTCGGCTGGGGCGAATAATAGCTAAAGACAATCAGGTAGTTAAGAAAGGATATCCGTTAGCTGAAATCGAGAATACAACCCGGTTAGTTAATGTTTCCCGGCTTCATCAACTGAAAGCAGCCGCTTATCGGTTTCTGCGAAACCCACGAGTGCCGTTAAAAAACGCTACGGATACAACCACGTTTGGTGACATTCAACCCGAAGTAAATACGCTTACCGTAGCTTGCCGACAGTACCATCGTTTAGTGTCTGATGGCTACGTGTCCGAACGGCTGGCACTACTCAACCGCGAAATAAAGCAGTACCAGCAACTGATTGCGGTTAATTCAAAACAGGCTCAACTCAACGGTTTGGAGTTAGAAAACGCGGAGAAAAAATACCGTATGGATAAACGCCTGTTTAATGAAAAGGTGTATTCACAAGCCGAACTATTGGCCTCCGAGAATGAGTACCTGCGTCGTAAGCGCGAAGCGGAAGAGTATCAGAAGGTGCTGATTCAGAACAAGCTACAGTTAGCGGCCAAAGAAAAAGAGCAACTTGAACTGCAACAGCAGCAGACCCAGCAAATCCGTACCACGTCCGACAATATCCGACAGGCACTGCAAAATATCGAAAATCTGTTGCAGACATGGCAGCAAACCTACCTGCTAACGGCTCCGGCTGCGGGCAGATTACACTACCTGCAGACCCTTGAGGAGTTGCAGGCGATTCGGGCAGGTGACAGTTTGTTCGCTATCGTACCTCAGCACAGACCCATTGTCGGTATGGCATCGCTTTCGGCTGCCAATCGGGGTAAGTTGCAGGTAGGGCAGAAGGTGATTATTCGATTGACTGATTATCCATTTACGGAATATGGGGTGCTTCGCGGCAAGGTAGAAACCATCCACCAATCTTCAAGCCGTACCCGATGCCGAATTGCCATCACGCTGCCCAACCAACTCATCTCATCGTACCATAAGAAACTGGCTTATCGGTATGAAATGCCCGGTACCGCCGAAGTAATTACGGAAGACCTCTCACTGCTTCAGCGAGTTTTATTCGGCTTGCGTAAACTGATCGCTCCAGATCATTGAAAACAGTGGATTGGAAAACTATACATGTTTGTAGTTGAACAGCATAACCCAGCCGCCCGCGTATCGGATATTTTGCGGAGAGTGTTTGGGAGCCGGTAAAACATATTTGCAACATTGTTGCATTATTCAGCGTAGGGGTTTTATATTTGCAACATTGTTGCAAATATAAAACCCCTATTACTATGATAAACATTACTCAACTTAAGCCATTTGCGCTTGTCGGTTTGTTGTTGCTGACCGGAGCCTGTAACCGGAACGACGAGCAGGATATTGCGCCCAACGAAAAAGAAGCTACCTACACCCGCCTGCTGGTGTCGGATGCCGACGGAGCGTCGGTTTCGCTTGTTGACCCGCACGAGGGTACGGTACAAGCGTTTGAGGGACGTTTCCCCGGTTCCAGCCTGTATGCCACCAAAAGTGGGCGGTTTGTGGCATTGGTCAATTATGCGAACAATCTGGTGCAGTTTTTCGATAGTGGTATTGAAAGCCACGACGACCACGCCCATAAGGTTGGTAATCCGAAATGGGCACCAATGGAAGCTACCGGCCCAAGACCGGCACATACGTATTTTTGGGAACAGCAGGGCTATCATGCCCTTGTATTCAACGACGGTGACGGAACGATTTCATTAACAAATGATTACGAAATCGGGACGGCCGCGAAGGCGAAGATGGTCAAAGTAGCCACGCCCCACCACGGAGCTATTGCGGCTTTTAACAACAACACTTTTGCCGTAACGCAAAAAGACGGCTCGGTAAGCGGAACACTCCCGGAGCGGGTGCGGATTATCGATATGGATGGCAGGGAATTAAAAGCGTCTACGATTGCAACACGCGGCATTCACGGCGAGGCAGGCAACGGCAATATTGTCCTGTTCGGGCATTCGGGCGGTATTCTGGTTGTCGGTAAAGACGGTTCGCAGCGTAATATCGACTATCCGGCCAGCGTTGGAGCCAACTGGTTGGGCACTATTTACCACGACAAAATCTCGGATTCGTTCTACGGATCGAGTGCCAAAGGTGGCGTATATCGCATCGACCCGGTTCAGAACCAGATTAGTCCGTTGCTCGCCAGCGATCAGGTTGTTTTGTTCCGTGTCGATAATGAAGGGAAAGACGTTTTCGCACTCATGACCGATGGTACATTGCGGGTTTTCGATGGCAAAACCAACGCTGAGCGCACGTCGGCAAAGGTGATGCCCGCCCTCGACCCAGCCGCCAAAGTGAAGCCCGACATAGCAATCTCGAAACGCTTCATATACATCACCCAGCCCGATCAGCGCGAAATTCGGGCTATCAAACGTGGTACGCTAACCACGCAGGAGTCGATCAAAACAACCGGTCGCCCAGCCAAAATCACCGTATTTGGCGCGCAGGTTGACGAAGAGGGGCATTAGTATCTCTGTCTCACAACTTTTACCTTTGTGGGATGAAGAAGTCCGATATCAATTTCTCCGTCGAGTTAGATCACGAAAACGTTCCTGAAAAAATCTACTGGGATGCTACTGATAACCCCAACGAAGGCTTGAGCGATACCCGCGCTATTGCTATTGCCCTCTGGGATCACTACCACAACAGCACGCTCAAAATCGACCTTTGGACCAAAGAGATGGAAGTGGTCGATATGAAACGCTTCATTATCGAAATGATGAGTGGCTTAGCCGACACGGCTGTAAATGCGACGGGCGATAAAAAAATGGCAACCGACATTGAGAATACCTGCCGCATTCTAAGCAAGCGTCTGGAAGAAGAGATCAAAGAGCAGAACAAACAGCAGTAAGTATGTAAAGCCGACCACTCCGGTCGGCTTTACTTTGCAATAAATTCATGCATTTTGGCCGTTATTTTGCTGTAGGTCTGATCAGGCCAGAACATATTTCATATCCTGAATGAAAAAACTACTGTTTCTTTTGCTGATTGCCCATGCCTCACTGGCGCAGAAAGGCATTCAATTCCGGCAAACGTCGCTCGAAAAAACGTTTCAGGAGGCTCGCCGGGCCGGTAAGCCCGTGTTTGTAGAAATTTTTTCGCCAACCTGCCATGTCTGTGAGAGCTTCATTCCCACATTGGCCGACGCGCGGGTCGGCAAATTCTACAACGACAAGTTTATCAGTACAAAAGCCGATATTGGGCAACCCGCCACGCGGCAGTTTTTAGAGAAGAACCGGTTGTTTGTGCCATCACTGCCGCTGTTTCTGTATTTCGACCCGCAGCAGAATCTCGTGCATTTCGCCATGAGCACCAACTCGACCGACGAGGTAATTCGGCACGGCACCAACGCCCTGAACCCGCAGGCCCGCAGCCAAACCATGAAATCGCGGTATCAGCAGGGCGAACGCTCATCGGGCTTTCTGATTGATTACGCCATGTTTGGCCGGGTCACAAAAGACACAGCCGCCAACATTGCCGCCATGAACGACTACGCCCGGCAGCAGCAACCCAACACCTACGCGAACCAAACCAACTGGCTCGCTCTGCAAAAATTAGTACTCGACTACAAAAATCCCATGTTTCAGTACATGCTCGGCCACCTCGATCAGTACCGTAAAGCCTACGGTGCCGAACCTACGAAGCAGGTTGCCGAAAATGTCCTGATGTCGTCGTTGTACAGCAGTCGTGGGGCGCAGTTGCCCGCAGCCGATATTCTGGAGATTCGGCAGGGGCTGGTCAAAATCGGCATCGACCAGCGCGTAGCGGCCAACCGCACGTTGCTGCCCGAAGTGAGTGCCTATTTCCGCGCCCGCCAAACGGCCAAAGCCACCGAGCGCATGGATAACCAGGTGAACAGCAATCAGTTAACCGTGCCGGAATACCTGTATATTTCGCGGCTTTTCAATCGCGCCAGCCCCGACGCGTCCGACGCGCCGACAGTGATAAAATGGTTAAATAAAGCCCTCGCGCTTAAACCCAGCCCGAAAGAGCAGGCCGATTTATATACCGAATTGGCCACCGCCTACAAGCGTAGCGGCAAGCCCGACGACGCCCAGAAGGCCGCCCAAAAAGCAAAAGACATGGCGCAGGCCCGCCGATAAATTTTTACTCGTATTTAAGCAAAACGTCCGCTCTCTAAACAACTACAGGGCGGGCGTTTTACATTCTGTATAGTTCACGACCATTATTTTTCCCGATTAATTGACTTGCATGGGCAAAAGTTCTTTCTCGAATCAATCAATACACCCTTATGAAGCTAATTCATCGCTGCTCATCGATCCTTTTACTGTGTTCGGCGGCATTTATACCCTTAGTCTATGGACAGAAACCTACTATTCGCTCTGCCGACGTGATTATTTACGGCGGTACGTCGGCGGCAGTGATAGCGGCTGTGCAGGTCAAAAAGATGGGCAAATCGGTTATCGTCGTGTCGCCCGATAAACATCTCGGCGGGCTGTCGTCGGGTGGGCTGGGCTTTACCGATACGGGTAACAAAGAGGTGATCGGCGGGTTGTCGCGGGCGTTTTACGGGCGGCTGTACGACCACTACCAGAAGCCCGAAAACTGGCAATGGGAAAAACGCGAACAGTTTGGCAACAAAGGGCAGGGAACGCCCGCCATCGACGGAGCCAACCGAACCATGTGGATTTTTGAACCCCACGCTGCCGAAGCCGTTTTTGAAGACTTCGTTCGGGAAAATCAACTCACCGTTTACCGCGATGAGTGGCTCGACCGAACCAAAAAAGGTATTCGTAAGCAGGGCAACGCCATTCAGGCGTTCAGAACGCTGCGTGGCAACGAATACCGGGGAAAGATGTTCATCGACGCTACCTACGAAGGCGATTTAATGGCTCTGGCGGGGGTGAGCTACCACGTTGGGCGCGAAGCCAATAGCGTGTATGGTGAGCAGTTCAATGGCGTACAGACGGAGGTGTTTCACCACGGGCATCACTTTAAAACCAACGTTAGCCCGTTCAAAATACCCGGCAATCCCAGCAGTGGTCTGCTGCCCGAAGTGTCGAATCAGTCGCCGGGGGTAAAAGGATCGGGCGATAAGCGGATTCAGGCGTACTGTTTCCGCATGTGCCTGAGCAATCACCCCGACAACCGCGTTCCGTTTCCTAAACCTGAAGGCTACGACCCGGCCCGCTACGAACTCTTTGCGCGGGTCTATGCCAATGGCTATAAAGACACGTTCAACAAATACGACCTGATTCCAAACCGGAAAACCGACACCAACAACCACGGCCCGTTCAATACCGATTACATCGGTAAAAACTACGACTATCCCGAAGCCAGCTACGAACGCCGTCGCGAGATTATCCGCGATCACGAACTGTATCAGAAGGGGCTGATGTATTTTCTCCAGAACGACCCGCGCGTTCCTGCCGACGTACACGAGAAGATGCAGCAGTGGGGTCTGCCCAAAGATGAGTTCAAAGACAATGGCGGCTGGCCTCACCAAATCTACGTTCGCGAAGCCCGGCGTATGATTGGTTCGTTTGTGATGAAGGAAGCTGATGCGCTGGGTAAAACCAACGTTCCTAACTCTGTTGGTATGGGGTCATACGCGCTCGATTCGCACAACGCCCAGCGGTACGTAAAATACGACGGTTACGTGCAAAACGAGGGTGATATCGGCGTGCATCCCGACAGGCCGTATTCCATTGCCTACGGGTCTATTCTGCCCAAAGAAGCCGAGTGCCGCAACCTGCTCGTGCCGGTATGCGTATCGGCCAGCCACATTGCCTACGGCTCGATTCGGATGGAGCCGGTCTTTATGATTCTGGGCCAATCGGCGGCTACGGCGGCTGTGCTGGCAATTCAAACCAATGTAAGCCCGCAGAAGCTGCCTTATGAAACGCTGAAAGCCGCCTTGTTAAAAGACGGCCAACGGCTTGAGAATTGACATAGAGTTATAAAGTTGAAGGGTTATAGGGTTGTAAAGTTGCTCCGCCCTCAATGTGGGTGCGGCAGCCAACTTTACAACCCTACAACCCTTCAACTTTACAACTTATTATACACCGGTCTCGTAAACGGCGGCTGCATCAGGATGTGAAACGAATTTTCGTCGCCGAGGGCAACGGCCCGGCGGAGGTCGCTTTCGGCCTGTGGCAGTTGCCGAACCTGAATGCGGGCGAGGGCACGCCATCGGTAGGCGTCGGGCTGTTCGTCGCGGAAGTGCCAAACGGCTTTATCGAACTCGCGGAAGGCGTTGGTATATTCTTCGGTTTTGTAGTAGGCAATGCCCCGGTCGAGGTAACAATCGGCCAGCGTATTATCGCGGCTAATGGCCTGCGTCAGATCATAAATGGCTGAATAATAATTCTCCTGCACCAATTGGCACTTGCCCCGGTACGCATAAGCCACCGCCGATTTGGGGTGCTGCCGGATGGCTTCGTCAAAATAACGATGCGCTTCATCAAACTGCCGTTTGTTGACCATTTCGATACCTTTCTGGAACCGTTTCTGATCTTTATCGGTCGGGGTATCGTGATCAACGACGTAGTAGCGGATGGTCAAATACAGAATGAATAACAGACTCAACAGCGCAACTTCCATAACACAGTCTGGCTTTACAAGCCTCTAATATATCTCATAAATGAATAGCGTAAACTGTAAAATGAGCGACAGGCTTCGTCTACGCAAACCTTTACTTGCTTTTACACATCACTCATTTTCTAAGCTCTCCCGAACGGCTTTGGGGAGTCGGCTTCGCACCAGTTCATACGAGTGGTCGATCCACTCCTGTACGTCTGAAGTACGAACGCTGCCGTTCAGCAGTACGGTATTCCAGTGGGTTTTATTCATGTGGTAACCGGGTTGCACCGCGTCAAACTCTTCGCGGAGTTGTGCGGCACGCTCCGGGTCGCATTTCAGGTTAATGGTAGTGGGGCGGCTCTCGGTATCCAGCAGCGCGAATATCTTACCACCAACTTTAAATACGAGCGTCACCTCATCAAACGGAAACGACTCCGTGACGCCGGGTTTGGTCAGGCAATAGTCTCGCAGGCTTTCAGGGTTCATCGGAAACAGGCCCGAAAAATCATGACACAGATACAAAAGAGAAACATCACAATCGAAATCCGGTTGATGCCGTGCATCATACGCAGGTTTACGCTTGTCGGGTGGTTGGGGTCGGGCTTGCGAAAGACGCGAAAAAAGTAGGCAAAAACCGGCCCTATTTTGAGATAATTCAGGATGCGATTCATCAGTAACAAGAACAGGTGTCTACATTAATAACACGATTGCCAGCCCGAAGAATCCCAATTGTTAAAATAAGATGAAGCGGGCCTGAGCGAATTAAAAACCCTGTTCATCTAAAATGTTTCGACTTTTTCCGGCTCAATCCAGCGGCTATCTTCGCGAATCAATTCGATTAGCTCATCAACGGCTCGCTCGGCTGGCACCGACTTCTTAATCACCTGCTGCCCCCGATACAGCGCAATCTTATCGCGCCCGATACCTACATAGCCATAGTCGGCGTCGGCCATTTCGCCGGGGCCGTTCACGATGCAGCCCATAATGCCAATTTTCACGCCCTTCAAATGATCGGTGCGTTGCCGAATCATAGCCGTAGTTTCCTGCAAATCGAACAGCGTGCGGCCACACGACGGGCACGAAATATATTCAGTTTTGGTGATGCGCGTGCGGGCAGCCTGTAAAATCCCGAACGCCAGACTGTTGAGTTTTTTCAGTTCGTCCGAATCCGGTTGAGCCGGTGCCGAGAGCATAATGCCGTCGCCTAAGCCGTCGATGAGCAGCCCGCCCGCGTCGGTAGCGGCAAACAGCGGTACGTCGGTGTCAGGAACATCGGCGTAGCTGCGCTGAATCACAACGGGCGTCGTGATGCCCCGGTTAATGAGTTCAACGAACAACCGGCGCAGTTCGGGCATGGCATGGGCGTTGTCGGTACGAATTACCAGTACGGCTTCTACGTCCCGATGCTTCAATGACTCCATAAACAGAACCGACATGTCGGACAACGATGCCCGTACAAAATTCAGGCGTTTACTTAACTGACCCGTCGGTGTGTGCAGATACTCATCAACCGTCAGCAGTGGGAAAGTGTTGATTCGGTCGGCATTGGTTTGCCAAACGGCGTAGTCCTGAATTTCTTTCAGGCCGTTGGGCAGCATAAACTGCGCGGGCTGCGAACCCGTATAGATGTAATCGGCACCGAGGTCGTTCATGCGCCACTTATCGGGCACGGGCAGGTAAAAATGCCCGATGGGATGCAGCACGTCGTGTTCCGAAACCAGAACCCGACTAAAGTCTGCAATCACGCGCGGCACATTTTGCCCGCCAAAATTGGCGACCTCGTGCGTTGTCCGGCGCGTATACTGAAAGGGATTGATTGGGTAGGAATTAATTGCTGGAATCGGCTGACTCAGAGCCGACCGGTTCGTGTAGCGGTCAATCAAGGCTTTGGCTACGGGGGCTTCAAACTCCGGTTCTTCGGTGAGCGACACCCGCACCGTATCGCCGATACCATCTTCGAGCAGCGTGCCAATACCCAATGCCGACTTGATGCGTCCATCTTCGGCCTCGCCCGCTTCGGTCACGCCGAGGTGCAGCGGATAGGGTTTCAGCCCCTCCTCGTCCAGCCGTTGCACCAGCAGCCGGTACGCCTGCACCATCACCTGCGGGTTGCTCGATTTCATCGACAGCACGATGTTGTAATAGTTCTCGTCTTCGCAGATACGCAGAAACTCCAGTGCCGATTCCACCATACCGACGGGCGTATCGCCGTAGCGGCTCAAAATCCGGTCTGACAGTGAACCGTGATTGGTGCCAATCCGCATGGCCGTGCCGTATTCCTTGCAGATGCGAACCAACGGCAAAAACTTATCGCGAATCCGCTCTAATTCGGATGCATAACTGGCATCGGTGTAGTCGATGTGTTCAAAGCGTTTGCGGTCGGCGTAGTTGCCGGGGTTGATGCGTACTTTCTCTACGATGCGGGCGGCCAGTTCGGCAGCGTTGGGCGTAAAGTGAATATCGGCCACGAGCGGTGTGGTGTAGCCCCGCACCCGCAGTTCGTTCCGAATATTTTCTAAGTTCTGCGCTTCCTTCACGCTCGGAGCCGTGATGCGCACCAATTCGCAACCCGCTTCGATCATCCGAATCGACTGCTCGACCGAACCGAGCGTATCCATCGTATCGACGGTGGTCATCGACTGAACCCGAATCGGGTAGTCGGACCCCATCGGCACGTCGCCAATGGGAACGGTAATAGTTTTCCGCCGAACGTATTCGGTCAGCGAAGGCGTGTAAAGAACGGGCGAAGCAGCAGGGGAGGGCATTGAATCGAGCATATCAGTTTCGGCACAGGGCCGGTTTGCTACTATACAAAGATACGGCTGGATGGAACACGGATAATACGGATGTCACAGATGAACACAGATTTTTGTCCTCGCAATCAGCGATACGCATCCGTGTAAATCCGTCCAATCTGTTTAATCCGTGTTCCATCTATCACTCTAATTTCGCGCCGACTTTGGCGTATTTCTCCCGCCAGTGTTTCCAGCGTTTGTGCGACCACAGCCAGTCGGACGGATGCCTGCGAATGGTTTCTTCCAGTTTATCGCGGTAGCGTTCCAGAATTGCGCCCTGCGGCAGGTCGTTGTAGGGCGGCTTGGCAATCAGGTCGAACCTTGCTTCGTAATGACCGCGCCGAACGCGCACCACTTCCACGTAAAACACCGGAAAGTTACGGCTGCGGGCCAGCCGTTCGGTGCCGGGGTAGAAGGGCGTGTCGCGGTGCAGAAAATCCATCCAGTGCGCCTGCTCGGGCACGTCGGGCACCTGATCGGCTACCAGCGCAATCACACGCGGCACGTCTTTACGGGCCACCAACTGCCGGGGCAGCAGGTTCATCGGCGTTGGCACGGCTCCATGACTCGCCCGCACTTCCTGCATATAGTGTTCCATCGTTTCGTTGGTCAGCGGCTTATACACACTATCGACCGGAATCCCAATCGACACCGCTGCCGATGGCACCCACTCCCAGTTGCCCTGATGCGACCCGCTACAGATAATGGTTTGCCCGGCGTTGAGAAAGGCAAATGCCTGTTCAGGGTTTGTGTACCGAAATCGTCGTTGCAATTCGTCGGACGAAAGTGTGGGCATCTTCACCGTTTCAACCAGAATGTCGGTCAGATTCCGGTAAAAACCGCGTGCAATCTGGTTAATTTCGGCAGTCGATTTTTCTGGAAATGACCGTTGCAGGTTTTCAATCACGACGGCCCGTCGGTAGCGAACTACGTGCAACAGAATAAAATACAGGAAGTTAGCCAATCCGTAGAGTGCCGGGAGCGGCAAACGTGATAACAAACGCAGGAAGAACATTCGGTACGAAACAGATTCTTAATGAATAAAACAATTGATTTTACCCGATGGATACCTGAAAATTAAAATTTTTGGAAATCGGTTGTCGGTATTGCTTTTTTGCGTTAATTGGTAGCAGATACGTGTTGGAGTTATTGGAAAAGTACCAATTAGAGTCGTCGTCAGCTTCGTTATTGATCGAGTTACACTACCTGCCATGCTTCGATTACATGACGGGTTTGTTGCAATTCGAGCGGGTATGGCTGGAAGCAAACGAGCATTACCAGAAGCAAAGTTACAGAAATCGCTGTTATGTCTTGACGGCGAACAAAGTAGATACGCTAACGGTGCCGGTGCAGAAAGGAACGCGCCACCAACCCATCCGTGACCTTCGTATCGATAACGACCAGCGGTGGCAGGCGCATCATTGGCGGTGTTTGCAGGGAGCCTACGGTAAAGCTCCATTTTTCGAGTACTACGCCCCCGAACTGGAGCCTGTTTATCGGAAAAGCTGGACGTATCTATTTGAGTTAAACCAGGAATTGCTGACAATTTGTCTGAGACTTTTAGGCGCAGCCCCGTCCATAAACCTGACAGATTGCTATAGAAAAGAGGTTTCACCGGGTATTTTTGACGCCCGGTCGGCCATAAATCCGCCGAATGAGGCTGAATCGTATGTATTCGGGCGTTCGGTGCCATATCAGCAGAACTTTGGTCAGGAATTTGTACCAAACCTCAGCGTACTTGATTTGCTGTTTTGCCAGGGGCCAATGGCGAGAGAAGTTTTAACTCTTTCGCTCTTTGACCCAGGCGAACAAATCAACAAAACGCTGCGTTAAGCCAGTATTACCGCATATTGTAAGGGACCCCAAATCGAATGGAAGCAAAATTCTCAAACCGCGTCAAGGAAGTCATCTCGCTCAGTCGGGAGGAAGCCTTACGTTTAGGCCACGATTATATCGGCACAGAACATCTGTTGCTCGGTATGATACGTGAAGGTGAAGGGGTGGCGGTTGGGCTACTCAAAAAACTCGGCCTCGCCCTCGACGAACTCCGGGTCACTATCGAACAGGCAACGAAAGGAACAGCCACCAATAATGTGAAAAATCTGGCTAACATTCCGCTGACCCGTCAGTCGGAAAAAACGCTGAAAATCACCTATCTGGAGGCTAAAATATTCAAAAGCCCGCTCATCGGCACCGAACACCTGCTGCTGTCTATTCTGCGCGACGAAGACAATGTTGCCACGCAGATTCTCAATAAGTTTAACGTGAATTACGAAGTCATTAAGGAGATGCTGGAATATCAATCGACAGGTACACGGCCCACGATGGCGTCGGATACCGACGACGACGACAATGACCGGGGCATGTTCGGCGGTGGCAGCACGAGTTCAGGAAAAGAGCAGAAAGGCTCCGAGAAATCGCGGACGCCCGTACTCGACAACTTTGGTCGTGACCTCACCAAACTCGCCGAAGTAGGCAAGCTCGACCCCATTGTTGGTCGCGAGAAAGAAATTGAGCGCGTGGCCCAGATTCTGAGCCGCCGGAAGAAAAATAACCCGATTCTGATCGGTGAGCCGGGCGTCGGTAAAACCGCCATCGCTGAAGGGCTTGCGCTGCGGATTGTGCAGAAAAAAGTGTCGCGGGTGCTGTTCGGCAAGCGTGTCGTTACGCTCGATCTGGCATCGCTTGTGGCCGGTACAAAATACCGGGGTCAGTTTGAGGAGCGTATGAAGGCCGTGATGAACGAGCTGGAAAAATCGCCCGAAGTGATTCTGTTCATCGATGAGTTGCATACCATCGTTGGGGCGGGTGGCGCGTCGGGTTCGCTCGATGCCTCGAACATGTTCAAACCAGCATTGGCCCGTGGCGACATTCAATGCATCGGGGCTACTACGCTGGACGAATACCGCCAGTATATTGAGAAAGACGGTGCATTGGCCCGTCGATTCCAGATGGTAATGGTCGATGCTACATCGATTGACGAAACCATCGAAATCCTGAACAACATCAAGGATAAGTACGAAGATCACCACCACGTCAACTACACTAAAGAAGCCATCGAAGCTGCGGTGAAGCTGTCGGAGCGGTATATCTCGGATCGGTTCCTGCCCGATAAGGCCATCGACGTGATGGACGAAGTAGGTGCCCGCGTCCACATCTCGAACATCACAGTTCCAGAAGACATTCTGAAGCTGGAAGAGCAGATCGAGAATATCAAGAAAGAGAAAAACCAGGTTGTCAAGAGTCAGAAGTACGAAGAAGCGGCTCAACTCCGCGACAAGGAAAAACGACTCATCGACCAGCTCGAACGCGCTAAACAGGCGTGGGAAGAAGATACCAAGAAGCGTCGGTACACGGTTACAGAAGACAACGTTGCCGAAGTAGTGGCAATGATGACGGGTATTCCGGTAACGAGCGTCTCGAACGACGAAGGCAAGAAACTCGTCAACATGGGCGAGGAACTAAAGGGTCGGGTTATTGGGCAGGAGTCTGCTATCGAAAAGCTGGTGAAAGCCATTCAGCGGACCCGCGTGGGCCTGAAAGACCCCAAAAAGCCGATTGGTTCGTTTATCTTCCTCGGCCCCACGGGCGTGGGCAAAACCGAACTGGCGAAAGTGCTGGCAACCTACCTCTTCGATAAAGACGATGCGCTGGTACGTATCGACATGTCGGAATACATGGAGAAGTTCAGCGTGAGCCGGTTGGTGGGTGCTCCTCCGGGCTACGTCGGCTACGAAGAAGGCGGCCAACTGACCGAGAAAATTCGCCGAAAGCCATACAGCGTAGTGCTGCTCGATGAAATCGAAAAAGCGCACCCCGACGTGTTCAACATCCTGCTGCAAGTGCTGGACGACGGCATTCTGACCGACGGCTTAGGTCGCCGGGTCGACTTCCGCAACACCATCATCATCATGACCTCGAACATTGGTGTTCGCGACCTGAAAGACTTCGGTGCGGGCATTGGTTTCGCGACCAAAAAATCGGCTGAAAGTCAGGATGAGTTGATGAAAAGCACGATTCAGAGTGCGCTGCGGAAGGCATTCTCGCCGGAGTTCCTCAACCGCTTAGACGATGTGATTGTGTTCAACTCGCTGCAACGCGAAGACCTGCACAAGATCATTGACCTGATGCTGAATAAGTTGCTGGGCCGCATTACGAGCTTGGGCTACAACGTGGAACTGACCGACAAAGCGAAAGACTTTCTGTCGGAGAAGGGCTACGATCAGCAGTACGGTGCCCGTCCGTTGAGCCGCGCCATTCAGCGTTATCTCGAAGACCCCGTTGCTGAAGAAATCCTGAAAGGCGAACTGAAGGAAGGCGATGTAATCCTGGCCGATTACGCTGGCGAAGGCGAAACGCTCACCATCACGGTGAAGAAGCCCGAAGCGGTAGTAGAATAGGAAGTTATAAAGTTGTAAGGTCAGATAGTTGTAGAGTTGCTATCGCCTACATACAAAGACAGCCGAGCGGAGACGTTCGGCTGTTTTGGTTTGGAGTACGTGAAGTTTGCGCTAATTTGTACGTCCCAACGGCCCAGGGGCCTTATGGCGAAGAACGAGCTTTTACACACATGAACGGTTGAAATGCAGACGCTCCTTCGGGACGTGCTCCTTATCGACGGAAAGCTGCCTTACGGGTTTTGGGTTAACCGATGCTGAATTTCAAGAACGAAATCAACGCTAACTCCGCTGTCTTCAGCAATTTCTTCGATTGTGAGTTTGCCGCGTTTTAATGCTCTGGTGACAGTTTCTATTTCTTTTTGCTCTACAGCTTCTCGAATTTTTTGCTTTTCAGCTTTGACCGCTTCGGCGTTGGCCGCTGTCACGCGGGCAAAATGCGCCCGCTCCTCCGGGGTCATCTTCCGCGTATCCAACTCGTCAATAGCCCGACGTAACCATTCTTCGTTCCAGAAAGCGGGATATTGCGTAGGTTCGGTCGTGTGAAGTGTCTTCATCGTAAAAACAAGCTTTTCTAAATCAGTCTCAATTTCGGCTACCCGCTTCGTAAATTTAGCCAATTCTACGATGATGAACACGGTCCGCCGTTGCGGTCATTTGGCTGTCAATGATTTCACTGTGTTCGCTTCGCAGATTAGCGATGGTATGATATTGAGCCGTCGCCAAAATGTTCCTTTCCAATAGAGCAATAGCATAAATTTTAGGCAGATTGGCATAATCAAATTCTCCCCGTTCTACAACTGTATTAAACTTGTGCAGGGCATAGAATTTCATCCGCTGTACAAAGTGCGGAGCCTGTCCCAACTGGCATCTCCACGATGAAGTGATTGCCCTGCTCATCGGTACGAGAGACATCAAAAATGCCGCTTCGACTATCAACAGTCAAAGCGTCAAACGCATTCTTATCAAAATGTACCGCCCGGATGGGCGTTTCCAACTTGATGAGTGCCTGTAACGCCGTGCGAAGGAATAAACTGTCGGCTTCGTTACCGAAGGTGGCTTTGAAGCCATAGTCTGAAATGATGGGAATGTAAATGCCTGTCTCCATCCGACAAAGGTATTAGAAACAACAGCATGTACGGCCCGTCGCCAGACAGCCGCCCATGAGGAGCAAAATACCAAAAATGAAAACCGCTTCAGGTGTTTTCTGCCACTCTAAATTTTATGATTTCAACAATCAATTCCACTGGCAAAGGCTGGGTATGTGGAAACTGCACAGAACCTTTACCTTGCTTATAAACAGAAAGCTTATCTCTAAACTGCTCGTGGCCGACGGGAGTGGCATGAAAACTTGTATGGTTATTGAAGCCACCGAAATAGACCAACGGTTTTTTGTTAATCTTGTAGGCAGCTATCCCGTAGGCAACGCTTTCCTTAGCTTGTGGGGCATTGTCTTTTATTAGCTGACGAATACGTTGAAGTCTCTCTCTGACTTCTTCCGAGAAACTGGCAATGTAATCGTCAACCGTTTTTGTTTCTTTATTCATACAGTTTACCTTTTTGTCCAATTGTCCTAACCGGGGCGTTTGTAGTGTCGCCCGAAACCCGAACCATGAAGCCCAAAGCTGCTCTCGCGAACCATATCTTCCGTCGTTCGCAGTTCGGAATTTGAAGTGCTACTTGGACTCTTTGACTCAATACACAATTACACGCAAACTGACTTAATTACAAAATGCTGTCGCCAAGCTTAATTAGATTAAGTGGTTGGAACGCTGGCTTCACCTACAAACTCTTCTGCTTCACCTGCTCAATAAAATACTCTGACGTGCGCATGGCGGAGGCCAAAATCGTCCAGGTTACGTTTTTGTCGCCTTGTGAGGGGAACGGGGCCGCATCGACCACGAACAGGTTTTTCACCTCATCTTTGGTATCAATTATCATCACGTTGCTGTCTGTCAAAGCGCAAGTGCTGCCAGTAATTCTTCCAATTCGTTCGGAGTCAGGTCTTCTTTTTCGGCTTTGTCGTAAATAGTCAGCAGAATGACGGTTGTTTCGGAGATATGCAAATGTGTAATTACCCTGGCACCCCCACTTTTCCCTTTGGCTTTGCTTTTAATTGCAAGCCTTACCTTATAGCAATTACGTCCCAACGATGCGCCCTGCGTGGGGTCAGTCTGTAAAGATGTAAGTAGAGCGGTTAAATCGGATTTGATGGAAGGGTGTTTCCTGGCTAATCGCTTGAGTAGCTTATCGAACTTTTCGGTGCTTAGAATGCTATAATTCATTCAATACCTCCCAGGCCGAGCGCAATTGTTTTCTACCCCGCTTATACAGATTAACCTCCTCAATCGCTTCCTGTAAATCGGCTTTTAGTTGCTCTTTCGTGACCGGAGCATCGTCTGCAAGGAGTAGCGAAACCAATTCCTGCCGTTCCTGCGGCTGTAACTGACTACGTAGAATACCCGCCAGCTCAGCGACAGTCAGACTTGTATTGAATTGCAGATTGACGCTCATATTGACGCAGTTTTTCCTCAGCACTACAGATGGTAGCAATCGCTTATTCGTCAATGATAACCATTGCCGTCTGTTTGCTTACAAACAAAAATAGGAAAAAAAAGGAGCCGCAACACTATATTGCGCTCACCCGCCACTACCTCACAAACTCTTCTGCTTCACCTGCTCAATAAAATATTCTGACGTGCGCATGGCGGAGGCTAAGATGGTCCAGGTTACGTTTTTGTCGCCCTGTGATGGGAACGGGGCCGCATCGACGACGAACAGGTTTTTGACCTCGTGGGCCTGCTGATACTTGTTCAAGGCCGAGGTTTTGGGGTCGTTGCCCATGCGAACGGTGCCGACTTCGTGGATGATTCTGCCGGGCGCGGCTAATCCGTAGCCGTGGGCATCGTCGGGGCCGGGTTTGGGGCCGAGCGCGATACCGCCCATCGCGTGAATGATTTCCTCAAAGGTGTCCTGCATGTGTTTGGCCTGCTTCACCTCATAATCAGACCACTTGTAGCGGAACCGTAGTACCGGAATGCCGTATTTATCAACCTTATCGGGGTCGATTTCGCAGTAGTTGCTTTCGAGCGGCACCGGCTCACCGCGCCCCGACATGCTGATGTACGCGCCGTAGAACCGGCGTTGGTCGTCTTTGAAACCGGCACCGTAGCCACCCGGCTGCTTCATTTTTCCGTCGCGGCCCGGCACTAATCTATGCATCGCTTCAATGCCCCCGCCGAAACCATAACCGGGCATTCCCATGCCCCCGCCGTACTCGATGTGGTAGCCGCGTGGGAAGTCTAACTTGCTGTTATCTAACCACCAGGGCGTGAACACGTGCATTCCGCCCACGCCGTCTTCATTGTAGCGTTTGCGGTCCATCAGGGCCGGTACAAACGCCGACCGGCTGGCTCCGGTAGAGTCGTTCAGGTATTTGCCGACTACGCCACTGCTGTTGGCAAGGCCGTTGGGGAAGCGACTCGATTTAGAGTTGAGCAGAATTCGGGCCGATTCGCAGGCACTTGCGCCGAGCATCACGGCTTTGGCCCGCACCGTAATTTCCTGCAACGTGCGCGTGTCTACGTAGCTCACGCCCGTAGCTAAACCCGTTTGCGGATCGGTCAGCACTTCGCGGGCCATCGCACCGTTGATGAGCGTGACGTTGCCGGTTTTTACCGCCGGAATACACAATACCGACGACGACGAAAAATCGGCGTATGCCTGACAGCCCCGGTTGCACTGCCGACAATAGAAACACTGCCCCCGCTCGTTGTTTACGGGTTTCGTCAGAATGCTCAGCCGCGAGGGAATCACCGGGATGCCAATGCTCGTGGCCCCTTTCCGAATCATCAGCTCGTGCAGACGAGGCTTGGGCGGGGGTAGAAAAATACCGTCGGGTTCGTTGGGGAAATTCTCTACCGAGCCAAACACGCCGATCAGTTTATCGACCCGGTCGTAGAAGGGTTTGATGTCGTCGTAGCCGATGGGCCAGTCTTCGCCCACGCCGGTCATGGATTTGCGCCGGAAGTCGTCGGGACCGAAGCGCAGGGAGATGCGCCCCCAGTGGTTGGTGCGCCCACCCAGCATCCGTGACCGAAACCAGTGAAATTCGGTGCCGTCTTTCGATGAATAGGGTTCGCCGTCGATGGCCCAGCCGCCCCAGGCCGCGTCGAAATCACCACCCGACCGGAACTCTGTAGCGGCTCCGCGCCGGGGCGACTCCCAGGGCCATTTCATTTGCGTAATGTATTTGGGGTCGGCGGGGTCATAGTAGCCGCCCGCTTCGAGCAGCACGACTTTTGCCCCGGCTTTTGCCAGCATATAGGCGGCCATACCTCCGCCTGCTCCCGAACCAACGATAGCGACATCGTACACGAGCGGGGCTTTTTTCAATTGTGGATTATCCATCAGAGTAATAGTCAACGCTGATAGTAGTAAGACGCAAAGTAGGGGAGTTTACTTGCCGTGAGGAGGTAAGTTAACAGCCGTTTTCAGCTCAACCAACGCCAGGCCAGCGACCACGATAATCTCGGCAACGAAATAGGCTAAACCCCAAACGGTTAAGCGTTGGTAAAAATAGATCATCAAACCCGCTGTCAGTCCGCAGTAAAGCAGGTTGGCAATAGCAATCAGGCGCAGATAGGGTTTCCAGCTTTGTTTGACCAGCAGGAGCACGTAAAGGAGTAGAAGGCAAACAGACAGGGTAGGAGGGCCAGCCAATACGTTGCTGTTCGCGGCATCCCGAAGACGGGCTCGAACGTAGCGAGGACGATCCCCACTAAGAAAGCCGACATCAACGCGCCGATGCCATCGATCAGAAAGAGTTTTCGGGGGCTTATGGTCATGGTTTGAGTGAGAGCTAAACCGTTGTATTTTAGTGGCCTGGCAACGTAACGCCCCGCCCTATGGAACACTATTACCAGACGTTCTTCGACTATGTAGCGCAGATCCTGACACTGCCCGACTCCGACAAAGCCAGCATTCGGCAAACGTTTCAGCCCGTGTTTGTGCCGAAAGATACGATTCTTGAGGCTGCCGGAGCGGTGCCGCAGCATCACAATTTCATCGTGTCGGGCTATATGCGCAACTTCTACCACGACGCTGACGGGAACCAGGTTACCACCGACCTCAACGACGGTCCCCGCTTCTTTACGTCGTATTTTCACTTTATGCACCGCAGCGTATCGAACGAAAATTTGCACTGCATCACCGACTGCGAACTGCTCCGCATCAGCCGCGACGACGTAGACCGAACTGCCGAACGCAGCCAAACGCAGAAAGATTATACCATCCAGATTCTGCAACGTCACCTTCAGGAAGATAAACAACGCATCACCGACATGGCAACGCTCACCGCCGAAGAACGCTACCGGAGGTTCCTGCGTGAGAAGCCGGGCATCATCCGGCACGTGCCGCTGGGCTATGTAGCGTCGTATCTGGGCATTACGCAGCGGCATCTGAGCCGATTGCGCCGGGAGAGTACGACATGACGTTCAGCGCGTTGTATGACCGCTCATCCTGATTGGACATTTGTCTAAGCCCCCCGCTACGGACGTGCGCTACTTTAGAGCCGAACAAAACCCCTTTCGGCTATGATAACGGATGTCCTTTCTGCTCAATCTGTAAAAGCTCCTCATTCCAGCAAACCCCTGACTATTGCCGCTACTACATGGTTTGTGGTCGCCACCGTCGGTCAATGGCTATTCGGCGCGTATATTCTCTTCTTCTACGGACGTAGCACCCTCGCGGGCGACTTCGAGCGGTGGAACAAGGTATTGCCGCGTGGCTACGTAGCAGGCGACTGGTCTGGTAATCTGCTCATCGGAATACATATACTGCTGGCGGCTATTCTGGTCATCGGCGGGCCGTTGCAATTGATGCCCGTCGTGCGCGACCGCTTCCGCACGTTTCACCGCCGGCTTGGAAAACTCTACGTACTAACCGCTATCGTTGTGAGTACAGCCGGGGTTGTGCTTATCTGGACGCGGGGCACGGTAGGCGATACATTCATGCACGTGAGCAACAGCATACAGGCTCTCTACATCATTTCATTTGCGCTGCTCTCGGTCCGGTATGCCAAAGCCCGTCAGTTTGACCGGCACCGGCTCTGGACTTTGCGGCTGTTTATGGTTGTGAATGGCGTGTGGTTTTTCCGCGTCGGGCTGATGGCCTGGCTATTGATAAACCGTGGTCCGGTAGGGTTCGATTACAAAACGTTCACGGGGCCGTTTCTAACGGTGCTGTCGCTCGTTACGTACCTTATGCCGCTCTCGCTGCTGGTGCTGGAGTTATACTTCTACGCCCAGCGCAGGCAAAGCCGGATGCTTACGTTGGCTACAACAATCGTGATTGCGCTTTGCACCGTCGTTACGGCTATCGGCGTAATGGGTGCGACAATGGGAATGTGGTGGCCGAGGGTGTAACATCAACGCATAGCCTGCACGGCTTCGGCTACTTTGTCGGTATTGATGATATCGACGCCTAATTTTTTGAACTGTTTCCAGGCGTTGGGCGTGTCGGGAATGGCCCAGAACCGGATGGGCTTATCGTCGTTGTGGGCGCGTTTGATTACGCGTTTGAGCTTTTCGCGGTCGAGGTCGGGCAGGTCGCCGGTGCCGTCCCAGCGGCTGTAGCCCCGGAAATTATCGCTGATGAGAGCCACCCGTTGGAGCGTTTCTTTATCATAAATTTCGTTGGGCCGCCCGTCGAATTGCAGCAATAGCGGGTAATCTAAGTAGGTCTCCACTTTAGGGCGGTTGCCGCTAACAATCACCTGGATAGCCTTCGGGTTGGCCGACCGGTTGAAACAGCCGATATTCTCCTGCAAAGCCGTAATTAGTTTGGGCAGTACGTCGGCGGGGTTGTCTTTCACGTCGATCATGAGCGCGAAGGTATACGTCCGGTCGGGGCTGACTTTGTCGTTGTATTGTTTGAACCGTTGGGCAATCGGGCGCAGGTAGAGTGAGTCGAGCGTGGGGGCGTTGGCTTGCGGCTTATCGTGCGAGACCACGAGTTTGCCATCCTGTAACCACACGTCGGCTTCGATATAATCGGCGCGTTGCTCGTAGGCGTTTAGAAATGGCTGCGGTTGTGCGTAGTCGTTATGGGCGTGTATTTTCTGCGCAAACAGGCTGGTTGTCAGAGCCAAACTGGTGATGAATAGAAATAAGCGATTCATAGCGTGAAATAGCATAGTCGTAAAGTGGCAGAAAGTTACGCAGTACAACTGGGTTATTGTCTGTCTGTAGAAAAACAGGATCAGGGAATTTTTACCCTGCGTTACGTGCTGAACCGCCCCCGCTAATGTTGGCGTTTGCCCCCAAACCGCTATTTTTGACCGCAAAAAAAGTGAAAAATGAAAAGTGAATAGTGAAAAATGACCGCTCGGTATCATTCACAGCAAACCACTTTTCATTTTTCACTTAGCATTTTTCACTAACCAAAAAATGGATTTACTGAAAGGAAAAGTTGCCCTGATTACGGGGGCGTCGCGCGGGATTGGCCGGGCAATGGCGCAGAAATTCGCGCAGGAAGGGTCCACTGTAGCGTTTACCTACTTGTCGAGCGTTGAAAAAGGGCAGGCACTCGAAGAAGAACTCCGGTCGTTTGGTGGTCAGGCAAAAGGCTACCGCTCCGATGCCTCCGACCATAAAGCCGCCGAAGACCTTATTACGCAGGTCGTAGCCGACTTCGGCAAACTCGACGTGCTTATCAATAACGCCGGTATTACCAAAGATGGTCTGCTGATGCGAATGACGGAAGAACAATGGGACGCCGTTATCAACGTTAACTTAAAGTCGGTCTTCAACCTGACTAAGGCGGCCATCAAACCGATGATGAAAGCCAAAGCCGGGTCGATTATCAACCTGACGTCGGTGGTTGGTATTCGCGGCAACGCGGGGCAGGCCAATTACGCGGCTTCTAAAGCGGGTATTATCGGTTTCACCAAGTCGGTGGCACTGGAACTTGGCTCGCGAAACATCCGCTCCAATGCCATTGCACCGGGCTTTATCGAAACCGAAATGACCGGCGAAATCAATGAAAAAGCCATTGACGAATGGAAGCAACAGATTCCGATGAAACGCGGGGGCCAACCCGACGAAGTTGCCGACTGCGCCGTTTTCTTAGCTTCCGATCTCTCCCGCTACATCACCGGCCAAGTGTTGCAGGTCGATGGCGGAATGCTCACATAGTGATGAGTGATGAACGATGAGTGATGAGTAGCTGGCGCATACAGCACTGCTCATCACTCATCGTTCATCACTCATCGTTCATCACTAAATTATGAATTTCGTTTTTCAATCCTCGCCCTGGTGGATTTTGGTTTGTTTACTGGTTGGTGCCGCTTATGCGTTTGCGCTGTATCAGCCCCGGCCTGGATTGGCCCGGCCTGGAGTGGCGTTGCCGCGCTTTGTTCGGTCGGGCCAATCGGGTTCGGGCAGTGGAACAACGGTGGGCGGATTCGATAAACGAACGGCCTATATGCTGGCGGCTGTGCGGTTTGTGGTGGTTACTCTGCTGTGCTTTCTGCTACTCAATCCGCTCATTCGCAGTACCCGAACGCTCACCGAAAAGCCGAAGGTCGTGCTGGCCGTCGATAACTCCGAATCGGTGGCGGCAGCCGGACGCCCGGCCCTCAATCAATCGCTGGCGGGGCTGCAACAACTGCGCGACCGGCTGGCCGAAAAAGGTCTCGACGTATCGGTACGAACGCTGGGCGATACGGCAGCACTCGACGCCGGAGCCGACCTCACGCAGATTCCGTTTACCCGCCGTACCACCGACCTGTCGGGGCTGCTGGCGGCTGTGCGGGCCGACTACGAAGGCCGTAACCTGACCGACGTGGTGCTGGTATCAGATGGTATTTTCAATCAGGGTTTATCGCCTACGTTTGGTCAGTACCCGTTTGCCGTGCATACCATCGGGCTGGGCGACACCATTCCGAAGCGCGATATTTTGCTGAAAGGCGTGGTTGCCAACCGCATCGCTTACCTCGGCAATCAGTTTCCGGTACAGGCCGAAATCGTGAGTAACGGGTTTCAGGGACGCAGCGCAACCGTTGTGCTACGGCAGGGCGGGCGCGAACTGGGTCGGCAGTTGGTGAACTTTACGAAAGCCGATGCTGGTCCGGCATCCCGCTTTGCTCAGACTACGTTTCAGACAACGGCTACGCAAAAAGGCGTTCAGCATTACGAGGTAGAAGTGCTACCGCAGCCGGGCGAGTTCAGCACCCGCAACAACCGGCAGGACGTGTATATCGACGTAATCGACGGGAAAGAAAAAGTATTACTGCTTGCCCTCGCCCCACATCCCGACCTGAAGGCCATCCGGTCTATCTTAGAGAAGAATCAGAACTACGAAGTCGATATTCGTATGTTGACCGGCACTCCGCCCGATGCCGTTCCTGCCGACAAAGCTTACGACCTGATTATTCTGCACCAGATTCCCGATAACGGGGGCGTGGGCATTGCTCAGATGCAGAAGTATCTGGCTAAAAATACACCCGTGCTGTTTGTGCTGGGCAATCAGTCGGCAATAGGAGCGTTCAACACCTCGAACCCGGTGGTGCAGATTGCTCAGCAGACCAATCAGGGAGACAGGGTAACGGGCGTGTTCAACCCCGAATTTAAGCAACTCAACCTCGATCCCGCCCGGCTCGAAATCCTCACCAAACTACCACCCCTGCTGGCTCCCTACGGCGATTTTCGCCTACAGCCCGGCAGCGATGTCGTGCTGTGGCAGCAGGTGGGCAGTGTTCGCACTACCAAACCGCTGCTGGCCTTGAACGTAACTGGCCCCCGCAAAACCGCCGTGCTGGCAGGTGAGGGACTTTGGCAGTGGCGGCTCGAAGAATACGCCCTGACCGACAAACAGGACGTGGTCGATGAGCTATTTCAGAAAGTCGTGCAACTGATTTCGGTCAAAGAAGATCGGCGCAAACTGCGCGTGTATCCAATTCGGAATGAGTTCGTTGCGGGTGAGAAAGTCATTTTCGAGACCGAACTCTACAACGACATCTACGAACGGCTGTACGACAAACTCGTGCGACTCGACCTGACCGATGAGAAGGGCATCGTGCGGACATTTACCTACACGCCCACCGAAGCCAACAGCCGGTTCGAAATCAGCCGACTGCCGCAGGGCGCGTACCGATTTCGGGCGGCTGTGACCGTCAACAACCGCGCCGAGCAATCGTCGGGGCAGTTTGTAGTGCGTGACCTGCAACTCGAAGCCCTGAACACCACTGCCGACCACGGGCTTTTACGGCAACTTTCCGGGCAAACGGGCGGGCAGTTTTATAAAGCCAACGCGGTTGATGCGTTAGTCAAAAACCTGACCGAGAAGCCCCGCCCCGCCCGCCTGACGAGTACCGAAGAAATGAATGAACTTATTAACTGGCGGTGGCTTTTCTTCGCCGTGCTGGCCTTAGCCGCCATCGAATGGGGGGCAAGGAAGTACTTTGGCGGGTATTGAAAACCCCACCCCAACCCCTCCCCGTTAGGGAGGGGCTTACTTGAGAGGCTGTTCAGGATGTGTATCCTGAACCTGTTAACAACGGGTATTCACCCGTTCGTGGGCGGACGAATGTCCGCAATCAAACGGTTCGGGACTCAAGTCCCGAACAGCAGTGGATAAGCCCCTCCCTAACGGGGAGGGGTTGGGGTGGGGTGCAGTTCTTCCACTTCCATTAGCCCATCGGCGTTTACTGCCGACAGATGCACGGGTAGGGTTTCATTAATAAGCAACGGGTCGTATTTGGCAACCACACGAACGTAGTTTTCGGTGAAACCCTGCATCAATCCGGTGCGACGCTCGCCGTCCTGAATATCCTCTTCAAACAGCACAACGGCGTCGCGGCCTACCTGCGATTCGTAGAAGGCCCGGCGTTTTTTGTCCGATAAGATGTGCAGCATTTTACTGCGGTCCGCACGGACGTTGCCGGGTACAACGGGCTTGATAGTCAGGGCGGTTGTGTTGGCACGTTCGGAGTAGGTAAACACGTGCAGATACGATACGGGTAGTTCGTTCAGGAACTGGTATGTTTCTAAGAAAAGCTCGTTTGTTTCGCCGGGGTGGCCCACAATCACATCAACGCCAATGCAGGCATGAGGCATCAGTTCCTTGATTTTGGCAACGCGCTCGGCGTAGAGTTCGCGTTTGTAGCGTCGGCGCATCAGGCTCAGCACTTTATTGCTACCTGATTGTAGCGGCACATGAAAATGCGGCACAAATCGCTTCGATTGCGCCACAAAGGCAATGATTTCGTCGGTGAGCAAATTTGGCTCAATGCTCGAAATGCGGAACCGTTCAATGCCCTGTACGTCGTCTAAAGCCCGAATCAGGTCAAAAAACGTTTCCTGTCTTTCGCCATTAATCAGGCCAAAATCGCCAATGTTAACGCCCGTGAGTACAATTTCCTTTACCGCACCGGCGGACCGCCCACGAGCTGCAATTTCGCGGGCGGCTGCCACGACGTTGGCAACCGTATCGGAACGGCTTTTGCCCCGAGCCAGCGGAATTGTACAATAGGCACAGGGGTAATCGCAGCCGTCCTGCACTTTCAGGAACGTGCGGGTGCGGTCGTTAAGCGAGTAGCTGGCGTGATAATCAATGGCGTGTTCGATGGGCGAGTTGAACACCTGCGCGGGCTGGCCGGTCGGCACTTTCTCGAACGTTGGCATCAACTCGTGCAGCCGGAATTTTTCGGCGGCTCCCAACACCGCATCAACGCCCGGAATCTCCGCAATTTCCTGCGGCTTCAGTTGGGCATAACAACCCAGAATGGCTACGTAGCCATCGGGATTAATCTTCTGCGCTTCCCGAACAATTTTCCGGCATTTTTTGTCGGCGTTGTCGGTCACAGAGCAGGTGTTGATGATAAAAATATCGGGCTGCTGGTTGAACTCCACGCGCTCGTAGCCCTGCTGCTCCATCAGGCGGGCAAGGGTCGACGTTTCGGAAAAGTTCAGTTTACAGCCGAGTGTATAGAAAGCTACTTTTTTCACGATCAGGCAAATATCCTGCAAAAGTACAAAAAAACGGGGCTACGGGTTCCGCTACACTTGCCCGACTCGGCACGCAGACCTGATTCGCATGAAACAATTGTTTTCGTCAATTAATGTATTGATTGGCGCGATTTCTGTTTTGTTTTAAACCAATGTGGCCATAAGATAGGTATTTGACTGGCGAATCAGTCGAATAAATTAATTAGCGGATAACATACTGGTAATATTGTGGAATTATGCACTAAGCAAATTTTTATTATAACATTTCCGTAAAAACCATTAAAAATATGGTTAAAACCCTAAAACACCTTTTAATGTTATGCCAAACACTCTATATATTTGTCAATCATATTGAACAAAACCCAATTCCAATTCAATCCACCAGTAATTATGGCAAAGTCGAAGTTAGAGTACATTTGGCTCGATGGCTACAAGCCCACCCAAAGTCTGCGTTCCAAAACTAAGATTGAAGGCGATTTCTCTGGCAAACTCGAAGATTGCCCGATGTGGTCGTTTGATGGCTCATCGACCGAGCAGGCACCGGGCGGCTCGTCAGACTGTCTGTTGAAGCCGGTTTTTATCTGCCCTGATCCGCAGCGTAAAAATGGCTACTTAGTTATGTGCGAAGTGTTGAACGCCGACGGAACACCCCACGAGACCAATGGCCGCGCTACCATCGACGATGACGATAATGACTTCTGGTTCGGTTTTGAGCAGGAATACTTCCTCTGGGACCCCGAAACCAACAAGCCGCTGGGCTTCCCTGCCGAAGGCGAACCGGCTCCGCAAGGACCTTACTACTGCTCGGTAGGGGCGAAAAATGCGTTTGGCCGTAACATCATCGAAGAACACCTCGACGTGTGTCTCGATGCCGGTCTGAACGTAGAAGGTATCAATGCCGAAGTAGCTCCCGGCCAATGGGAATTCCAGATTTTTGCCAAAGGTGCTCAGGAAGCCGGCGATCAGATTTGGGTGGCCCGCTACCTGCTGGAGCGCATCGGCGAAAGCTACGACGTTGCCATCAACTGGCACTGCAAGCCGCTCGGCGTCGATGCCGACTGGAACGGTTCGGGCATGCACGCCAACTTCTCGAATACGGCCCTCCGCACGGCAGGCAGCAAAGACGTGTACGACGCTATCTGTCAGTCATTTGCGCCGGTAGTGAAAGAACACATCGCCGTTTACGGTGCCGACAACCACCTCCGTCTGACCGGAAAGCATGAAACCCAGTCAATCGACCAGTTCTCGTATGGTATTTCGGACCGGGGCGCGTCGATTCGTATTCCTATTGCTACGGTAGAGCGCGGCTGGAAAGGCTGGCTCGAAGACCGTCGGCCCAACTCGGCTGCCGATCCGTACAAAGTAGCGGCCCGGATTATCAAAACCGTGAAATCAGCCAGCGAGTTAGTAGCCGCGTAAGGCGTATACTGTAAATAGAATATAAAAAACCGCTCTCGAAAGGGGGCGGTTTTTTGTTTGTCCCGGCTGGCACGTATGTTTGAGTAACCATTTCATTCCCAAACCACCTAACTTGTTGTTATGTCGAAGTTTCGATTCAAAGCTCTTGAAATTGCCCAAAGCCGTCAGGCCGTTGCCGTTGCTGCCCCCGCCGACCGAGTTGCCGATTTTTTTGGCTCCAATACGTTCAACAACGAAGTAATGCGGGCCTTACTTTCGCCCGAAGCCTACATAAAAGTTACAGAAGCCATTCAGACCAACGGCACCATCGACCGCAGCATCGCCGATGAGGTAGCCGGGGCCATGAAGTCGTGGGCGACCTCGAAAGGGGCCACGCACTACACCCACTGGTTTCAGCCACTGACGGGCGAAACCGCCGAAAAACACGACGCCTTCTTCGACATTACGTCCGATGGCAAGGCAATGGAGAAGTTCAAAGGCAGCGCACTCGTGCAGCAGGAACCCGACGCATCGTCGTTTCCGAGCGGGGGGCTGCGGAATACCTTCGAGGCTCGCGGCTACACTGGCTGGGACCCTTCGTCGCCCGCATTTCTGATGGATAACGGCGCGGGCGGCAAAACGCTCTGCATACCGTCTGTATTCATCAGCTACACCGGTGAGGCTCTCGATTATAAAACGCCCCTGCTGAAGTCGCTCAACGCGCTCGACCGGGCTGCTACGTCGGTATGCCAGTTCTTCGACCGGAGCATCACGAAAGTGACGCCCACACTCGGCCCGGAGCAGGAGTATTTTGTGGTGGACCGCGCCCTGTTCTACGCCCGGCCCGATCTGGTGCTGGCGGGTCGCACCGTGTTCGGGCATCAGCCTGCGCGGGGGCAGCAACTCGAAGACCATTATTTTGGCTCCATTCCGCCCCGCGTCAATGCGTTCATGGTCGATTTCGAATTCGAGTCCATGAAACTCGGTATGCCCGTCCGAACGCGGCACAACGAAGTGGCACCGGGGCAGTTTGAAGTCGCGCCGACGTTTGAAGAGGTGAACCTCGCTATCGACCACAACGCCCTGCTGATGGATTTGATGGAGAAAATTGCCGAGCGGCATAACCTGAAAGTACTCTTCCACGAGAAGCCGTTTGCGGGTATCAACGGCTCCGGTAAGCACAACAACTGGAGCATGGGCACTAATACGGGCGTCAATCTGCTGGCCCCGACCACCAAACCCAAAGAAAATCTGCGTTTTCTGACGTTTTTGGTGAATGTCGTGAAAGCCGTTCACGACAACGCCGATTTGTTGCGGGCCAGCATTGCCTCGGCAGGGAACGAGTATCGGCTGGGGGCCAACGAAGCTCCGCCTGCTATTATGTCGATTTTTCTGGGCGATACACTAACGAAGGCATTAGGCGACCTGGAAACCAAGAGCGAAATCCTGCTTAACAAAGGCGACAACGTGTATTACAAACTCGGCCTAACGCGCATTCCGAGCCTGATGCGCGACAATACCGACCGCAACCGCACCTCGCCGTTTGCCTTCACGGGCAACAAATTCGAGTTCCGGGCAGTGGGCAGTTCGGCCAACTCGGCCTCAACCATGACCGTGCTGAACACCATTGTGGCAAACCAACTCAATCAGTTCAAAACCGATCTCGACAACCGCCTGGCGCGGGGCGAGAAGAAAGAACTCGCCATTGTCGACATCCTGAAAGAGTACTACGCCCAGGCAAAGCGGATTCTGTTTGAAGGCAACGGCTACTCAGACGAATGGGTAGAAGAAGCGGCCCGGCGCGGCCTGTCGAACATCAAGTCATCGCCCGATGCGCTGGCTGTGTACGTACAGCCCGAATCGCTGGCCCTGTTTGAGCGAACAGGTGTCATGAGCCATGCCGAAGTTGAATCGCGGTATGAAATTGAATTGGAGAAATATATCAAAACCGTGCAGATTGAGTCGCGGGTGATGGGCGACTTAGCCATGAATCACGTGGTTTCAACGGCCCTGAAGTACCAGCATAAACTCTCGCAAACGGCCCGTAATCTGGTTGAATTAGGTATGATTGCCGAAGCCGAGCCGATTAAAGATATTCTGCGCGAAATTTCGAGCCGGGTCATTGTGATCAAGCGGCAAACCGAGTCGATGATCGAAGCCCGCAAACGAGCCAACAACGTGGAAGATACTGCCGACCGCGCCCGGCTCTACGCAACCGACGTGAAAGACCATTTCGACATAATTCGTTATGAGGTCGATAAACTTGAGCAAATCGTTGACGACGAAGACTGGCCGCTAATCAAGTACCGCGAGTTGTTGTTTGTGAAGTAGGACTCAGATTCGTCGGATTTGGCTGACCGACTCTGATTTCTATAAATTCATTGCCGAAGGCGGAATCACAGTAAATCAGTATAATCCGACGAATCACAGTTTAAGACTGTTCCCTACGCCAGCGTAGCGTCAACGCTAATCTGCGCGTTCAGCAATTTGGAGATGGGGCAGTTGGCTTCGGCGTCGGCTACCAGTTCGTCAAATTTGGCTTTGTCGATGTTGGGGATGCTGGCTTTCAGCACAATGTGCGAGGCCGTAACCGAGCCGCTGTCGGTGTCGAGCGTAACGGTGGCCTGGGCGTCGAGTGAGTCGGGTGTGAAACCGGCCCCTTGCAGGTTGAACGCCAACTTCATGGCAAAGCAGCCCGCGTGAGCAGCGGCAATTAGTTCTTCGGGGTTGGTGCCTACGCCGTCGGCAAAGCGGGTGTTGAACGAGTACTGCGTTTGGTTCAGTACGGTGCTGGCCGTGGTGATGGTTCCTTTACCGTCTTTGCCCGAGCCAGTCCAGTTGGCGGTGGCGTTGCGTTTAATCTGCATGGTTTTATTGGGTTTGTGTTGTGAGCAACGGTCAAGTCGTTGCCATAGCACAACGGCTATGAGGGGTGACTGGTTTCAACAGATGAAAAGTAGCCGCAGCTATCCAGCACTGCCCACCCTGTTTACCACTTCTTAAAATTTTTGATAGGTGGGCCGACCCGCTTGAACCCATGTGCTTCTCGGAATGCATCCTGTTCCGGTTCAGTCATGTTTTTGGACACGCCTTCACTAAGTTTTGTGAAGAATTCTTCCATTTTGCCCGCTGGCTGAAAAAACATCAGCAGGCGTCCTTCGCCTTCACCCACCTTAGCAAAGCTATGGGGTATGTTCCGGGGGCCGAACACGCTGTCGCCCGCTTTTGCCTGGTGAATCTCGTCTCCTACTTTAATCAGAAACTGACCTTGTAATACATACCACCATTCATCTTGCTCGAAATGAACGTGATGTGAGGGACCACCTTCTTTAACCCGAATCGATTCAAACATATAAAGGTCCCCGTCGGTGTCCTTCGTCGACACTTTAGTTGAGAAAGTATCTCCCTCCAAAAGCGAAATGGGTTTGTCGAAGCGGTCTTTACCCGCATCCACTTTAAAGCCTTTCGAGACCCTAAGCGTCCGCACGGTGTGGGCCAGTGATCGAAAAGGAGTGGCCAGTAGTATACTGGCCGTCAGACAGGCTTGGAAAAATTTGGTTCGTTTCATAGTATTCATATCAGAGTAGTGAAAAGTTTATTCATAGTTGTAAAATTTGCCTATAGGATAGGTATGTTAGTGGCGTATACTTTAAAAATAGGTTAAGCTTGTATTGAATCGAACGGGTTTTTACTTTACGGTCAATTCTTGATTGACAGGAATTTAGCCGACAATTACTTTATGTTCTCACCCAAATCCTTTTTGCGTGACCTGTGCCGTCTGCCGCATCGGGGAACTGCCAGACCCCAAAGCACCGAAGCCGCCCGGTTGCTGCAAACCTACCTGACCGAACTCGGCGCAGCCGTCAGAACCGAGTCGTTTCAAACGCCCCGGACCTATGTAACGGTGGTTGGCTGGCTCATCGGCGGCCTGCTCGTCAGTCTGGCGTTAGTGCCGGTTTCGGGTGTGGCGGTAGGGTTGGTGTGGTATTTTGTCTGGCTGGCGTGGCGGTATTTCAACTGGCGGTATTCGTTCGTTACGCGATTTCCGGTGCAGCACACGGGCCATAACGTGATTGGGCACTGGCCCGCACAGATGGCAGGGGAGAAGCCGCTGAAAGTGATTCTGATGGCGCATTACGACACGGCACCGGTGTCGTTGCTGTATAGTCCGAAACAACAGGCTGGTTTCCGAACGTCGTTGATTATCTCGCTGATGCTGATGGCACTGGCTGGTGTGGTAGCCACTGCCGAAGCTGCGGGCGCGGGGTTGCCGTACATCACGTATGCCCGATACGCGCTGATGGCCTATTTTGTGTTGCAGGCCCTGACCGGCACGGCGGGTTATTTCCTGACCGGTTATACCAACGGCGCGAGCGATAATGCTACGGGTGTTGCTGCCGCCCTTGCCACCGCCGACCGACTCCGGCACGACCCGAACCTCGACCTCGAAGTGGTGCTGACCGATGCCGAAGAAGCCGGGATGATTGGCGCGTACCACTACGTTGAAGCACACCGGAAAAGCTGGAACCCAGCCCGCACGGTTGCCATTAATTTCGATACCCTCGGAGCCGGAAAACTTACCGTTGTTGAGCAAACCGGCACCCTCGAAACCCTGCGCTACAACAACGAACTTACCCAAATTGCCCGCCAGCTCCTGCAAACCGAAGCATACCAAAACCGCGCCCAAACGGGCCGTTGGCATACCGCCGACTTTGATAGCGCGTGGTTTGTGCGCCACCGCATTCCGGTGCTGGCCCTCTGTGCGCTGGACGAAAACGGCCAAATGCCGCGCATTCATCAACCCACCGACACGCTCGATGCCGTTGATTTTAAGCCCATGCACGACGCCATAGATTTGGCCGAAGCGGTCATTTTAGTGATGAGTGATGAACGATAAGTGATGAGTGGCTGGCGCAGGATAAACACTCATCACTCATCGTTCATCACTCATCACTAAAAAAGCTACCTTTGCTCTATGGCAACTTACAAAAATGAGGGGTTTGACCCTGAAGAAATCAACGCCCTGAAAGACGAGTGTCGGCAGGAAGGTCAGTCGTTTGTTTACGTTGAAGACGACGATATGGACGTGCTGGAAACGGGCGAATGCGTACACATACAATTTCCGGGCCTATATGACGGTCAGGAGGTTGTGTTCGATGCGCTGGTGTACACGCTGCGGCTGCACCACAGCAGTTTGGTGTACGAAATGGCCGTTGAGCAAATCAGGAAAACATATCCTGAATACGTACCGCCTGAAGACCGCCCGGCAAACTATAAAATATCGCCCGAACTGGAGGAGGAAGCTGAAACCGCGCTGACAGAAATCATCGACGAAATCGAAGAAACCGAGACGGTTAAAGTACAGGAACACGTTGAGGTTGATCTCGAAGCAGATTACGGCATTGCACTCGATGTGTGTCTGAACGTTGAAGAAATCACCGATGAGGTAATCGAAAACTTCATCCGCGCTTATCAGTCCAACACGCTTCGGTTAGATAATACGCTATATTCGTTCACCAGCGAAAGCGAGGAATAATTAATGAACAGCTTCTCAGGTACAGCTACTTACGTTGCCACCCGCGAACTGAGCACGGCGGTCAACGCGGCCATCCAGTTGCAAAAGCCCTTGTTGATTAAGGGCGAACCCGGCACGGGCAAAACCCTGCTGGCCTACGAAATTGCGCAGTCGCTGGGTAAACCGTTGTACACCTGGCACGTAAAATCGACTACGTCGGCGCAGCAGGGACTGTATGAATACGATGCCGTATCACGGCTGCGCGATTCGCAGCTTGGCTCCGAGCGCATCGGTGATATGGAGAACTACATCAAAAAAGGTAAGCTCTGGGAAGCCTTTGCGTCGGATGAGCAGGCGGTTTTGTTAATCGACGAAATCGACAAAGCCGACATTGAGTTTCCGAACGATTTGTTGCAGGAACTCGACCGGATGGAATTCTATTGCTACGAATTGCAGCGCACGATCACGGCGCGGCATCGGCCCGTTGTCATCATCACGTCGAACAATGAGAAGGAACTCCCCGACGCGTTTCTGCGCCGGTGTTTCTTTCACTTCATTCGTTTTCCCGACCGCGACACCATGCAGCAGATCGTAACGGTGCATTACCCCGGTCTGCCGCAGGAGTTGCTGGCGAAATCCATATCGACCTTCTACGCCATTCGCGACGTGAGGGCCCTGAAAAAGAAGCCTTCCACCAGCGAACTCATCGACTGGATTCGACTACTGCTCGTGGCGGGCGTTACGCACGACGATCTCAACGACCTCGACGCACTCAACGAGTTACCCCCATACCTGGGCGCACTCCTTAAAAATGAACAGGATACCGACCTGATGGTAGCCCTGCGTCGGAAAGGGGCAAGACCGTATTGATTAACGATGAGTGATGAGCGATAAGTGATGAGTTTACTAACGCCAGTCAGTTGTTCATGCGGCAGCAAACTCATCACTTATCGCTCATCACTCATCACTTAAAAAACTATGTTTCTCGATTTCTTCCTTCTTCTCCGCCAACACGCACTGCCGGTAACGCTGCCGGAGTACCTTACGCTATTGTCGGCACTGCGAAGTGACGTAGGCGGCACGTCGGTCGAGGATTTTTATTTTTTGAGCAAGACGACGCTTGTCAAGCACGAACAGCACCTCGATTTGTTCGACCGGCTTTTCGGCGAATACGTGACGGACAGGCAGGCTGCCACCATCGAGATTCTGCCCGGCCTGGATTGGCCCGACGTGCCACCCGACTGGCTGCGTGACGCGCTCGAAAAACAACTTACTGACGAGGAAAAAGCCGAAATCGAATCGATTGGCGGTTTAGATGCCCTCTGGGCGCGGCTCCGCGAACTACTTGATGAGCAGGACGAACGCCATGAAGGTGGCAACAAATGGATAGGTACAGGCGGCACGTCGCCGTTTGGCGAGAAGGGGTTTAACCGTAACGACGGACCGCCAGAAGGGTTCAAGATGAATCCGGGCGATAAAAGCCAGTCGAATGGCAACCGTACCGGCGTCAAGGTTTGGGAACAGCGGGCGTACCGGAACCTTGACGACAGCCTTGAACTCAACACGCGCAACCTGAAAATGGCCCTGCGCCGGTTGCGGATTTTAACCCGTGAAGGCGTTGAGGATGAATTAGATATCGACGGAACCATCGACGGAACGAGCCGCAACGCCGGGTACTTGGACATTCGGATGCAGCCCTCGCGCAAAAATCGCGTAAAAGTGCTGATGTTGTTCGACGTGGGCGGGTCGATGGATGAGCATATCGAACTGTGTTCGCACCTGTTTTCGGCGGCCCGCTATCAGTTTAAGCATCTGGAATTCATGTACTTCCACAACTGCGTGTACGAAACGCTCTGGAAAGACAACCGTGGCGACGGACCGACCCGTCGCCGGGAGCGCGTACCGACCTACGAAGTGCTGCACAAATACAACAAAGATTACAAAGTGATTTTTGTGGGCGATGCGGCCATGTCGCCCCACGAAATCACGACGCCGAAGGGCAGTGTGGAGCATTATAACGAAGAAGCGGGCATTGTGTGGCTTAATCGCTTCAAAACTCAATACCCAAATTTGGTCTGGCTGAACCCAAACGTGGCTGCTTACTGGAAATACACCCACAGCACCGCCCTCATCCGCGAATGGTCGGGCAACCGCATGTTCCCGCTCACGCTTAACGGCCTCGAAGCAGCCATGAAATGCCTGAAAAATCCAAAACTAACGTTTACTGACTGATTTGTTGAACCATTTTTTATGCAACAACCTGATTCGCTGAACCAGGTGGCTGAGTTCCACCGTACCTTTCATGCCCCCGTTTTAGAAACGCCCCAAATTCCGTCAGAAGCCCGTTGTCAGTTGCGCGTCTCGTTACTGGCCGAGGAATTAGACGAACTCCGCGACGCCATCGCCGAACGCGACATTGTGGCCGTAGCCGACGCTCTTTGCGACCTGCAATACGTACTGAGCGGGGCCGTGCTGGAGTTCGGGCTGGGGCATCAGTTTAAAGCCTTATTCGATGAAGTGCAACGCTCGAACATGAGCAAAGCCTGCCTGACCGTTGAAGAAGCCGAAGCCACCGTAGGGCAGTACACAGCGAAGGGCGTGGCCTGTCATTACATGGAGTCAGAAGGTAAATATCTGGTTTTCAGAGATGCCGACCGGAAGACGCTCAAAAGCGTGAACTACTCACCAGCCGACTTGGAAGGCATTTTGTACAAATAAACGCAGAGAGAACAGAGGTTTTCGCAGAGAGAACAGAGTTTCTTTGCGCTCTCTGCGAAAACCTCTGTTCTCTCTGCGTTTAAAAACTCATTATGAAAAATTACACCGTTCTCGCCCGCTTTCTCCGCTACGTGCAGATCGACACACAGTCGGACCCGCAATCGAACACGAATCCCAGCACCGAAAAGCAAAAAGACCTGAGCCGGTTGCTGGTGCAGGAGTTGCACGAAATGGGCGTTTCCGACGCTGAAGTAGATGAATGGGGCTACGTCTATGCCACCATTCCCGCCAACACCGACAAGCCTAACGTGCCAACGATTTGCTTCTGCTCGCACGTCGATACCTCGCCCGACGTGACTGGCGCGGGCGTGAAGCCCATTGTACATGAGCGTTGGGACGGTTCCGATATTGTTCTTCCCGAACGCCGGACCGCCGACGACCCGGCCCAAATCATCCGCGTAGCCGACCACCCCGACCTGCGTGAGCAGCTTGGCAACGACATCGTTACGGCAAGCGGCATCACGCTGCTCGGAGCCGACAATAAAGCGGGTCTCGCCGAAATTATGGATGCAGCCCAGTTTCTGCTGACTCACCCGGAAGTGAAACATGGTCGAATCCGGCTGTTGTTTACGCCCGACGAAGAAGTAGGGCGTGGTACCGAAAAAGTAGATTTGCAGAAGCTGGGAGCCGATTTTGGCTACACCATCGACGGCGAATCATTGGGTACGCTCGAAGATGAAACCTTCTCTGCCGATGCCGTTAAGATTACCATTCAGGGCGTTAGTACGCACCCCGGTTTTGCGAAGGGCAAACTCGAAAACGCGCTGAAAATTGCCGCCGACCTGTTAGCATCGTTACCCAAACACACGCTCTCGCCCGAAACGACCGAAGGAAAAGAAGGGTTTGTTCACCCAACCCGGCTGGAGGGCAATCAGGATCAGGCTATACTGGAATTTATCATTCGTGACTTCACCGAAGCGGGCCTGCACGAGAAAGAAGCGTATCTGCAACAACAAATTGATGCCGTGCTGGAAAATTACCCCGGTTCAAAAGCGGAGTTTGTGGTGAAACAGCAATACCGCAACATGAAAGAGGTGCTCGACAAGCACCCTGCCGTGGTCGAAAACGCGCTCGAAGCCATCCGGCGGGCCGGTCTATCTGCCAATCGTCGGAGCATCCGGGGCGGTACCGACGGTTCGAGATTGTCGTTTATGGGATTGCCGTGCCCGAATATTTTCGCGGGCGAACACGCCTTTCACTCGCGGCAGGAGTGGGTATCGGTGCAGGATATGCAACGGGCCGTAGACGTGATTGTGAACGTGGCGCAGGTTTGGGAGGAACGTAGCTGACGGATTCTCGCGCAATCATCCTATTTTGCCCACTTAAAACTACACTGTATGCAACGCACTGCCCTGTTTCCCGGCTCGTTCGACCCATTTACCAAAGGCCACGAAGACATTGTTTTGCGCGGGCTACGTTTATTCGATGAGGTTATCATCGGCATTGGCCGCAACACCCGCAAAGAACGTTACTTCCCGCTCGAACTGATGACGCAACTGATTGAAGACGCCTTCCGCGACCAAACAGGTGTTCGGGTAATCAGCTATGATGACCTGACCGCTAAAGTTGCCCGAAATGAAGGAGCGCGATTCTTACTGCGGGGGCTGCGTAACACAACCGATTTTGAGTACGAAAATGGCATCTCGCAGGTCAATCGGGCTGTTTATGAAGAAGTTGAAACTGTATTTCTGATCACATCGCCCCACCTGGCTCCCATCAGTTCGAGCATTATTCGCGATCTGCACAGGTACGGCCAAAACGTCGATGAGTTTCTGCCGTACCCGTTGCCTTCCGCTTATTGAGGCAGGAATAACCGTTGCGAACGCAGTACATTCCCCCCGCTGTCGGCAATGCGAACGATTATAAAACGACTGCCAAACGGCGTGGTATCGATGCTGGCAATAGATTGCGATTCGGCCACGTTGAGGTGGTGCAATCGTCGGCCTGAACTGTCATATACATCAAGCGATACCGGAAACTGGGCGTCTATCTGATTCAGCAGTACATCTAACCGGGCCGTTTGCTGGCTGTATTGCAGCACAATGGCTCCCGCCGAACAGCGGTTGACCACGGCGATAATTTTCGAGTACGTAGAAGTCTGATCGGCGTCGACCTGCTTGAGCCGATAATAGGCTGTTGGGAGCGGGCTGGAATCAACAAATGAGTAGCGTTGGTTGGCATTGGTAGTACCCCTGCCAGCTACGCTACCGATACCCTCGAACGACTGTGCGTTACTGCTGCGTTCGACAATAAACTTTTCGTTAGTCAACTCCAGACTGGTGGCCCAGTTAAGTTGTACGGAACAATCATTCGGCGACTGTGTGGCACTGAACTCAGTTAGTGTAACGGGTAATGCATCTGTACTGCAGGACGGGCCTGCTACCTGCGAGATTACGTTCGACACGAACAAATTATCTAAAATTATTCGCGAGGTGCCACCTGTGCCTATCATGCCAAACCGAATTCTAAAGCTCCCTGATGAGGGTAGAGCCGCAGAAAAAGACCGCGCGGTAGTTGCCAGACCCGTACTTGAGGTGGGAATCGTTGCCAGCGTGAACGAATTGGCCGTTGTGCTCAGCGGATCGGCGATTACGAACAAGGTTGGGTTCGAGGAAGTGCCGTTGATCCGGGCACTGAACGTAAGGCTCGATGGCGATCCTACCCGCAGAGCGGGCAATGTTGTTTCAAATGGAAATCTGGCACGATTTCCGCCCGCTACGACAGTGGTCGAGGAACTGGAGAGCTGACTACTGCGGGCACTACAGCCACTAATGGCGTCGGTTGAAGTAACATCAAAAGAACTAAATACCCAGCAGCGACCCTGATAAATAGAGCGGTCGCAATTGTTCTGTGCGTTGCGCGTTTCAAAATTTTCTGTGAACGTTTGCGCCGAAACTATGGAACTCTGCCATACAGTGAGCAAACAGGCGATAAGCAGCGAGTAAAGGTAGTTGGATGTCATACGAGTGTAGGGAACCACCGATGGGCGATGGATGGTGAAAGTTATTATTCGCGCCAAATTTATACAAATGCTGGACTATGTAGCAACAGTGTGCCGTCTTAGTGTATCAATTTACCTAATGGAACATATGAATATATGAAAGTTTGCCTACTACTCAAATCGCTGCGTCAAGGTTTCATTCAGTGCCGTATTAATCACATACCGAATGGAACTAAACGAATTGGTAAGGGCTAATTGAGTATCGCGCCGGTCGAGCCAGGCTAATTTTTCAATACCTTCATCTTCCTGAGGAGCCATGTGCCGGTCGTCGAGTACCGTCATTCGATACCATTTCGTGCGTTTCAGAATGCGATTGCCATTCTGTATATAGGTGTGCCAGGTCGTGCAAATGCGCTCGCCAACGGCCACCCGAACGCCGGTTTCTTCTTCCACCTCGCGGGCTGCCCCCTGCCGCGACGACTCGCCGTCGTCTAATTTTCCTTTTGGTAAATCCCAGACACCCCGCCGAAACATCAGCAGCAGTTTATCGGCTTTCAATACTACACCCCCAGCGGCTTTGATCACCTTAAACGGTTTTTTCATAGCCGTTTCGCAGTCGTCTTTGTTTAAACAACCGAGCGTGACCGATAAAAGCCGGTTGGCATCAGCTTTCTGTAACAAAACGAGTAGTTTCTCGACTGTGGCCGGTGTGGCATTTAAAATGAGCAGATGACCGTGTAGGGCGTCTTCTTTTAACGCTTCGAGCCGGGCATCTACAATCTGGTCGTAGTCTGTTTCTGGTTGAATAGGCTGACTAAATGATGTGCGTTTCGCGTTTTTGGCATTCGCCAGCGAAGGGTGAGCCAGACGGGCAGCGGCCTTCGGGCCTACCAGCCGTATCGGGCGGTCATTGAGAAAAACGATCATGCGTTTGGAGCAGTAGGACACAAAACTACGAAAAGCCGCTGTATCAACAGTCTAAATCAGCTACAAACCCGTTCAGTTTACTATTTTTGCGCTAATCAACTTACTCCCTTTGTGGAAATTCTGATAATTTTATTACTGACGATTCTGAACGGGGTGTTCTCCATGTCGGAAATCGCTCTGGTTTCTTCCCGAAGATCGAAATTAGAAACAGCCGCCAAAAACGGAGACCGCCGGGCGCAGGTTGCCCTCGATTTGTCGAATTCGCCCAACCGATTTTTATCGACCGTGCAGATTGGGATTACGCTCATTGGTATTCTGCTTGGTATTTTTTCGGGCGATAAACTCACGTCCGACGTGCAGGGCTACATTGCGCAAATCGAGCCGCTGCAACCCTACGCCCATTCTATTGCCGTTGTGCTGGTGCTGCTGATGTTAACGTATGTCTCGCTCGTGCTGGGCGAGTTAGTGCCGAAGCGCATCGGTCTCTCTAACCCCGAAGGCATTGCCAAAACGATGGCCGCGCCAATGAACGTGCTCTCCCGAATTACGTCGCCGTTTATTGCACTACTTACCTTTTCGAGCGATTTGCTGATTAAGGTGCTGGGTATCAAACCTAACGACAGTGCTGTGACCGAAGAAGAAATCAAAAGTCTGATCCAGGAAGGTACGTCAGGCGGAGCCATTGAGGAGATCGAGCAGGAAATTGTGCAGAACGTCTTTCAGCTTGGCGACCGCAAGATTACGTCGCTGATGACCAACCGGCAGGAAATTGTGTACCTCGACCTGGAAGATGATCCGCAAGAGAATCGGGCTAAAGTGCTGGAATACAGGCATTCAATATATCCGCTCTGCAATGGCAGCGTCGATGAGGTAGTGGGCCTGATTTACAGCAAAGATTTCTTAGGCAAAGACCTCGATGATGAACTATTGCGCCTGAACGACATCAAGCGCGACGTGCTGTTTATTCCCGAAAATAACCGGGCGTATCAGGTGCTCGAACGCTTCCGTGAACGTAAACAATATGTCGGCATTATCGTAGACGAGTATGGTGGCGTTTTGGGTGTGGTGACACTCAACGATATTTTAGATGTACTGGTAGGCGATATTACCGACGATGCTTACCCTGACTATGAAATCCGCGAGCGCGAAGACGGCAGCTATTTAATTGATGCTCAGTTGCCTTTTGAAGACTTTCTTTCGCATTTTGAGATTACCGTTTCTGCCCAGACCCGACGCGATTTAACTGGCTTCGATACGCTCGGTGGATTCGCACTACATGTCTTGAAAGATATTCCCCAAACCGGCGAAACCTTTATCTGGCAGTCGTACCGGTTCGAGATTGTGGACATGGATAAAAGTCGAATTGACAAAATGCTGGTGCGGAAACTGGAAGAGGAGTAAACAGCACGGGTATTGCGTAAGTTATAGAAACATACCAAACGCAACGACTGCCATGCGCTTTTACCATCCCGACCCCGACCAGCCTGGCTCGGCCCACGTTCCGACCGGCTTAGAAACTGACCCCAACGCCGACGAAACGGTGATTAATCAACAAAACGGCGAAGACTACCCGCACTCGGTCGAACAAACCGCCGACACGGGTAAGACGGCTCCTGATAATCTGGCCGATTCCATTGCCTATGCCCTCGACGGCACAGGCCCCGGCCCCACCGGCGATACGCCCAATGTGTCGGGCCACAAAACAGTTACGGAAGGTGTAACAGGCGCAAATCTGGATGAAGAGGAAGACGCGATGGGAGCGTGAGGGAATCTTTGGTAGTGCAACCCGATAGTGGCCGCTGTCATTTTAGCGATTGAGTAGATTGTCAAGGGACAAGCCTACGCCAAGTATCATAAAAATAAAGATCATGAAGCCTAACAGGTAGGCGGCAAATGCTTTTAGATAGTTCACCGCTGTTCCTTTACCAAAAAACTGACCAATGGCCCATGTGCAGTAGGCAAAGCCAAGTATAGCCCCAACCCCCATCAGGTTGGCATGAACTATTCCCTGAATAAGGGCGAAAACAGCCAGAATCAGCATGTTCATGCCCATTGTAAAGCACAGCAGTATCAGGATTTCAAAAAAGTTGTAATCAGCTTTTCGGAAGAAAAGTTTTAGAAAAAGAGCAATCAAAACACCCATCATGATGTTGGCGTAGCCGTAGTGTTCCGTAACCCATTTAAAAAATGTAAGAGTTATAGACTTTCGTTCTCCCTCTCCCCCTCTAAACTTTATGTAGGCGTCTTCGATGTGAAAAAAGTGCAGGACGAGCGTGTAAATCAGTGAGGTAACGATTATAAAAATAACGGGCTTTACCAGCCGACTTCTGTTATCAGTTAAAAAGTGCCTGACGTTTCTGCCTGGGTTGATAAGAAGTTCACGAACTGTGTATAGTATACCTTTTTCAAAATGGAGGACATGCTGGATTTCATGCGCGATGTAGTGGCCGTCAATCCGTTTGAGTTGAACGGGCTGTCCGCAGTTAGGACAATAATTTTGCGTCACTTCGGCACCACAATTTCTACAAACCACAGGCTGGTCGGCCAATCCCTGCGTTTCGGGCTGTACGGTAGTCATATACCAAAAATAACCATTATACCACTTCCTTATACTGCATCCGATATAAATTAGCATAAAAGCCTTCGTGTTGCAGCAGTTCTTCGTGGTTGCCCTGTTCCACAATCCGGCCCTTATCGACTACGATAATGTTGTTGGCTTTCTGAATCGTGCTGAGTCGGTGGGCAATCACAATGGCTGTTCGCCCCTTCATCAGCTTGCCGATAGCATCCTGAATCATTTCTTCCGTCTCGGTATCGACCGACGACGTGGCTTCATCAAGTACAATAATTTTAGGGTCCTGCACCATTGCCCGCACGAACGAAATCAATTGCCGCTGCCCCACCGACAGCGTGGCCCCGCGCTCCATTACGTTGTAGTCGTAGCCACCCGGCAAGCGTTCGATAAAGTCGTGAACGCCAACGAGTTTAGCCGCTTCAATCATTTTTTCGCGGCTGATGCGTTTGTCGCCCAGCGTGATATTGTTTTCGATGGTATCCGAAAATAGGAAAACGTCTTGTAACACTACGCCAATGTTTCGGCGCAGGTGGCCGAGTTCGTACTGGTCGGCAGGGATACCATCGACCCGGATTTCGCCTTTATTAATATCGTAAAACCGACTCAGCAGGTTGATAATAGACGATTTGCCCGCGCCCGTTGCACCGACGAACGCAACTGTCTCGCCAGCGTTTACCCGGAAACTGATGTCGCGCAGCACCCAGTCCTCGTTGTTGTAGGCAAACCAGACGTTTTCAAAGTCAACTTCACCGCGTAACGTGGCAGGCTTGTGCGTACCATTGTTGACCGTAAATTCATCGCTATCTAAGAGTTTGATAATCCGGTCGGTGCTGACAATACCCATTTGCAGGGTGTTGAAACGGTCGGCCAGCATCCGAATAGGCCGGAAAAACAGGTTGATAAACATCACGAAGGCCGTAACCGTCCCGAACGACACGTCGGCCTGTATAATCTGACGCGCTCCGTACCAGACCACCATGCCCACCGCCACGGCTGAAATAATATCGGCGACGGGGTAGTAAACAGAATAGTACAGAATCGACCGGATATTGGCCTTGCGGTGCTCGTCGTTGATGGCCCGGAACTTCTCGGCTTCGATTTTTTCACTCCCGAAAATCTGCACGATGTTCATGCCCGTGATGTGTTCCTGCACAAACGAGTTCAGGTTTGCCACCGCCGTTCGGACTTCATTGAACGATTTCTTGATTTTCTCCTTGAACACATACGTGCTGAACAGCATCAGCGGGATGGTGGAGAGACTAATCAGGGCCAGCCGCCAGTCGGTATAAAACATCACGGCAATGACCAGCACCAACTGCAAAATATCGCCCGCAATAGCCGCCATGCCTTCGCTGAATACGTCGGCCAGCGTTTCCACGTCCGAAATCGAGCGCGTAACCAATCGGCCAATGGGCGTGTTGTCGAAGAATTTGAGTCGTAGTTGAAGAATCTTGCGGTACAACTGCACCCGAATGTCGCGGATAACGTACTGTCCCAGCCAGCCCGACAGGTAGGTGTTGGAAAACTGCACGATAGCCTGTACCACCAGCACGCCAATCATGATAATGAGCATGACTGTCAGGCGGCTGCCATCGCCCGTAGCAATCACATTATCAATGGTATAGCGAATGAGTAGTGGCTGGATGGGAGCTATACAGGCCGCCAGCATGATGATACCGACGAGCGCGTAGAAACGACCCTGATAGGGTTTAACGAAACTATACAGTCGGCGGAGAATGGCCCAGTCGAAAATGCGACCGGATTTGGTTTCTTCGTTCACAGGAAAACTGACATTGGGGAGCGTCTGTCAGCGTAACAGTATTTCCACCCCGAACGGTTCAGGCCGGCTTTCAGAAAGCAAAACCTACCCGAATTGAGTAGCGAAAGCCGAAAAGACGCCTGTTGAGCCGTCCGCTTTGTTCAAATTCGGTATTGGTAAACAGCTCATCTGCCCAGCCGTAGCGTTCCGTAATGCGTTGACGGAAGTCAGTAAAAAGTTCTCTCGCTTCGTCGGTACCTACTGCATCATCCAATTTCAGCCGGAAATCGTAGGCGGCATACGACGGTCCTAACAAGACTAAATCGAGCGAAAGCCGGTCAAAAAACAGGAATTGGTAGCCTAACTGCACGCCAATATTATTTATCTGCACCTGACCGTTGAGTCTTCCTGAAAAGAGGGGAGCATTATTCTGGTAGGTTGTCAGTTCATTCGTGAATTTGGTCTGAATACGGCTGTAGTAGGGACCAAGATAGAGACCATCGGGTGCCGGGTATCGGTTTCGTTTGGTAAGATAAAACCGGTAATCAATACCCGCCGTATAACCCGAACTTTGCCGCGCACCGAACGTAACCGTTCCCGGAATATCAGCCTTAATAAGTGCTGGAAAGCTAAAATAACCCCCAGTTACTACTACTGATTGATTGCGTGTAATCAATCGTTCATACACCAGCGTTAGGTTTTTTCCGCCCCACAATAACTGAGGGGTAGGGTTGTAGCTCACCACATTACGCCGAACCGGTGTCATATTCGACTGCGCTGTTGCCTGCCCAACCAGAACTGTTAAAAAGAAGAACAGGTATGTTTTCATAGTTTTTGTTTACACCAATTGAGGGTCAAAGGTAAAGATGACAGCCGCGTTTAAACCGCTAACGGGGAGTCAGTTTGTTCGGGGTTATAAATCTTTACAGTGCAGTAGGCGAAAAGAAGGAGAGTAAGTTGAGTCAGGGTAGCCTACGCCGGGGCTTCAATGCGATTCGATTCCGTTCAAAAAAAGCCGGAAGCACCCGCCCCCGGCTCTAAATAAATCATGCTAATCAGCTCAATCCGACAAATCAAAGTTTAGACTAACTTACCGTGCCACCATTCCAGACGGCGTCGCCGGGCTGAATGAGCGACAGTTTACCGTCGCGGTCTTCGGCCATCAGAATCATACCCTGCGATTCGTGGCCCATCATCTTGCGCGGGGCGAGGTTTGCCAGAAACGTTACCTGTTTGCCGATGATGTCTTCGGGCGCGAAGTGTTTGGCAATGCCGCTCAAAATCTGCCGACCGCCAAAACCATCATCTACTTTCAGTTTCAGCAGTTTATCGCTTTTCGGTACGCGCTCGGCTTCGGTAATGGTACCGATACGGATGTCCATTTTGGCGAAATCATCGTAGGCTATTTCGTCGCGCAGGGGCGGTACTTCTTTGGTGGCTAACTCATTCATGCGTTTGGCATTCAGCAATTTCTGAATCTGTTTATCAATTTCAGCGTCTTCAATCTTGGCGAATAGCAACTCACCCTTACCTAACTCGTGGCCTTCGACCAGCAAATCGGCGCGGCCCGCATTCTGCCAATCCAAGCGGTCGCGAATCTGCAACTGATCGCAGAGTTTTCGCGCTGTGAAGGGCAAAAACGGTTCGCAGACGATGGCGAGATTGGCCGAAATTTGCAGGGCAATGTTCAGAATGGTATTGGCCCGTTGTGGATCGGTTTTGACGGCTTTCCACGGTTCTGTTTCGGCTAAGTACTTGTTGCCTGACCGTGCCAAATCCATCAGCAAACTCAACGCTTCGCGGAAGCGGTACTGCTCGATGGCCTGTCCGATGCGACCCGGAAACTGAGCCAGTTCATCCAGAACGGCGCGGTCAACATTGGTCAGGTCGCCCCGGACGGGTACGCGGTTGTCGCAGAATTTCTGTGTCAGCACCACCGCCCGATTCACGAAGTTGCCAAAGATACCAACCAGTTCGGCGTTGTTGCGGGTCTGAAAATCCTTCCAGGTAAACTCCGAGTCTTTGGTTTCGGGCGCGTTGGCGGCCAGCACGTACCGCAGCACGTCCTGCTTATCGGGCATTTCGTCGAGGTACTCGTGCAGCCATACGGCCCAGTTGCGCGAGGTGCTGATTTTGTCGCCTTCGAGGTTCATAAACTCGTTGGCGGGAACGTTGTCGGCCAGAATAAAACTGCCTTCGGCCATCAGCATCGCCGGAAAAATAATGCAGTGGAACACGATGTTGTCTTTCCCGATGAAATGCACCAACTTGGTGTGTTCGTCGCGCCAGTACAGTTCCCAGTCGCGCCCCTGTTCAGCGGCCCATTCTTTGGTCATCGAAATATAGCCAATGGGCGCGTCGAACCAGACATACAGCACTTTACCCTCGGCATCGGGCAACGGCACTTTAATCCCCCAATCGAGGTCGCGGGTCATGGCGCGGGGGCGTAACCCCTCTTTCAGCCACGACTGACACTGCCCAAATACGTTGGTTTTCCATTCGGTATGGCTGTTGACATAAGCCTCTACTTTCGGCTGCATCCGGTCGAGGGGCAGGTTCCAGTTTTTGGTTTGCCGCAGCACAGGTTTCGAGCCGGAGAGCGTACTGTGCGGGTCGATGAGTTCGAGCGGGCTTAGTGCCGTGCCGCAGCGTTCGCACTGATCGCCATAAGCGTTTGGATTGCCGCACACGGGGCAGGTGCCCACAATGTAGCGGTCGGCCAGAAACTGCCCGGCTACTTCGTCGTAATACTGCTCGGTCACTTCCTCGTCAAAATCGCCCTGCTCATAGAGTTTCGTGAAAAACGCCTGCGAGGTTTCGTGATGCACCGGGTTCGACGTGCGCGAGTAGATATCGAACGAGATGCCAAAGTCGCTGAACGCTTGTTTAATCTGTCCGTAATATTTATCGACTACCTGTTGGGGCGTCAGTCCTTCTTTTTTGGCCCGGATGGTGATGGGAACGCCGTGTTCGTCGGTGCCGCTGATAAAGGCCACGTCTTTGCCGGTCGAGCGCAGGTAGCGCACATAAATGTCGGCGGGCAGGTAGCATCCGGCTAAGTGGCCGATGTGGATTGGACCGTTCGCGTAGATCAGGGCCGCCGTAACGGTATATCGCTGGGGATTTTCTAAAGGCATCGTGCTGGAGAAAAGGGGGGGGACACAGAGATGCACCAAGACGCACGGAGATACACAGAGAAAAATTTATAAATTTTTGTCGTAGCTAACTTTGTGCATCTCCGTGCGTCTTGGTGCATCTCTGTGTCCCGAATTTCCACAAAATTAGCATTTCCGGCCCGAACGTTGTTATGTTTACGGGAAACCTGCCTCGCATTTCGGCTGGTTAGCGTTGCGGAGGTCGAGACAAATCGGTCCTCCAAATACCCGTAGGGTCGTAACAGCGCAGCGTCGGTAGCTACAAGTATTCAGCCCCATATCAGCGTGCCGTAGGTACGCAACAAGCAACAATGGAAAACGAAACGCCGGGCGTATCCACGCCGGACACGAGCAATTTTCTGAACTGGGTCGAAATCAAGAATTTCAAATCCATCAAAGACCTGCGGCTCGACTGCAAGCGGGTCAATATTTTCATCGGCAAACCCAACGTCGGCAAGTCGAATATTTTGGAAGGGCTGGGGTTGCTGGGAATGCAGAGCTACGATAAGTTGTCAGATGCGTCTGTTAGGTACAAAGATTTAAAACAGCTATTCCATAATAATGATTGGCGGAAATCTATTATAGTAGGCACCGAAAAGCATAGGTTTGATTTGGAGAAAAAAGCTGTGGGCGATGGGGCAGACTATATTTATTCTATCACCACAAGATCAAATGGTGGTTTATTAGAAGAATCTGTCAACGTGACAAGCCCTCTGCTTGCCGATAGATACGATCTTTTAAGAGATGGGCGAGTTGTCAAATCTCACTCAAATTCTAAAGTGCAATCAAGCGTCAAAAAGTATGAATTCGCTAATGTTGATACGTTCGTGAGCTTATTTAGTGATACGCTTTCATCACCTAATGGGTCAAACTTATTCGAGGTAATTGACCAGAGTGATGAGTTGAAAAATGAGTTTGGAAAATTGTTTCAGCAACAAGGACTGGATTTTGTACTCTCTCGTGACGACCAATCAATAGAATTACAAAGAAAAAGCGGCTTTTACGTCATTCAATACCCCTACTTCTCCATTGCTGATACCTTCCGGCGGTACATGTTTTACGTCACGGCCATTGAATCCAACAAAAACTCGGTCATCATTTTTGAAGAACCGGAAGTGCATTCGTTTCCGCCTTATGTGAAGGCTATGGCGCAGCGGATTGCTTACAGCGAACAGAATCAATTTTTCATCGCTACCCATAGCCCCTACTTACTGCAAACCTTAATCGATGAGTTAGACGAGTCTGAACTTGCAGTTTATATCACCTATTACAAAGATTATCAAACGCAGGTGCGGCAGCTAACAGCCGAGGAGTTGGAGGAGGCCCGTGATTTGAGCATCGACTTGTTTTACAACCTTAGCCGCTACGAGCCGAATGCCTGATTTACCTGTTCGATTTCTTGTTGAGGGTCACGCAGACATTGCTCTCATTCGCTTTCTCGTTCCTGACAAAAAATTGAGTATCCGTATGGGAGGTTGTACAGAAGTAGCAAACGCTATGTTGTCTTCTCAATATAGCAAATATACATTAATCGGAATTGTCGATAACGATGATGATTTAAATGAGCGTTGCAAAGACTCTTTCAATAGAAAAGGCTTCTTTAGCAATTTTGAGTTGGTGAGACAGGAAAACAAACTGTTTTTAAAACGGAATCCTGATACCAATCAGCACATCATAATTGTTGATAAAGCAATTGAAAGTTTTCTCTTGTGGAATGCAGCAGAGAAGAAAATCGACATTGGTCAATACGGCTTCAACGATAATGTAAGGAAGTTGAAAAGCCAAACAAAACCACCAACTATCGAAACCGACCCTGAATACCACCGACTCCTGACCGACCTGTACACCCTAAAAGCTCCCGGCTTCCTCACCCTCGAACGAATTCTGCATGACTTCCTCGCTTCGTAACCCCGTCTTTATCACAGGTGCCACCGGCTTTATCGGCTCCCACATTGCCCGGCACTACCTCGCGCAGGGGCACGCCGTATCGGTGCTGCACCGGAGCAACAGCGGCTATGGAATGCTGGCCGACGTGGCCGACCAACTGACGTGGCACGAAGGCGATATTGTTGATATTCCTTCCCTCGAAACGGCTATCGGTCCCGGAACAGACGTAATACATGCGGCTGCGGTGGTGTCGTTTGCGCCGAAAGACCGCGACCGTATGGATCGAATTAACGTAGAAGGCACGGCCAACGTCGTGAACGTTTGCCTGAACGCGGGGGTGCGTAAACTGGGCTACGTCAGTTCGGTGGCCGCGCTGGGACGTCCGGTAGCGAAAAACACGCGGCCCGACGAGCCGATGCTTATCGATGAAAACCAGAAGTGGGAAGAATCGCCGATGAACTCGGCCTACGCCAAGTCGAAATACCGGGCCGAACTGGAGGTGTGGCGGGGCGTGGCCGAAGGATTAAACGCCGTAATGGTGTGCCCCAGCCTTGTTTTCGGTGTGGGCGACTGGAGCCGGAGCAGCCTGCAATTGGTGAAGTACGTACACGACGAACGCCCGTTTTATCCCGCTGGCTTAGTCAATTATGTTGATGTGCTCGACGTGACAGAGGCTCTGTACACCCTGATGCAGTCGGACGTTACGGCCCGGCGGTTCATTCTGAGTGCAGGCACTATTCCGTACCGCTCGTTGTTAGAACAGATGGCAACCGCGCTGAACAAACGTCCGCCAACGCTACGCATACCACCTGCTCTGACGCGGGTGTTGTGGCCGCTGGAGGCCGTTCGGGCGTGGTTAACGGGTAATGCCCCGCTCATAACCCGCGAAACAGCCCGCTCGGCGAGTTCGTTTTACGCGCTCGATGGGCGCAGCATTACGGAGGTGACTGGTAATCAGTACCGACCGTTGAGTGAGACGTTACGGCGCATTGCGGGGGCGTTTGGCGTAGCACAAAGCGGTGCATAAATATTTCACGGGGGGTGTTGGAGTTATGCTTTTTTGCATTAAATTTCACTGCCAAAGGATAAACCGAGCCAATGGCTGCGGCCCCTATCCGCCCCACATTTCGTAAGGCAATAGCATGGAGCAAGAGTTCGAAGAACGAGCAGACGACATAAAAGAATCTATCCGGCGTTTTGAGCAGATGCTGGACCAGGATGAGAGTCAGTTTTTTGATCTGGACGTGTACGAACAAATGGTTGAGCATTATCTCAATCAGGGTGATCTCGAAAAAGCGTTCAAAGCCGCCGAGGCTGGTCTGGAAAACTTTCCCTACGCACTGGAATTAATGCTCGATAAAGCCCAGATTCTGGCTAATTTCCAACGGTTCGACGAGTCGCTGGAGTTACTGGAACGGGCTTCGTTGTTTAACCCCGGCGACCTCGACGTGCCGTTTATGCAAGGTTCGGTGCTAAACATGGCCGGGCGGTACGAAGAGTCGATTCAGGTACTGGAAGAGTTGCTCGACCGCGCCGACGACAAAGAGGATATTCTGTTTCAGATTGGGCAGAGCTACCAGAACTGGGGTAAATACGACGAGGCCATCAGCCAATATAAAAAGTCGATTGCGCTGAATATCAACAATGAAAACGCGCTGTATGAACTGGCGTTTTGCCTCGACGTAACGGGCGAATTAGAAAATAGTCTCGAATATTATCAGCAACTAATCGATGCTGACCCGTATTCGTACAACGCCTGGTACAACATCGGCATCGCCTACAGTAAATTAGCCCGGTACGCCGAAGCCGCCGAAGCCTACGACTATGCCGTAATCATTAAAGAAGATTTCTCGTCGGCGCATTTCAACCTCGGCAACACGTACATGAACCTCGGCCTGTTTGAGAAGGCCGAAGCCTGTTACCGCGAAACGCTGAAATACGAAGACCCAACTGCCGATACCTACTGCCACCTCGGTGCGAGTCTGGAAAAGCAGGATAAACTGCTGGAAGCTATCGCCGAATATCGGCAGGCTATCAAACTCGACGCGCAGTGGGACGAAGCCTGGTATGGCATTGGCGTTTGCCTGAGCGACTCGGGCAAGTGGTACGAATCGTTGCCGTTTTTGCAGAAAGCCGTAAAACTCAACGACCAAAACGGAGAATACCATCTGGCCGTAGCCGAAACCGAGTATAAAATCGGGAATGTGCTGTCGAGCATCGAGTCGTTCGAGAAAGCCGCCGAAGTAGATTCAGCCAACCCCGACGTGTACCTGACCTGGTCGCTGGTGCCGTTCGATCAGGGCGATTTCCTGAAAGCAAACGATATTATTCATCTGGGTGTCAACGACATGCCCGAAGAGGCTGATCTGTACTATCGCTCTGCCGTGTACCTGATTCATGCCGGACATTACCGCGAAGCACTGATTCAGTTAGAAGCTGCCCTAACGCTTGACTTCGACGCGCACGTACAGCTTTTCGAGTTCTTCCCCGAACTCGAAAAGCAGAAAGCACTGTACAAAATTATTCAGCAATACAAACCAAAATAACGCGGCTGAAAAGCCGCCCGTCCATACCAAAAACCCCTCCATGTAACAATGGTGGGGTTTTTGGTTGAATTGAGCCACTGTTTTAACGATTTCGTTTGGGTATTTGGGCGGGCCGCTTTCCTGCCGCGCTACTCCGGCCCCGAATCGCTGCTGGCTTTCGATGTGCGCCGGTTTTCCAAATAAAAATAAACGTGCAGGGCGTGGTTGAACCGGAACGTGCGGATGCGTTCGACCTCGTTGTTCTGAATTGAAAACTGGTTCAGATACCCCAACTCAACACGCATGTTCTCGCGAAGTCGTCGGCCAATCGCGAGGTACGTTCTGTTCTGGTCGAAACGCCGGACAGAGCGCGACACGACCATCATTGGCTCAACACTGCTCTGCACGTACCAGCCCGATTCTTTACCCCGAATCGGTTTAATCCAGCGCAGCATGGCCCGCAGCCGCACGTTGAAGCGGTCGGCCAGCACCTGTTGCGATTCGCCATCCGACAGAAATACATACTCGTTGGCGAGCGTATCGGTACGCGAGGGCCAGCGGAGTTCTGACCGAAAACGATACACCAACTCGCCGTCGCCAGCAGGTTTGGTAATAGTCAATTGCGGAATCACCCGGATTTCCTGAAAAAACGTGGTCGGCTGGAATTCGCTGGGGCGGTTCCAGGTCCACCACAGGCCAATGGGCGAGAGCGACAACCGGACGGGCTTAGTTAGCTGGTAGCTGATCCAGGGGCGAAATACCTGTTGTAGTGGTAATCGGAAGATGTTCAGATCACGAAATTGGGTGTCTTCGGCCTGTCGGCGGTATTGGTGATCGAGTTGAAACGACCATTTCCCTTTTGTTTTGAAAACAAGATTCATCTCCGACCAGAACACGGGCCGATGCCGCACCACATTCTGATACGACTGTGCCGATGCCGTGAAGCCAAATAGTAAAAAAACAATGACAAAAACCGAGTGGCGCATGAGTGATGAATGGGTAAAGTGAAACGCTAACCCTGCACAGTAGAGGAAAGTTTCGCGGGTCTTTTGTCGGAAACCCGTTTCCTACTTCCTGCATGAACCGCCGACATCTACTCCGTAATCTATCTGCCGGGGCCGCGCTCACGGCTGTGCCCTTCGCCGACAATCTCGCTAAACCCGTTGTACCGGCTCGACCAAACGGCCTGCCGCCGATTAGCATAACCGATGTGAAAACCATTCTCACCTCGCCCAACGGTATTCGATTGGTGGTCGTGAAAGTGGAAACCAGCGAGCCGGGTTTGTACGGGATCGGCTGTGCTACGTTTACGCAACGGGCTTATGTGGTGCAAACTGCCGTCGATAAGTACCTGAAACCCTTTTTGATTGGCCGCAACGCCGACGAAATCGAAGACATCTGGCAGTCGTCGTATGTGTCGTCGTACTGGCGCAATGGGCCGGTGTTGTTCAACGCCATGAGCGGGGTCGATATGGCGCTGTGGGACATCAAGGCCAAGCGAGCCAACATGCCGCTCTATCAGTTGCTGGGTGGTAAGGTGCGGGCCGGGGCCGATTTATATTTCCACGCGCAGGGCAGCAGTTTGCAGGAGGTAGAAGATTCGGCGCGGGCGGCTATGGAACGCGGCTATCGGCATGTGCGGGTGCAGATGGGGATAAAAGGTAATGCCGTTTATGGCGCACGCGGAGCCACCGGAACCCCCGCCAGTTCGCTCGGTGCGAAGGCTGACGTAGCCGGACCAACCAACCCCAAACTTATTTTCGACCCAACGGCCTACGCTCGCTCGGTGCCGAAACTGTTTGAGCATCTACGCGTTAAGCTCGGCGATGAGGTTGAACTGCTGCACGACATTCACGAGCGCATCAGCCTGAATCAGGCCGTGCAACTTTGCAAGGCCGTGGAGCCGTATCGTCCGTTTTTCATCGAAGACCCGTTTCCGCCCGAAGACAACGAACATTTCAAAATTCTGCGGCAGCAAACCGTTGTTCCGCTGGCAATGGGCGAACTATTCAACACACAGCAGGAGTATTTGCCGCTTATCAAAGACCGGCTCATCGACTACATTCGTATTCACATCTCGCAGATCGGTGGGCTTACGCCCGCCCGGAAAGTACAGGCTCTGAGCGAATATTTTGGCGTAAAAACAGCCTGGCACGGCCCCGGCGATGCCTCGCCCGTGGCTCATGCCGTGCAACTCGCACTCGAACTGTGCAGTTATAATTTCGGTATTCACGAGGGCTACGTGTTCCCACCTGAAACGCAGGAGGTTTTTCCTGGTTGCCCTACTACGAAAGATGGGTATATGTATGCGCAGGAAACGCCCGGCCACGGCATCGATATCAACGAGAAATTAGCGGCCAAATTCCCCTTTCCCGACGGCCCAACTTTTGATTACTCGTGGGGAGCAACGCGTAAGAAAGACGGAACGGTGATACGACCCTGAGTAGTCTGGTATAGCCGCTGACCACGCCGAAGTACTCGACCATCGATACGGGGACACGGCGGTCAGCCCGGCAAATACACTATAAACGTAGACCCCGCGTCGGGGTGGGAGCGGGCTGTAATGTAACCCGAATGGTTATCGACTACCCGTTTGCAGATAGCTAAGCCCATGCCGCTGCCTTCAAACTGACTGCGTCCATGCAGCCGCTGAAACATCTGGAACATCTGATCGAGATACTTTTCGTCGAAACCGATGCCATTGTCATGAATACTGATTTCCCAGATCGGGCGATTGTCGGCCATTGGAGGCAGCGCATGCTGAACAACTTCGGGTAGTTTGGGCCATTGGGCGGCCCGGCTCGTTACCCGAATAAGCGGCTGGCGGTCGGGAGCAGTGTATTTCAGGGCGTTGCTCAGCAGATTCTGAAACAACTGCCGAAGTTGCCCGGCATCGCCCGGAACCGCAGGCAGGTTGCCGACAACGATGTGCGCTTTCCTGGCCTGGCTAATCAGATCAAGGTCGGTCAGCACTTCATTGAGCAGGGCCGTGAGCGACACGGATTCAAACGCTCGCCGGGGCGTATTAAGCCGCGAATAAGCCAGTAAATCGCGTACTAACTCCGACATGCGACTGGCCGCGTTCTGCATCCGGCCCAAAATATCCTGTGCCTGCTCATCGAGACCGTAACTATATTGCTTTCTGAGCAAATCGCCGAATGACTGAATTTTACGGAGCGGCTCCTGAAGGTCGTGACTGGCAACGTAGGCGAATTGTTGCAGGTGTTCGTTGGAGCGTTGCAACTCGCGGTTGGCACGTTCGAGCTGCTGGCGGTTCTGGTAACTCTCTGTGACATCGATGGATGTAAACAGCACCTGATTACCATGCCGGGTAAACCAAACGTCGAACCAGCCCTGCAACCCATCGGCATGGTACGGAAATAGAAACCGGTTTGGCTCACCCGTTTGTGCGGTATGAAGCAGCCGGTCGTAAAACTCCGTTGTGATAATACCTGGGAACAGGTCGAAAAACAGACTCCCGGTCATTTCTTCGACCGTTCGCCGGGTGATGCGGGCGTTGCTGTCGTTGGTGAAAATATAGCGGAAGTTAACAAGCTTGCCTGTGGGCGCGTAAACCGGTTCGAGCAACGTCAGGTTGGCCTGGGTGTTTTGTAGAATCGACGACATCAGTTGCGCCTGCTGCTCGGCGCGTTGCTGCGCCTGCCGAACGTCGTTCAGAATAATGTACGAGGATAAAATAGTGCGCTCGTCCAGAAGTACGTAACTAACGTCTAAGTAGTTTTCACAGTCATTAAACTTGTAATTAACCTCGAACCGCTGGGGTTGACCCGTGCGTAATAAATCCTGAAAACCCTGCCAGAATCGGCTGTGTTCGATACCGGGAAACAACGTGCGCATACTGGCGTTACGATACTGCTCAATGGTCATGCCCGTATCGTCGAGCACACGCTGGCTAATGTGCCGATAGTGCAGGTCGGTTAGTTGACCGGTATCATCGCGAACAACATCGAGTATGTTGAGGCCGAGATTCGCTACCCGCATCAGAGCCGTAAACAGATCGGCCTGTTCGCGTAGCTGTTGATCGGCCTGTTGTTTTTCCTGGCGGGTTCGGTGCAGTTCGGTTACGTCGGTTACGGAAATAATCAGGCAATTGGTCAACCGGCTCGCTGTTACCGCGTAGTATCCATCGAAGCCGTCCTGATGATAGCCAACCTCATACGTTAGCTTGTCGTCTTCGTGCATCTGTCGCACAAACCGCCGGAATAGAGTTTCTTCCGTACCCGGTACGTTTACCTGATCCATACCTGGGAAAAGCTCCAGCATGGTTCTGCCCACCATGTCGCCAAACGAGCGTTTGTTGAGTACGTAAGCCATTGGGTTCACCTTCACATAGCGGAAATCAATAAGCTCATCGGCTGCATTGCGGACACCCTCCACAATGCAGATGGCATGATTGGCATGGTTAAGCAAACCATCGAGCAGCGCGGAAGAAGAGTCGATAGTCAATGTAAGGACAAATGAGTTTACAAAAAAACTGGTCGATTGAGAGTAATAACGCGTAATAACCAGTTGGCAGATTGGGTAAAAGTACGCGCTGAGAAGCATTTTGGCAAGCGTTTACCTACTCGTTTGCTGGAGTAGGTGGGGCCAGCTTCTGTTTAAGGTCGAAGGTGTGGCCCGCGAAAACGAAGAGAATCTGATGTTCGGTGAAGGCTGTTTTTACAGCTTTGATGGCTTCGCTCAGGGCCAGAGCCGGGCCGGTTTGAGTTGGATTGATCCAGAACCACAGCGCAAATTGCAGATTGTTGTCGCCGAAATTCCGGTAGTATAACTCGGTAGATGGGCTTTGCAATACAAATGGTAACTGCCGCACGGCCTCCACCGCCACTCGTTGTGCCAACGCCAGATCATCGAGATACGAAATGCCCGCCAGCAGTTCGATACGCCGGTACCCGATGCGCGAAAAGTTGATAATTGGCTTTTGAAATACGTCTTTGCTGGGTAGTTCAACGGTCTGTCCCTGCCCGTTGTCGAGAACAATCGAGCGCAGTTTTATGTCGAGTACAACCCCTGTGAAGCCGTTGGTTTCAATAGTGTCGCCTACCTGAATGGGGCGGGCGAGTGCAATCATAGTGCCTGAAATAAAGTTGGCCGTCAAATCCTGGAAGGCAAACCCCAGTGCCAGCGCAATTACGCCAGCTCCGGCCAGTAATGACGTAACGGCCTTGTCGAGCCCTAATACGCTCAGTGCCGTGAACAGGCCCACCGCCATAATGACCACCCGCACCACGGCCCCGGTCAGGTTGATGACCGACATGTTGTCGCTGAACCGGTCGAAGCCGCGTACTACTAACCGGCTGATTCGGCGGGATAAAAAGGTGAAAATGAATAGGATAAGTATGGCAATGGCGATTCGTGGCAGGAAGCGAAGTCCCACTCGAAGCCATTCCAAAAAATCGGCGTATAGAAAGTCTGTAAGCTGCGAAGGCGTCATTGTAACAGATAGACTGGTGTTTGCAGAACGCCATAAGCCAATAGAGTGTTTCCGGGATAGGGCGAATCACCGTACCTTTGCACCAACAAATCAGTTGACTATGTCTGTCGTTGCTCCTGTTTATCTCGATAATGCCGCTACCACCCGGCTCGACCCTGAAGTGCTTGACGCCATGCTACCCCTCATGACCGAGCAGTTCGGCAATCCGTCGTCTATTCATAGCCACGGGCGGCAAGTCAGAACGGCTATCGAGAAAGCCCGCAAAACAGTTGCCTCGTTGCTGAACACCTCACCCGCCGAAATTTTCTTCACGTCGGGCGGCACCGAAGCTGATAATACGGCCATTCGGGGCAGCATCGAAACCTACGGCCTGACCCACGCCATCACGTCGCCCCTCGAACACCATGCCGTGTTGCATACGCTCGAACACCTTGCTAAACAGGGGCTTGTAAAGTTGAGTCTTGTAAACGTTGACGAGAAAGGTCACATCGATCTGGCGCATCTGGAGACGCTGTTACAGACTAACCGGAACGCCGGAACGCCCCGCTCCCTGGTTTCGCTCATGCACGGCAACAATGAAATCGGCAACCTGCTCGATTTGGTCCGGGTGGGCGAACTCTGTCGGGAATACAAGGCTATTTTTCACTCCGATACGGTGCAGACGATGGGCCATTTCCGGCACGATCTGCAACAACTGCCGGTTGATTTCATTGTGGGCGCGGGCCATAAATTTCACGGGCCGAAGGGCGTCGGTTTTCTGTACGTCAATGCAGAGCGGGCCAAAATTCACCCGTTCATTTATGGCGGTTCGCAGGAGCGCAACATGCGGGGCGGCACCGAAAACGTGTACGGCATTGTAGGCTTAGCCAAAGCACTCGAAATTGCCTACCGCGACATGGACGCGCACCGACGCCATATTACATCCCTGAAACGCCGGATGATTGACCAACTCTGCGAGAAACTACCTGAAGTCCGTTTCAATGGCGACTCTGCCGATGTAGAAAATAGTCTGTACACGGTGCTGAACGTGAGCCTGCCGCCATCTGAGATGAGCGATATGCTGCTGTTCAACTTAGACATTGCCAAAATTTCGGCGTCGGGTGGCTCGGCCTGTTCGAGCGGCTCGAACGTCGGTTCGCACGTGCTGGCGGCCCTGCCCGGCATAGACTCTGAACGTGGCTATGTGCGCTTCTCGTTCGGGAAATACAACACGCCCGAAGAAATTGACTACGCTGTCGACACGCTTATAAATTTATACCGAAAGGAGCGTGTGGCAGTGGCCTAAGCTGATTAAGCGGCAAATCATTATGTGCAGTAACATTGTTAACTTGCAAAGTCAACGTTACTGCACCCAATGAACGGCAATTCTACGCCCTCTACAACCAACAGTCCGCTTACAGAGCGATTAGACGTTTCGTTTGCCTTAAAAGCGGCTCAGTTAGGCGTCTGGGAACTTGATCCCGTAACAAAAATTATTAACTGGGACGACCGATGCCGCGAACTGTTCGGTCTGGTGAAAGACAATCAATTGCCTTACGAACAGGCGATTCGCTACATTCATCCCGACGACGTTAGCCGGGTTGATGAGGCCGTGCGACAAGCCATGAATCCGCGCTCGGACGGCTATTACGACGCCACCTACCGCACTCTTGGAGCCGCCGATGGGGTGTTGCGCTGGGTGCGTTTCACGGGCCGTAGCTATTTCAATACAACGGGCGACGTATACCGGTTTGCGGGCATTGCCATGGACGTTACCGAAGAAATAGACGCCGTAATGGCCCAGCGCAAAGCGCGGGAAAGCGAGATGGAGCTGGCTTTTGCCATCGACGCAGCCGAACTGGGTGTCTGGGAACTGAATCCGCAAACGAACACCGTGAGGGGTAATGCTCGTCTGAAAGACTGGTTCGGCCTGCAACCCGACGACGAAATTCCGTTGTCGTTAGCGATTGATGCAATTGCCAAACACGATCAGCTACGCGTAACAGAGGCTATCTGGCAGGCGTTGCAATATGAATCGGGTGGGCAGTATGAGACCGAGTATACCATTGTTCACCCGGCTACCGGGCAAGAGCGGGTTGTGCGGGCTAAAGGTAAAGCCCAGTTTGGCCCTGACCAGTTGGTGATTCGCTTCAATGGAACGCTTCAGGATATTACCGAACGCAAACGGGCCGAAGAAGCGCAACAAGCCAGCGATGCCATGTTCAGGGCACTGATTCAGGAGGCACCGATAGCTACTATGCTCCTGACAGGCCCGGATCATGTGATTGAACTGGCAAATGAGCGCATGATTCAGATGCTGGGCAAAGGCACCGCTATTCTCGGTAAGCCAGCTATCGAAGCTATCCCCGGACTGGCTGCTCAGTCGTATCTGAACCTGCTAAACACTGTTTTTGCTTCCGGAGAGGTCTATGAAGCCAAAGCAATGCCGGGCGAACTGTGTATGAATGGCATATCGGCTACGTACTATTTCGACTTTACGTATAAGCCTATTTTCGACCTTAGCGGGGCCGTATACGGCATCCTGAGCATGGCCGTTGACGTAACCGAACAGGTGCTGGCAAGGCAGCGCATCGAACAGAGCCAGCAACAGTTACTGGCGTTGTTCGAGCAGTCGCCGGTAGCTATCGCTATCATTAGTGAGGACAACCTGACATTTCGGATGACCAACCCATTCTACTGCGAACTGGTTGGCCGTTCGGCAGACCAATTGGTTGGTAAACCACTGCTTGAGGCTTTGCCCGAACTGCGCGGACAAGGTTTTGACGTACTCCTGCAAAACGTGTTTACCACCGGTATTCCATTTATCGCCAAAGAAATACCCGTCGATTTTGTTCGTAATAATCAGTTAGAAACCATATATGTTGATTTCACCTATCAGCCTCATTGGGGAACAGCCCAAGCCGATGACAAAGAAGTAGTATCAAGTGTATTGGTGGTTTGTACCGACGTAACCCAGCAGGTTCGGTCACGGCGGCAGGTTGAAGCCAGCGAGACCAAAATGCGGTCGCTGATAGAAGCCGCGCCCGTTGCTATTGGTTTGTTTGTAGGCCGTGACCTGATTATCGACATGCCGAATAAAACCTTCATCGACATTGTTGGTAAAGGACCCGACATTGCCGGTAAACCTCTACGCGAGGTAATGCCGGAACTGCTTACCGAAAATCAGCCCTTTCTTCAGATTCTGGATGATGTTTACACCACCGGCCAGCCCTTTCAAAGTTTTGGTTCGATGGTGAAGATTGTGCAGCAGGGGGTAATGACGCACAACTATTACAACATTACGTACTCACCCCTACGCGATGAAACTGGCGAAATCTACGCTATTTTAGACGTTGCTGTTGACGTTACGGGGCAGATACTGACCCAGCAGGAACTGGAACGGCAGAAAACGTACCTGCAAAATGCCCTCGCTATTGCCGACCTGGGTACGTTTGCCGTCGATGTCTCGACAAATACGGGTACGTATTCTGAAAACATTCAGCGTTGGTTTGGCCTTCCGTCAACAATGGCCCCGATGGAGGTAATTATCGATAAAGTGCACCCCGATGATCGGCACTTAGTGCGGAAAATTATCAATCAGGCTAAAGGGGGTAATGACGAAACGCAGCACGATTTTGTGTACCGGGTTATTGGGTCGTCTGAAGATGAACTTGTCTATCTTCGCAGTCTCGGCAAGATGCAGGACGCTGATGGCGAGACTAAATCGATCATTGGTATCATTGAGAACGTAACGGCACAAATTCAGGCCCGGCAGGCCATCGAGAAAAGCGAACAGAACCTGCGTAGTATTGTTGAGAGTGCGCCGTTCCCTATCGGCGTTTACGTGGGCCGGGAAATGCGCATACAACTGGCGAATCAATCGATTATTGACGTATGGGGAAAAGGCAATGATGTGATAGGCAAACGTTATGCGGAGATCTTGCCCGAACTGAAAAATCAACAAATTTACGAGCAGTTAGACCGCGTTTACCTGACCGGGGTGCCGTTTCATGCCAAAAACCAGCGGGTCGATATAGTGGTAGATGGGGTTCTACAGCCGTTTTATTTCAACTATAGCTTCACGCCCATGTATGACGCCAGTGGGCAGATTTACGGCGTCATGAATACGGCTGCCGAGATAACCGATCTGGTTATGGCGAAACAACAGGTTGAAGAAGCCGAAGCCAATTTGCGGGCCGCTGTTGAACTGGCCGAGTTAGTTACGTGGCGACTGAATATTAAGCAGGGCACGGTTTCATACTCGCCCCGTTTTATGGATTGGCTGGGCTTTTCAACAGACACCGCTACGCTCGATGAAGCCTTTAATCCGGTGCCCGACGATTATCGCAAATCGGTGGCCCGTGCGCTGGAAGCTACCTGGCAACCCGGCTCATCGGGCTTTTATGACAACGAACACCCAGTTGTAAATCGGCTCACGGGCCAGATGCGCATTATTCACGCACAGGCACGATTGGTTTACGACGCTAACGGAAATCCGGCCTTCCTGAACGGCACGGCCCAGGATGTCACGGAACAACGGCGCGTTCAGCAGGAACTGGAACGACAGGTCGCCGAACGAACGCAGCAATTGCAGATGCTGGTACTGGATCTGGAACGCTCGAATCGAAACCTTCAGCAGTTTGCCTACGTTGCCAGCCATGATTTACAGGAGCCGCTACGCAAGATTCAGTCGTTCGGCGATTTGCTTAAAAGCCAGTATGCCGCTCAACTGGGCGATGGCGTTGATTTCCTGAGCCGGATGCAAACGGCATCCAATCGAATGTCGACACTTATAAAAGACTTGTTGACCTTTTCGCGCATATCAACGCAACAGGAAGATGCTACCGAAGTGTCGCTGGCGGAGGTTGCCAACACTACCTTGTCTGATCTGGAACTAACTATTCAGGAAACCGGAGCCGTTGTCGAGGTTGGCGCGTTGCCGACTATATTGGGCGATAGGTCGCAACTGGGGCAATTGTTTCAGAATCTGATCAGCAACGCGCTCAAATTCCGGCGTACTACCGCATCGGGGCAACCCGTTACGCCTGTTATTCGGCTTGAGGCCGAGCAGGTGTCGGCCAACGAACTACCTGCTACGGTCAGGCCCACTCGCCTGGCTACTGTTTACTACCGCATCGACGTAGCCGATAATGGTATTGGCTTCGATACGAAATACCTCGACCGTATTTTTCAGGTATTTCAGCGACTGCACGGCAAAAGCGAATTTGCTGGTACAGGTATCGGATTAGCGATCTGCGAAAAAGTAGTGGCTAACCACGGTGGGGCCATTACGGCCACCAGTCAGCTGGGGCAGGGTGCCACATTCAGCATTTATTTGCCAGTGTAAAATCGCCGTAAGCGGGTGTTATTTTGCTTCTTCCAAACTCCCCTGCAACCAGCGTTGGGCCACATTTAGCGTGTACTGCACAAACGCGCGGGCCGTGCGTTCGTATACCTCATGACCTACAAACTGCCCGGTTTCATCCAAATTTTTATCCGTCTCGTGCGATTCGTAAAGTTTGGGCGAGATGATGGAGTAGCTGTTGGTGAAGCTGATAATCTTGTTCACCACCGTCGTCATGTCGAGGGCCGGTTGCCGACCGCCACGCCCGTTCGAGGTGCCGGCCATCGCGAACACTTTGTTCTCGAACAGATTCTTAAAAGCCGGACCGCCGAGCTGGTGAATGGTGTTGGTAGCCTGCGGTGGGGCCGTCCAGTTGTATTCGGGCATCGCGAAAACTACCAAATCGGCGGCTTCCCACGCGCTCACGAGTTCGTGCTGGAAGGGCGTCAGGGTTTCGCGCTTCACGTAGCCCTGTCCCGAAAATGGCAGATCGTATTGCTCGTAGTTGATGACTGAAATATCGTGAGTGCCATTTTCGGCAAACAGCCGGTTCAGGTAGTTGACAAAGCGCAATGTATTGCTGTTTTTGCGCGACGAGGTGGAAATCAGAAGGATATTCATTTACAAGTACAGTATGGCATAGTAACTAAGGGTATATGGGTAAAGTTTCTCAGCCCAACGCCCGCGCCAAATCGGAAATCAAATCTTCGGCGTGTTCGAGGCCAATCGAGAGCCGGAGCAGGTTCTGGGGCGTCTTCGTGTTCGGCCCTTCTACGCTCGCCCGGTGTTCGATCAGGCTTTCGACTCCGCCCAGACTCGTGGCCCGCGTGAAGATGTGTAGTTTAGAAATAAACCGGATGGCATCGGCAGCATCGCCCTTTACCTGCACCGACAGCATGGCTCCCGGCTCGTTCATCTGCTGCTGAATCAGCGCGTAGTCGGGGTGGGTTTTCAGACCGGGGTAATGTACCTGCTCAATGGCTGGATGGCCGTTTAAAAACTCCGCAACCGCCTGTGCCGTAGCCATTTGCGCCCGCATCCTGACGCCTAATGTTTTCAAGCCCCGGCTCGCCAGCCAGCAATCGAACGGCGATGGTACGCCCCCCGACAAGCTCTGAATGGCGCGTACACGCTGCGTAAAGTCATTGTCACGTTTGAAAACCAGCGCCCCGCCCAGCATGTCGCTGTGGCCGCTGATGTATTTGGTCGTTGAATGCAGCACTACGTCGCAGTTCAGATCGAGCGGGCGTTGTAGCACGGGCGTGGCCCACGTATTATCACAAACAGTAATAGCACCGGCTTCGTGAGCCAGCCGCGAAACGGTCAGCAAATCGGTAATGGTCAGCATCGGATTACCCGGCGTTTCGCACCAGACGATACGCGTGTTCTCGTGCAGCGATGCCTGTACGGCGTCCAAATCGCGCATATCGACGCGGGTATACGTTAATCCCCACGGGTGAAACACCTGTTCGAGCAGGGCGGGCGTGCCGTAGTAGGCATCGGTGCCGAGCAGCACGTGGTCGCCGGGCCGCAGCGCCTGAAAAAGGGCCATCGTAGCGGCCTGCCCCGACGCAAATGCCATGCCCACAGCCCCGCCTTCGAGCGTCGCCAATGCCTGTTCCAACGCTTCTCGGTTCGGGTTGTTGGCGCGGGTATAGATGTACGGCCCCGGCAAGTTGTGGTGCTCGTCGCGGGCGAATGTTGTAGACAGATGAATCGGCGACACAACAGCCCCGGTGACTGAGTCGGGCTGGTGCGTGGCGCGGAGAGCGAGCGTATCGAAATGCATAGGCAGCTATTTGGCTGTAGAACCCGCTGCGCGCCCGGTGTGTTCCCGAATGATCGCTAAGACATCTTCGCCAAACTGTTTGGCTTTGGTTTTGCCGAAACCTTTTACCTTCAGCAACTCGGCCATGCTGGCAGGTTGTTGGTTGGCTAACTCGCTGATTGTCTTGTGCGGCAATACGCGATAGCCTTCCATATCGTTCTCGCCAGCGAGGTTGTTGCGCCACCGGATTAGTTCATAATACAGGTCTTTCCCGCCAGCAGAAGCCTGTTTGGCGGGCGGCTCAAGCTTCTTGCGTTCGGGTTTAAAATCGAGTTCGGCGCGGTTGCGGGCCTGTAAATACGACAGGGCTATAAACCCCTCTCGGCTGCTCTCGAAACTACGCAACTTGCTGAACAACTCTTTCTCTAATTCGTCCATCGCTTCGAGCAGGCTCTCCCGAATCTGCTTGTTGTCGCAGGTGGTAGGACAACCGCGCAACAGCGGCAGCAACTCATCGGCCAGCAAGGTTTGAAAATAGGATGCGGCCTTTCGGATGCGCTCCTGCAACGCCGTGTTCGCTTCGGGCAGGGCAGATTGTGCGAAGTAGTGGGGCAGTTGCTGCTCAAACCGCTGGGTAATGTCGCGGGCTTTATCGCGCAGTAAATCAGTAAGTTGGCCGAGGAGTGGCAGCAGATCGTCGGGCAGGGCGGCAGCATGTTCGTTGGCTACCCGCCGACAGCGGTAGAGCAGCGACGACGCCCGCTCGAACGAAACCAGTTCGCGCAGCAACTCTTCCTGATTGGTGCGTTTGGCGTCGTACAGGTGTTGTTCGGTGGGGGTTTGCTGCTGCACCTGTTCGTGAAATTCTTCGAGCGTCTGCTCCGTCTTAATGCTGTGCGACGGAATGGGTGTTCGCAGCACCAGGCCGTTGAGGGTTTTGCAGCGGCTGAGGGCCACATACACCTGCCCGTGCGCGAAAGCCGCCGACGCGTCGATGATGGCCCGCTCGAACGTCAGGCCCTGACTTTTATGGATGGTAATGGCCCAGGCTAATTTGAGCGGTATTTGCCGGAACGTGCCGATGGGTTCGCCTTTGATTTCTTTCGTGGCCGGGTTGATTGTATAGCGAATATTGGTCCAGTCAACGGGCGAAACCTCAATGTGTTCGTCGCCACTTTTCACCGTAATCAGGTCGTCGTCAATGTCAACGATGCGCCCGATTTTACCGTTGTAGTAGAGTTTGTCGCGCGAAATGTCGTTCTTGATAAACATCACCTGCGCCCCAATTTTTAGTTCGAGTTCGGCTTCGGTAGGGTAGGCGTGGGCCGGGAAATCACCTTCGATGGTAGCCTTGAATTTTCGCAGCTTCGTGCGTAATGCGCTCAACTTCTGACTGTTGATTTGCAGCACTGTTGTGTTGTGCGTCGAGAGCGTGATGTAGCCTTCATCGTCGCTGGGCTGAAAATCGGGGATGTAGCGTTCGTTAAGTTCCTCCAACTGCGCCCGCGTCACGGTCTTCTCGCGGATGCCGTTGAGCAGGTCGATAAAGCGCGTATCCGATTGCCGGTAGATATGCGTCAGTTCAATAGCCACATACGGAACCCGCTGCAACGCCCGGCTGCCAAAAAAATAACCCGTATCGTAGTGGTCGCGCAGCAAGGCCCATTCTTCGTCGCGAATTACGGGCGGCAACTGCTGCATATCGCCGATAAGGAGCAACTGCACTCCGCCAAATGGCTGTGAGCCAGGTCGATACCGGCGCAACACCTCATCGATACCATCGAGTACGTCGGCCCGGACCATACTGATTTCGTCGATGACAAGCAGGTCGAGGGTGCGAAGGAGATTGATTTTTTCGCGGGTAAACTTGCGACCTTCGCGCTGCACTACGCCCGGTGCAAGCGGCCCAAACGGCAACTGAAACAGTGAATGAATGGTAACGCCCCCCGCGTTGATAGCCGCTACGCCCGTTGGAGCCACCACCGCCAGCCGCTTGGCACTCAGTTGCTTAACCTGATGCAGAAAGGTGGTTTTGCCCGTTCCGGCTTTCCCCGTCAGAAATACGTTTCGGTTGGTATGCAGAACAAACTGATGGGCCAGTTCGAGTTTTTCATTAACGGGTTCGGGCATGGCGTTACGGGATAGTTGGAATCAGCAAAGTTATTGTATGTAAATTTGAAAACTAAAATTTTTGGGACACAGAGATGCACAGAGAAGACACAGAGAAATTTTAAGTATCAACAAACATCTCCGTGTGTCTCCGTGTCTTCTCTGTGCATCTCTGTGTCACAACTAATCTGTGTCACAACCCAAACGATATGAACATTGGCGATAGAGTCCGTATGCTGCGGGCGAAAGAACAGGGCGTGGTGTCGCGGTTTTTGCCGGGCAACATAGTCGAGATTGAAATTGAAGACGGATTCCGTATTCCGGTGATGCGGTCGGAATTGGTCGTTGTATCGCCCCTCGAAGCCGAGCGGCTGCTGAAGACCGACGCCTACGCGCCCCAGAAAACCACTACGCCGGGAAATACGACCACAGGTGCATCCACACCGGGACAAATACTTGCCAATCAGGGCATTTACCTCGGCTTCGTGTCCGTCAACGACCGCGAATATTCGCTGCATGTAGTGAACAATACCGACTGGGAGTTTCCGTACACGATTGGCGAAGAATCTGCCGCACCAACGGGTGGGGTTCAGTTTCGGGGGCTGCACAGTGGCGTGTTGAAAGCCAAATCGCAGCAGAAACTAAACGACCACTACACCCACGCTACCTTCGAGAACTGGCCTACGTTTGTGGTGCAGGGCTTGTGGTTTCGGCCCGGCAAGTCGAACCTGCGACCGCCATTTGTGAAACGCTTCCGGGCGCGGGCGGCTTCGTTCTTCAAGGAAAAGGTAACGGTGCCAATCCTGAACCAGCCCGGTTTCCTGACGCAGTTAGACGCCGACAACGTAGAAGGCAACGTGCAGCCGGTGCCAACCAGCAACCGCGCAGCCCAAACCCGCCCGCAGCCCATCCGCCCCGACGAACTGAAAGCCGAAATGCTCAAACCCAAATCCGATGTGTCGCCGATTTCGGTTGAGCGGCCTTCGTCGGTCGTTGATTTGCACATCGAAGCGTTATTGCCCGGCGATCTGCGTCAGCGCACCCCCGCCGACCTGCTCAAAGTACAACTCGACACATTCGAGAAAGCGTTGGAGAACGCCATTGCCAGTGGCATGAGCGACATCACGTTCATTCACGGCGTTGGCAGCGGGGCGTTGCGACAGGAGTTGCACAAACGGCTTGGTCAGCACCCCAATGTTCGGTTTTTCGAGGATGCCCAGAAGCAGAAGTTTGGCTACGGAGCCACGAAAGTGACGATTAAGTAGGGTTATAGGGAAGTGGGCAAAGAGGTTGTTATTCTGATGCTTCCAGGACGTGCTGCCTGTCGCCGGGAGCCTGCCTTACGAGTTACTGGTAAGGCTTCGCTGAATTTCAAGCACAAAATCAACGCTAACTCCGCTGTCTTCGGCGATTTCCTCAATTGTTAGTTTGCCCCGCTTTATAGCTTTAGCAACAGCCTCAGTTTTTATTGCAACCTCATTCTGCTCTACAGCCTCCCGAATTTTCTGCTTTTCTGCCTTGACCGCTTCAGCATTGGCGGCTGTCACACGGGCAAAATAAGCCCGTTCTTCAGGAGTCATTTTTCGCGTATCCAACTCGTCAATGGCCCGGCGTAGCCACTCCTCATTCCAGAAGGCCGGGTACTGCGTGGGTTTGGTCGTATGGAGCGTCTTCATCGTATAAACCAGTTTTTCTAAATCGGTCTCTATCTCAGCTACCTGCTTGGTAAATTTAGCGAGCTCTACGATAATAAACGACATTTGGCTGTCAATGATTTCACCGGCTTCGCTCCTCAAAAGCGAGACGCTGGCCTACCTTTTAGCCTAGCCAATCGGGGCGTTTAAATTGTCGCACAGAACCCCGAAATGGAAGCCCAAATTTGCCCATGCGGGACGTGGGGCCTGTCGACCGAAACCCGAAAATGGAAGCACTTTATGGACTTGCACCCAACGCCAACGGGTGTTGATGGTGGGCGCAAAACTCCACCGAACGCACGTACCTACGACCTTTACACACCCGTTTGGTTGGGCTGAACGACTTACCTCGCGGCCTGCTGCCTGTCGCCCGCCAACTCGCAATATATGTGTATATGCCACTAATTGCCCTCCGCTTTATTACCATCCTCTTTAAGGCGTTCTTCTCTAAATTTAGCACGGACGCTCGCGGTTTGGTCCGCAATTTCTTGAATCATTTGAACAAACCTCACAATGGAGATGCCCCTCGGACGAATCTCATTCAAGGCTATAATAGCTAGCTTGGCCCGGTCTGTAAGCTCCTCCTTACCAGTTGTAGGATTAACGCCTTTCTTGATAAGTAGCTTTATGTCATACAAATTATCAAACCAAACAGAGCCAAGTACATTTGTTGCGATGGTGTAAAAATCACTTTCCGAAAGTTCATCAACTTTATTAGGAATCTTTGCAGAATAACTAGAGTAAACAGAACTTAAATCATTTTTAATGATTTGGTTGGAAACCTCTACATATTCACGAAAACCTGCAATAAATGTATAGAATGAATTTTTAGAATCTGGTTGTGCAGTTGACAAATTGTATTGAATACTTATTCTGTAAAGTTTCTTCTCTTTAGAGATTATCAGTTCGGAAATTTTAAATCTATCATTGGCATAGAAATATACACCTGAACTGCCACCCAATCTTCTGTAGTTTCTTTCTGCCATTTGTGTGCTAAGTTCGTCCAAGTAACTATGGGAAACATTCATCAGTGCCACTTTGGGGTTTCCAACTAATGGTACAATTATCCCCATTGATCCTTCATCCTTACCACACCATCCAACCATGTTTTTTTTGCTGGTCGTCACAAGCTTATAACCTGCCTCTCTGAATACTGCATCTATATTTGGATCTATAGTGCTAAATTTTTCCAGCTCTTTTAAAGTAAAATTCCTGCATTGGGCTATCGCGACTTTAGGTTTTAATAATACGACTATAAATCCAATAGTTATAATGATGGATTTTATGGTATTGGTATGGTTTCTCATCATGAACTGGTTTAATGATTTTCCTGCTTTTTTGCTACAAAGTGGCAAACCGGGGCGTTTCTGGTGTCGACAGAAACCGCCTAACGAGCCCCAAACTGCCTGCTGGGGCGGCTCCCTTGTCGCCCGGATGCTGAACTTTGAAGCCCTGCATAGACGAGCACCCAACAAATCATTGTACGCAAAACCACTTAATATCAATTCGTTCAAAATCAGTGGGTTGATATTAAGCGTCTGCATCATTTTGGCTTAGACAAAGTCAATCAACAGAGCAAAAAAACGGGATTTGCAACACGCCTGCAACAGCCGAAAGCGTGAATTAATTAAACGGTAGTGCGGGCTAAGGCGGGGGAGGAGTTGGCTTTAACGAGGGCGGTGGTGTGGTGTTCAGGGTTCATCAGTAGTGCTGGTTAAAAAGCTTGCATTCATCAGGCGGCAATCAGCCGGGTACGCCGTTCGCTGTCAGCGGCAAAGGCCAGTCCTGCCCGGATATGCTCAAGTGTTAGTTCCGGGAAGTCTTCCAGAATCTCTTCGTTTGTCATACCCGATGCCAGCCAGTTCAGGATGTCCTGCCCGGTAATGCGAGTACCTTTTATACGGGGTTTTCCGAAACGGATGGCCGGGTTCAGGCTGATGTAGTTGCTGTACGTATTCATCTGTATGAGCGTCTTTTACCAGAGATACCAAAACCCGGCCATTATCTGTGTCTACGCAATCTCCGGGGTGTTCAACTCGGCCAGCGACTCGCGGATTTCTTCGGCAGTAACTTCGTGTTCAACGAGTTTGCCGCTCAGATACTGCTCGTAAGCTCCCATGTCGAAGTGGCCGTGACCGCAGAGGTTGAACAGGATGGTTTTGGCTTTGCCTTCTTCCTTCGCCTGTTTGGCTTCGCGAATCACCGTCGCGATGGCGTGGGTGGCTTCGGGCGCGGGAATGATGCCCTCCGAGCGGGCAAACTGAATCCCGGCTTCAAAACACTCCAATTGTTTAAACGCCTGCGCTTCAATCAGCCCGTCTTTCAGCAACTGACTCACAATGGCCCCCGCACCGTGGTAGCGCAGCCCGCCCGCGTGGATGGGTGCTGGAATGAAGTTGTGGCCCAGCGTGTACATTGGCAGCAGGGGCGTCATGCCGATGGTGTCGCCGAGGTCGTAGCGGAACACGCCCCGCGTCAGTTTGGGGCAGGAGGCCGGTTCGGCGGCAATGCAGCGCACCTGTTTGCCTTCGGTCAGGTTGTGGCGCAGGAACGGGAACGCAATGCCCGCGAAGTTGGAGCCGCCCCCGAACGGAGCTACTACAATGTCGGGAAAGTCGCCCGCCAGTTCGAGTTGTTTAATCGCTTCCAGACCGATTACAGTTTGGTGCATCAGCACGTGGTTCAGCACCGACCCGAGAGCGTATTTCGTGTCGTCGTCCTGCATCGCCAGTTCAACCGCTTCGGAGATGGCGATGCCTAAACTGCCCGGCGAGTGGGGGTTCTGACTCAGAATCTGCCGACCAGCCGCCGTGCGCTCCGACGGCGATGGATAGACCGTAGCTCCCCAGGTGTTCATCATGATTTTGCGGTAGGGTTTGCCATCGTAGCTCGCCCGCACCATATACACCTCGCACTCGATACCGAACAACTGGCACGCAAAACTCAGCGCGCTGCCCCATTGCCCCGCGCCGGTTTCGGTCGTAATACGCTTAACACCAGCCTGTTTGTTATAGTACGCCTGTGGCACAGCCGTGTTGGGCTTGTGCGACCCGGCGGGGCTAACACCCTCGTATTTATAATAGATTTTGGCGGGCGTGTCCAACAATTTTTCCAGCCCGTAGGCCCGGAACATAGGCGTGGGTCGCCAGATTTTATAGACTTCACGCACTTCGTCGGGGATTGGCACCCACGTATCGGACGTGACTTCCTGTTTAATCAGTTCCATCGGAAACAGCGGGGCCAGCATCTCCGGGCCGATGGGTTCGTGGGTGCCGGGGTGGAGCGGTGGCAGCGGCTTATTGGGCATGTCGGCCACGATGTTGTACCAGCTTTCGGGAATGTCGGATTCGGGCAGGTTTATTTTCTTTTGTGCCATGATGGGTAATTTTTTGCTATAGCAAAAGTTTGCCATGAACCCGATTTACTTTTGCACAATCAGCCAGCTACCGATTTATTTCTCGCGGATTTGCTCAGATTTATATGCAGATTTTTCGCCGACGTAATCCGAGCAAATCCGCGTTATAATCCGCAAGAACTATTTCCCCAAAATGAGCCGCTACTTCATCAACAAACTCCGTGTATCTCTGTGTCTCCTCTGTGTATCTCTGTGTTACAACTTCATAGGCTGTACCTCCACCAATCGCATCGACCCGAAAGCTCCTAAAGAATCCTATACCACCACCGCTATGGAAGTCCGCAACGACCGCTTTCTATCAACCGTCCACATTCCCGTATCCATCGCTCTGAGCGACGTAGAACGGCAAATCAACGCGCAGGTCAACGGCCTGATTTACGAAGACAACAGCCTGACAGACAATAACAATGATAACTTCATGACGAAGGTCTGGAAGCGCGGCACCATCCTGGTCAGTGCTGAAGACAGCCTGTTTCAGTTTACCGTACCCTTGCGGATTTGGGCGAAAGCGGGCGTGTCGGTGCTGGGGTTCATGCAGTATAAAGAAACTGAGTTCGAGATAGACCTGCGTTTTAAAACCCGGTTCGACCTCGACCGTGACTGGTCGGTGCAGACGCAGACGACTGCCGACGGTTACGGCTGGGTACGTCGGCCAACGGTCAGCGTGATTGGGCTGAATGTCCCGATTACCAGCCTCGTGGCCCGGATGATTGATAAAAACATGGGCAGTATTACCAAAACGCTCGATCAGCAGGTGCGCCGGGAAGTGGACCTGAAAACGCCCGTGCTGCAAGCCTGGAATACGCTCCGAACGCCCTATCTGCTCTCCGAAAAATACCGGACGTACTTGCAGATTGTGCCAAAACGCATTCTTATCACACCGCTGCGGTTTGAGGGGCGCGTGATTCGGTCAACCATTGGTATTGAAGCGTTTACGCTCACCACCACCGGAGCCAAACCCGACGTGCGACCCGCCGTGTCGTTGCCCGACCTGACGGTAGTGCCGCAAATCAAAGACGATTTTCAGATTGGTCTGCTCAGCGAAGCCAGCTACGAAGAAGCCGCCAGATTGGCCGCTGAGGAGTTTGTTGGTAAAACCTTCAACTTCAGCAACGACACCTACAGCGTGACCATTACGAGCATGGGTTTGTACGGCCAAAACGATGCGCTGATTATCAAAGCGGGTCTGAGCGGCACCATTAACGGCGACATCTACCTGCGCGGTCGGCCCTACTACGACGCTGAAACGCAGACTATCTCGCTCAAAGACCTGAAATACGACCTCGACACCAAAAACATCCTGCAACGCTCGGCAAACTGGCTCTTGCAGGGTACGTTTACGCGAACGCTCGAAAAAAATCTGACGATTCCGGTTGGCAGCTATATTGCAGACATGCAGAAACTGCTACAACAGCAACTCACCAATAACCGCCCCGTTAAAGGCGTGACTATCAACGGGCGCATCGACGAAATCCGGCCCGACCAGGTTTATCTGACGCCCACCGCCCTGCTTGCCGTCGTAAACGCCAGAGGACGCGTGGATGTGAAGGTGGAAGGATTGTAGTATCTTTGTGTTCCCAAAACTAATCCAAACTGGCTTATCGCGTTCTGCACGCTTGTGCGGGATGAGGAAAGTCCGGGCAGCGCAGAGCACCCTACTTCCTAACGGGAAGGCAGCCGGTTGGGAACGACCGGCTGACAGACAGGGCAACAGAAAATATACCGCCCTTTTTTAGTGATGAGTGATGAACGATAAGTGATGAGTGGCTGACGCAATATACTCATCACTTATCGTTCATCACTCATCACTAAAAAAGGGTAAGGGCGAACCGGTGGGGTAAGAGCCTACCGCTCAATGGGCGACCAGTGGGGCACGGCAACCCTTAGGGGCTGAAAGACCAAATAAGCATCGGACGTGCGGCTGCTCGTCGCCAGCGGCCTGTAAGGGCCAACACCGATGCGGGTAGGTCGAACGAGGTGTTCGGGTGACCGGCATCCCAGATAAATGATAAGCCATCCGGTTGGGCCGCACAGGCAACGGAGGACAGAACCCGGCTTATAGGTTTGGGTTGGCTTTGGGAATTTTTACAGTGAAAGCAAGATAAATACTGTTTAGTTTGCCCAGTCTCCTACATAATACCCGTTATTGAGTGGGCAAGACATGGCTACAGCCTAAACATAAAAATCTTCGCCCAAAAGTATGGTTTTTAGATTATCTTGCCGTTTTTAACCTCAGCAATTACCATTTAGATGACAACGTTACCCAATTCTTTTGGGGAGTATAAAGATGATGCCCATAACTGGATAACATTAGCCAGTGGAGAGTATTATCCTGATATTCTGTTTGATGCTTGTGAGCTTTATAAACCTGTTTTGGTATTGTTCGGACAGATTCTGCGCGAGTCTGAGAGTTCCAAAAGTTTTTTCCTAAATATTGCATCTATCAAGGAACAGTGGATGCGTATTCAGCTTTCACGAGTATTTCGGAAGTATGTCAGTCCCGAAACACCCGTCGAAATGTTGAAAAAGAAAACTCAGGCACAATTGATCGTAGAGCGGTTTGGCGATGGATTTAGGCCCATCAATGTTGTGCAGGCTCGATATAGTTCAAGGCCCATTCCAGATGAGGCCATTTGCGCTATCCTTTGGGAATATAAGGACCGGGGCAAAAAAGGATATGATCTCACAGAAAAGATGTTTTCTTTGTTGAAAGAGATTCATCCAGAATTGACCGTTATCGGCCCAAAACGTGCTGGACGTGATATTCTGATGAAGGAAGTATTTTCAGATTACCCTAATCAAGACCGGCCTATTGATTTTGTAATAAAAGAGCAAGACCATATTCTGGCTATTGGGCTGGCTCGATATGATAGTGACCGTGGTGGCGCACAAGAGGATGACCGCACAGGTGGTTATGCAAACTGTGCTAACGAATTTGCGGCTTATGCTCGTCAATATGGTTTGAACACAAAAGTTATTTTCATCAACGATGGGCCGGGGCTTCTACTCGGTAGCATGTGGAACGACTATACTAAACTGGAATCCAGTTGGAAAGGGCGTATTATGGTTGCTACTCTGCGAATGGTTCAAGATCGCATTACACGGGAGTGGCTTTATTCGTAGGTAGAAAAATAATGGCAACAGGCATTTCAAAAACGTTTTGGGCAAAAGAAGCGGCTTCGGTAGAAACATTTTTACCAGACGATTTTTATCCCGTTTGGTCGAACAGATCCGACCATAGTAACAGATTGTTTTATGGTGAAAATCTTTCCGTTCTGCGTGACTTAGTTGCAGATGAAAGCATTCGTGAAAAAGTGAGTTTGATCTATATTGACCCACCGTATAGCACGAATACAATATTTCAGACGCGGCAGCAAGAGGATGCTTATACCGATTTATTGCAGGGAGACGACTATGTTTCCTTCATGGGTGATAGGCTCCAATTAATGCGTGAATTACTATCGGAAGAAGGTTCTATTTTCGTGCATTTGGACGCAAACATGGTTTTTCATGTCAAAGTCTTAATGGACGATATTTTTGGGAGGGGAAATTTTCGGGGTATGATTACCCGCCAAAAATGTCGCCCTAAGAATTATACAAAAAAGACGTTCGGTAATATATCAGACTATATTCTGTACTATTCCAAATCAGTAAATCCAATTTGGAACCGCCCCTTAGCGGAATGGACGGACGAAAAGATGCTTAAAGAGTATCAGTGCGTTGATGAGAAGGGTCGCCGGTACAAAAAAGTACCTATTCACGCTCCAGGTGTGCGAAACGGTAGCACTGGTACTGAATGGCGTGGTATGATGCCCCCGCCGGGAAAACATTGGCAATACACTCCAGAAAAGTTAGACGAATTTGATGCTCGCGGAGAAATTTATTGGTCGGCCAATGGCAACCCTCGGCGCAAGGTCTATTGGGACGCTAATGGGGGAATTCCCATTCAGGACATTTGGTTGGATTGTATAGATGCCGCCAACCAAAATACCGTCATCACAGGCTATCCAACAGAGAAAAATCCACTCATTTTGAAGCGTATTATCGAAGCGTCAAGTAACGAGGGCGACTTAGTTTTAGATTGTTTCGCTGGATCAGGGACGACCCTTACTGTAGCATCTGAGTTAGGACGCAGATGGATCGGGGTCGATTGCAGCGAAACCGCGATCAGAACTATTCTGAACAGATTTAAGTATGGGTCAAAGCCGATGGGCGACTACGTACAGAAATCTTCTAAAAAAAATGCTGACTTATTTGATGGGCTATACGGCGGTTCTGTAAATCCAAAACGGAACAGCAACGGCCACAACGTGATAAATAACTTCTCTTTTTACATACCAACAGGTTTAGAAAGTTCATTTGATGATGTTTTAGAGAATTTAATAACTTCGATTAACGATTCGGCACTTTCATCTGAACTCCAGGCACCGAAAGCGTTATAAAATCGCTGCTCTTTAGCCGTTAAATCGGTCTTTACCGATTGTGTCAGTTTAGAAATCAAATCAAGTTTATCAGCCGCGCTGAGGTTGGCAAGAAGCTTATAATAGCCATCAACCAGGGCTGTATCTGTGTCGAATGGAGTCATGCCTGCTTCGGTTTGATGTAGTCAAATATAATACAAAAGAATCAACTCATAACCGCTCCTTCACGTCCAGTACGTTAACGTGGTTTTGTGCGGCTTTCTCTAACGTTTCGGGTGTGTAGTCAGACAGTCGCACGTTCTCGGCCATGCGTTTCACCATGTGTTCGCGCACGTAGCGGTCAAGGTGGTGGTTTGCTACGCCATAGCTGAAAAAGAGCGAGACGCGCTCGCCCTGCTGTTCGCGAAACAGGAGGGCAGGCAGGCGATTTTCTAAGCCAACGTGTAGCGGAAGATTCGTCAAACCTTTGAGTCGGCGGGCGTTGCCGCTGTGCAGGGTTCGCAAATCCCACAGCACCACGTCGCCTGCGCGGGTATCAGCAAACACGTCGGAGCCATCGTTCTGCCGGTTGCTGGCGGCTTTGAACCGGATGCCCCCGCTGTAGGTGTCGTGGTTCTGCAAATACACCCCAAACCGAATCATGCGGTAGCTGTCGTCCCAGTCGGCACCCTGTCCGTATTGGTTGCGGTCGAGGTTATCGCGGTGGAAGCCGCGAGTGCCAGTGCCAATCTGATAGGTGCTGTCGCCAAAATAGGTAGGCGTATCACCGAGAATTTCGGTGGCGATGGCAACAATGCGCGGGTCGTAAATAACCCAGCCGAGGCCGTCTTTGCTCAGCAAATCGCCCTTCACCGACGATGCCTGTTTTACCTGCGTCACTAAGCCGCGCTGCTGCTGTTCGTCGCGGTGGCGGTAGGCGGCCTGCCGAAGCTGCGCCACTTCGTCGGGGGTAAACACGTTACGAACGATCAGAAAACCCTGTTGCTGAAACTCTTCCCGGCGTGTCATGATGCTATGCTGTGGTTTCTTTACGTAACGTTCTAAGCCAGATGTTTTGTGCCATCAGTGATGGTTTCGACCCGAACAATCCGGGCCATATCGTCCCAGAAGCTCGGATATGATTTTGCTACTACGCCCGGCTCCTCAATCAAAATTTCGCGCTGCATGGCTACCGGCGCAAACGCCATCGCCATCCGGTGATCGTCGTAGGTAGTGATGAGTGATGAGTGATGAGCGATGAGTGATAAATGGTTCGTTATTCGATATTCAGTGTTCGGAATTACCTCCACCAGCTCCGCGCCAATTTTTTGCAACTCGGTTTGCAGGGCCAGTACGCGGTCGGTTTCTTTAATTTTCAGACTTTCGATGCCCGTCAGCGTCAGGGCGGTGCCGGTCATGGCCGCACACACGGCTACGGTCTGGGCCAGGTCGGGGCAGTCGGTAAAATCCCACGACAGGGCAGGCTGGGCCGGTCGTTTGGTCAGACGCACACCTGTTTCAGTAAACGTGCTTTCTACGCCCAGTGGACGCATGATGTCAGCAATGGCACTGTCGCCCTGCAACGACCGCGCTTTCAGACCCAGCAACTCAATTTCGGTGTCAGCATCGGGTGAGAGGGCCACCACACTGTACCAGTAACTCGCGCCCGACCAATCAGATTCGATGGTATAACTCGTTGGTATGTAGGGTTTTGGCGAAACGTGGATACTCCGTGCACCCCAGTCGGCGGTAACGTCGGCTCCGAAGTGGCGCATCTGTTCGATGGTCATTTCGATATAAGGCCGCGAGCCGATAGCACCGGTCAGGTTCAGTACCAACCCATCGGGCAGGGTAGGGGCAATCATCAGCAGGGCCGAAATGTACTGGCTGCTCACGTCGCCCCGGATGCTCAGTTGATTGTTCCCTGAATACGAAAAACCGTTCAGTTGCAGGGGCGGATAGCCATCCTGGTTGAGGTGCGTAATATCGGCACCGAGCGAGCGCAGCGCATCGGTCAGGATTCCGATGGGTCGCTCACACATGCGCGGGGTGCCGGTCATGGTTTTGCGCTGGCCTGTTACGGCAAAGTAGGCCGTCAGAAACCGCATCGTCGTACCGGCATCGAGTACATCGGCAACCGGGTCTTCTGCTTTTAGCAGCCGAATCATCGTCTGCGTATCGCGGGCGGTCGAGAGGTTTTTCAGATCACCCGCAAAGCCGGTCAGGGCGTTGATAATCAGGGCGCGGTTGCTTTCGCTCTTCGACGAAGCAAGCGGAATCGTAGCCCGAACGGGGCGGGTTGGCGGGGTTAATCGAACGGCGTTCAAGATGGTATAGTGCGCGGGTTGTTGCACGGAGAGTTATTACACAGAGAATTATTACACAGAGATGCACAAAGTAAAAAAAGAGATTCGCAGATACCTCTGTGTGTCTCTATTACCTCTGTGCATCTCTGTGTAACAACTCAGTGTAACAACTCGTCCCAAAAAAACTTTCGCAAAAAACGAAATTCCGGGTAGATTCGGGCATGATTCTCTTAACCAACGCTACTGTTTTTACGGGCGATACGTGGCTGAACGGCGCGTCGGTACGCATCGAGCATGGCCGTATTCGCGAAGTGACCAACGCGCCCGTGTATGATTTCGTCCGGTCGTCGGACGTGATCGACTGCGAGGGCGACTACCTCGTGCCGGGGTTGATCGACCTGCAACTGTACGGCGGTTCGCAACTTTTTTTGAACGATCAGCCCACGCCCGCAACCGTTCGGCATATCTACGAAACCCACGCCCGCAACGGCACTACCACGCTGCTGCCCACCATTCACTCGACGTCGCTCGATGTGATGCAGCAGGCCATAGCTGCCGTGCAGACAGTACGGGCCGAGATGCCGCTGGGTGTGCCGGGTATTCATGTCGAAGGCCCGTATTTTAACCCAATCAAGCGCGGGGCGCACAGCGCGGCTTACGTGCGAACACCCGCCGAAGGTGAACTTGAAACCTTGTTTGCCACCAACGCCGACGTGATTCTGATTCTGACACTCGCGCCCGAAATTCTGACGCCTGAGCAGTTTCAGAAAATTGTTTCGCTTAAACACACTAACACGCGGCTGTCGCTGGGCCACTCGAACGCAACCTACCGGCAGGCGACGGATGCCTTCAACTCAGGGCAAGTACCACTGGCTACGCACCTCTACAACGCTATGCGCGGGTTTGAGAGCCGCGAACCGGGCGTGGTTGGAGCCGTGTTCGACCATCCGACCGTGCGGGCAAGTATCATCGCCGACGGCTACCACTGCGACCCGGCTACGATTCGCATCGCCCATAAATTGCTGAACGGCAGCGAAGACGAACCGGGCCGGTTATTCCTGATTTCGGACGCGCTGTTTGCCAGTTCGCCCGGCCAGCCGGGGCCACGCGCCGAGTTTTCATTAGGTGAATTTATCGTACATCACGAACCGGGCGAATCCACGCCGGGCGAATCCACGCCGGGCGAATCCACGCCGGGCGAATCCACGCCGGGCGAATCCACGCCGGGCGAATCCACGCCGGGCCGGTATGTCAACAACGAGGGCAAATTAGCTGGATCAGCCCTGACGTTGCTCGACTGTGTGCGGGTCTGCGTCGAAAAAGTGGGTCTGTCCTTAACCGACGCGTTGCAAATGGCGACGGTGATTCCGGCGGAGGTGGTTGGGTTGCACGATCAGATTGGGCGCATTCGGCCCGGCTATGCGGCCAATGTGGTGCGGTTAACTAAATCGCTGGCGGTTCAGAGCGTTTGGCGGAGTGGTTTGTAAATGCTCAATTCGTCGTCACCAATGCGTTCGCGGCTTATGATTTGCCCCCGAACAGTTGGGGCTTTTACACCTGCGCCCAACAACTTCGGCGCACGAAACACACGCATCTCATCCCATAAGCCGCTGTCTATAAAGGCGTTAAGCAGCGTTGTGCCACCCTCCACCAATATCGACTGAATGCGCCGGGCGTGCAGTTGACCGATTGACTGATTGAATGCCGCAACGGAGGTTGATTGAATGGGGATGTAGTTGAGATTTGGCGCGTCTGCAGGGGCGGGGTAGGTTTCGTTGTACAGAACGAGCGTCGGCTGCGACCCGTCGAAGAGGTGCAGGTTGGGCGGCAGCAAGAGGTTTCGGTCGAAAACAATGCGCGTAGGGTTGCGCCCGCCTGCCCAGAGCCGCACGTTCAGGCGCGGATTATCGGCGCGGGCGGTGTTGGTGCCAACCATAATCGCGTCTTCTTCGGCCCGCCACCGATGCACGAGCCGCTGCGCCAACGCACCACTAATTTGCGCGGGCCGACCGCCTTCAGCTCCAATAAACCCATCTGCCGTTTCGGCCCATTTCAGAATAAGGTAAGGCCGCTTTTTCTCGACTGCCGTAAAAAAGCGGGCGTTCAGTTGCCGCCCTTCGTCGGCCAGTAACCCCACCCCGACCGGAATGTTGGCCGCCCGCAGTTTGGCAAAGCCGGTGCCCGCCACCAGCGGAAACGGGTCGTCGTTGCAGCAAATGACCCGGCCAATTCGCTTCTCTACCAGCAAATCGGCGCAGGGCGGTTGCTTGCCGAAATGCGAACAGGGTTCGAGCGTCACGTATGCCGTGCTTTCGGGTAACAGCGGCAGGTCGTCGGGACGCACCGAAGCGATGGCGTTGCGTTCGGCGTGGGCTTCGCCATAGCGTTGGTGCCAGCCTTCGCCGATGATGCGCTCCGTGGCGTCATGCACAATCACGCAGCCCACCATTGGGTTCGGGCTGACATGCCCCCGGCCCAGCGCGGCCAGTTCGAGTGCCCGGCGCATATAGAGTTCGTTCATGCGGCAAAGTTGCGTTAAAAACCAAAACGACCCGGAGGATTTCCGGGCCGTCTGGCTGGTAAAGGCAAGGCTCCAGGGGTTATTCCTCGCCGGTGGTTGTTCCTTTGCTGTCGCGACCAGGGCGATTTGCCATGCGCTGTTCTGACGCCTGAGATGTAGTCGAATGGTTGGCTTTGTAATTACGGCTGGCAATGGAAGCCGGGCCGTATACAGGAGCTTCGACCCCGCCCGCTGGCGCAACGCCGGGCTTGGGCTGCTTATAGTTGGTTGCCACACCCTGCGCGTTGGGTGCCACTACCGAAGCTCCGTTTTTTTGTTCCCACTGGCGGGCCTGTGCGGCTTTGTTGGCGTGTTTGTAGTTGCCCGTCGAGTAAGTAGCATCGTAGCGGGCGTTGGTATTCTGGGCAAGAGCCATACCGCTCGTGAGCAGCAGAGTCGTTATAAAAAGGGACGTTTTCATGATCTATGGTCTGTTTGTATTCCCAATCGCTTGCTGATTGGTATGTCACAAATGTCCGGCAGCGGTCTGAAAAAGGAGTTAGAAATGGATTAGAAACCCATTAGAACTGAAATCTTGGTAGTTTTACGCCTAACTAAGAACCTGCTGGCATGGCTACCGCCAAACCTCTATACGAACGACTTCAGAAGAACATTACGGCCTATCCGCCCGAAGAAGCCCGCGAAATGGCCTTTATGCTGCTCGACCATTATTTTGGTCTGCGCAAAACCGACGTGCTGACCGATAAGCCCCTGCCTCCCAATCGTACTGAACCCGACTGGTTTAAGGTTCTGGAGCGGCTCAATCGGCAGGAACCCATTCAGCACGTCATCGGCACTACCATTTTCTGCGGCCTGGAGTTTGAGGTCTCGCCCGACGTGCTTATTCCCCGACCTGAGACTGAAGACCTCGTGCGGTTGATAATGCACGATTTCGCCGACCGTACCGACAATGTTCCCATCGTAGACATCGGCACGGGCAGTGGCTGCATCGCCGTTACACTGGCGCGTTTTCTGCCACAGTCGGTCGTGATGGGCTGGGACGTTTCGGAAAACGCCCTCGCACTGGCCCGTCACAACGCCGATAACCTTAACGCCGACGTTACGTTTGCCATTCAGGACATTCTGAACGTGCCGACCGGCTTCAGCCAGTTTTTCGACGTAGTGGTGAGCAACCCGCCTTACGTGACGCGTTCCGAAGCTGCCGACATGGACCGCAACGTGCTGGACTACGAACCCGGCCTTGCTTTGTTTGTTGAAGACAATGACCCGTTGGTATTCTACAAAGCCGTAGCGGACTTCTGCGTGAAATACCTGACCAAAAACGGGGCTTGTTACGTTGAAATAAACGAACGCTTCGGCGAGGCTACCCGCGCCGTTTTCGCCGAACGCGGGTTCACCAATATTCAGGTCTATAAAGACATTCACGGCAAAGACCGGAGTGTACGGGCAACATTTTGAAGTTATAGAGTTGTAAGGTTGTAGAGTTATAAAGTTGGGGAGCGAACCCGCACCTGCGCAAACTCTATAACATTACAACCCTATAACTATCCAACTTTACAACTCTATAACTATATGCCTACCGTTAACCAATTTGAAGATTTGCAAGCCTGGCAAAAGGCCCGAACACTATCGAAAGCTATTCATCAGGCTACCCGCGACAAGGCGTTTCAGGACGATTATGATTTGAGACGACAGATTCGAAGGGCGGGTGGCTCTGTAATGGATAACATTGCAGAAGGATTTGGACGCGGAAGTCGGGGAGACTTCGTTCAGTTTTTGGGAATTGCTCGGGGATCGCTTACTGAAGTAAAATCGCAGTTATACCGCTCGTTGGATAATGGCTGTTTCGACCGTTTGGTATTTGATGAACTATATACTCAGGCTTCGGAGGTTGGGCGCATGATTGACGGGTTGTTGCTCTATTTAAATAATTCTTCTAACAAAGGAAGGCGTTATTCAAAAGGAGCCGAAAAGACCGACGATGAGCGATAGCCTTACAACTTTACAACCCTACAACTTTATAACCTTACAACTTCCGCAAGGATGCAGGCAACATCATTCACATATCATACTAAAATTCGCGATGTGTTCGCCGAGATGAGTCAGGTTGTGGTGGGGCAGGATCGGCTCCTGAACCGGCTCCTGATTGGTCTTTTTACGGGCGGCCATATCTTGCTCGAAGGGGTGCCGGGGCTGGCCAAAACGCTGACAATCAATACGCTGGCGAAGGTGCTGGAGCTTGATTTTCAGCGGATTCAGTTTACGCCCGATTTGCTGCCCGCCGACCTGATCGGTACGATGATTTTCAACCAGAAAACCGCCGACTTTGAAGTCAAACAGGGACCAATTTTCGCCAATCTGATTCTGGCCGACGAGGTGAATCGGTCGCCCGCCAAAGTACAGGCGGCCCTGCTCGAAGCCATGCAGGAACGGCAGGTAACTATCGGCGACGAAACATTTATATTAGATCGGCCTTTTTTAGTGCTGGCAACGCAAAACCCTGTTGAGCAGGAGGGAACATATCCGCTGCCCGAAGCGCAGGTCGACCGGTTTATGATGAAAGTTTTTGTCGATTACCTGAGCAAAGACGATGAACTGGAGGTGATGCGCCGGATGTCGAATATGAATTTCGACTACGAAGTTCGGCCCGTTCTGGATAAAGATGACCTGGTTGCCATTCGCAATGAAATCAACGGTATCACGATTTCGGAAACGCTCGAACGTTACATCATTGAACTCGTATTTGCCACCCGCCGACCGATGGAGTACAACCTGCGCGACGAAGCCCGCTATATTCAGTTTGGTGTGTCGCCCCGCGCCAGTATCAATCTGAATCTGGCAGCCAAAGCATTGGCCTATTTCGACCGGCGCGATTATGTGTTGCCCGAAGATATTAAAGAAGTGGCCCCCGACGTGTTCAATCACCGTATTATGCTCAACTACGAAGCTGAAGCCGACGGCGTTACGACCTTGCAGGTGATCGACTCTATTCTTCGCAAAGTCGCGATTGGGCGATGAGATGATGTCAATGATGAAGCCAACTGCCGTTTTTCTGCTGGCTGCATTGCTGTTATGTGGGGGAATTTGGCTGTACGGTATCTATTTCGGCACATCGCGTCCGCCCCACCGCCGACCGCCCGGCACCACCTCGCCCGGCAACCGGCGCGTCGAAAAAACCGATGTTGCGTGGCGGAGTCAACTCACCTGGGCGCAGTATCGGGTTATGCGCGAACGCAGCACCGAATGGCCCAACAGCAGCCCGCTCAATCACGAACATCGCCCCGGCACGTTCGTTTGCGCCGGATGTCGTAATCCATTGTTTTCCAGCAAAACCAAGTTTGAATCCGGCACAGGCTGGCCGAGTTTCTACGACCCTGTTGTACCCAATGCCGTTTATACCGAACCCGATGGCAACCGTACCGAAGTGCGCTGTTCGGTCTGCGACGCGCACCTCGGGCATGTTTTCAGCGACGGTCCCGACCCAACCGGCCTGCGGTACTGCATGAATGGCGTAGCAATGGCGTTTGTGCCAGCTACTCCTCCCAGATAACGGCTTCGGGCTGCTGAAACCACGGCTCCATTTTTGGCTCGTAGCGAGCTTCGATTACATTCCGTTTAATCTTCATAGTCGGCGTCATCAGGTTGTTGTCTACCGTCCAGGTTTCTTTCACCACAACCACTTTTTTGACGTGTTCGTAGGTGTGCAGTTTAGGGTTCAGGTGGCGCAGTGTTTGCTCCAAGCTTTGGCTCACAAGCTGCCGGTCGGTCGTGCGGCCTGTCTCGGACAGTACAACCAGCGCAACAGGCTGGGGAAGGTGCTGACCGCCTACGCAAATCTGCTCGATGTAAGTATTGTCGGCGAAACCGAATTCGATTTGTGCGGGCGCAATAAACTCGCCTTTGGGGCTTTTGTACATTTCTTTCACCCGGCCAGTGATGCGCAGGTAACCTTCGCTGTCGAGTTCGCCCACGTCGCCGGTGGCTAACCAACCGTCTTTCAGCACGGCGTCGGTAAGGGCGGGTTCGCGGTAGTAGCCCCGCATGAGCCAGCCGCAGCGGGTCGACACTTCGCCTGTTTTTGGGTCGATTTTTACCTCTACACCGTCGTAGAGTTTGCCTACCGTGCCATCCTTGATCTGATCGGACGGCATCATCGACACGGCTCCGGTGTTTTCGGTCATGCCGTAGGCTTCCTGAATGGTAATGCCAATACGCCGGAACCACCGAATCAGCGATGCGGGCATGGGGGCGGCTCCGGTCAAAATCAGTCTGGCGTCGTTCAAACCCAGGCCCTTGCGGATTTTCTTCTTGACCAGGCCCGATATGATGGGTATTTTTAGTAGCCGGTCTAATTTTTCCTGGGGCAGCTTCGCCAGAACGCCCTGCTGCAACTTGGTCCAGATGCGCGGTACGGCCAGAAAATGCGTAGGCCGGGCGGCTTGCAGATTTTTGGCGAACGTATCGAGCGATTCGGTAAAATAAACGGTGCCGCCCGTAGCTAAACTGGTGGCTTCCACAATATTACGTTCGGCTACGTGGCAAAGCGGCAGGTACGAGAAAAAGCGCGTTTCGGGCAGGTCGTGATGCAGGCGGGATTTGGTGCCGGCAATGGCGTTACGCATGGAGGCATAATCCATCATTACGCCCTTCGGATTGCCCGTAGTGCCGGAAGTATAAATGATTGTGTACAGGTCGTCGGGGTCGGGGAGGGGGCTTTCGGTTTGCGGCTCGTAGGTTGCCATAATATCGTCCCACTGTCTACAGTCGGGATCAGGGGCCGACGAGTTGGGGCGATAATCGGGAAACGCAATGCCCTGAACGCCATCGGGAACGCCCGGTTTAACAGCCTCCCAGTTGTCGATTTTACCCACGAACAGCACCTGGCATCCGCTATGGTCGAGAACCTGTCGTAGTTGATCGGCGGTAAGAGTGGGATAAAACGGCACCGACACGTGGCCGCTAATGAGAATGGCAATGTCGGCAATGATCCAGTGGGCGCAGTTTTTAGAAATCAGCCCGATGTTGCTGTGGGGCGGCAGGCCGAGCGAGTTGATGTAGGTGGCTAATCGGCGGGCCTGCTGACCTACTTCGCCCCAGGTGAAGTCAATATAACTGTCGCCGACCGGCTGGCGCAGGTAAACGTTCGTGGGCCGCTGCTGCTCCCACTGATAAAAGGACTCAACGAGCGTTTTTACGCCCGACTGCTGACGAACGACCGTTTCCATGACGCACTTGGTTTTAAACGAATTTTATAAATTGCTAACGAAATAGTTAAACTGAAAATTAGAAAAGTAGTATGAATCTACTCATCAGACTTGGACAGATTCTACTAACAAGTATAGTTATTCTGATTGTGGTTGGAACGGTGGCGTTTTACCGGCGCGACATTCCAGTTAATGAACTAAAAGCAAAATACGCCAACGCGGCTTCCCGCTTCGTTACGGTCGATGGCTTATCGGTTCATTACCGCGCCGAAGGAACGCCCGCCCGCGATTCGGTGCCACTGGTGTTGCTGCACGGCACGGGTGCCAGCTTGCTCACGTGGGATGGTTGGGTGCGTGATCTCGGCACTGACCGGCGCATGATCCGGCTCGATCTGCCCGCCCATGGCCTGACCGGTCCGAACGCCACCAACAGCTATTCGGGCGATTATTACGTGCGGTTTCTGACCGAATTTTTAGATAAAACCGGCGTTCGGCAGTGCGACCTCGGTGGCAATTCACTGGGTGGGGCCGTGGCGTGGCGGTTCGCGCTGGCCCACCCTGGCCGGGTTCGGCGGTTGGTACTGGTCGATGCGGGTGGCTATCCGGCAGTGTCAAAAAGTGTACCGCTGGCGTTTCAGCTGGCCCGCATTCCGGTCATAAACCGATTCATTGCGTTTCTGACGCCCCGCTCAATTGTTGAACAAAGCCTGAAAAACGTGTATGCCGACGACAGCCGCGTGACGCCCCAGTTAGTCGATCAATACATGGACATGGCCCTGCGAACGGGCAATCGGCGGGCGTTTGTGAGCCGGATGACCGCCCCGCCCGATTCGGCCTGGCAGCGCATCGGCCAAATCCGGCAACCGACGCTCATTCTCTGGGGGCAGCAGGACCGGTTAATTCCAGTTCAAAACGCCTACCGCTTTCAGCGCGACCTGCCCAACGACACGCTCGTCATCATGCCCAACGCGGGCCACGTCCCGATGGAAGAACGCCCCCACGAATCGGCCCGGATTGTGCGGGCGTTTTTGAAGATTCTCCGATAACTACTTATTTAGGTTTATATTTACTGCTTCATGACGTAGAACATGCCATGAGATCAAGTAACGTTTTAGGGTTATTCAGATGAGAATTATTGATCTGTTCGCAGGTATTGGCGGAATAAGGTTAGGATTTGAGGCTCATGGTTGCGACTGTGTTTTTACGTCAGAGTGGGACAGCGACGCGCAGAAAATGTATGAAGCCAACTACGGTCATTTACCGCACGGAGACATTACCAAAATTGCTCCTGACGAAATACCAGATCATGACATTTTGCTCGGTGGATTTCCCTGCCAGCCGTTTAGCATTATTGGAAAATCGCTTGGTTTTGCTGACACAAGGGGTACGTTATTTTTTAACATTGAGGAAATTTTACGTGTCAAGAAGCCATACGCTTTCATGCTGGAAAATGTTAAACAGTTACAATCACACGACAAAGGCCGGACGCTGACCGTAATAAAAGAGAAATTAGAAGAACTTGGGTATTTTGTACATATCAAAGTCTTGAACGCTCTTGATTTTGGCGTTCCACAGAAACGAGAACGTACTATCATTGTCGGATTTAAAGACGATTTAGAGTTTACATTCCCTAAGCCATTAGGGTATTACAAGCCGCTTTCGTCTGTTTTGGAGCCGGATGAAACTGTAGATACCTCCTACTTTGCGTCTGAAAAAATAGCAAATAGTCGATTCGAGAAAGTAAGAAAAACGTTCATAACGCCATCTATTTGGCATGAAAACAAAGGAGGTAACATATCGGCTTTGCCGTACTCGTGTGCGTTGCGTGCAGGAGCATCATACAATTACTTGCTTGTGAATGGAAAAAGGCGCCTTACATCAAGGGAAATGCTACGATTGCAGGGGTTTCCAGAGACGTTTAAAATTGTCGTCGGTTATCAGGCAATGAGAAAGCTGACCGGAAATAGCGTAGCCGTTCCGGTTATGGAAGCGGTAGCCGGTCAAATGATGGCAGCTATTAAGAATAGGAAACTGAAAAAACGGACTGCCCAATATAAACAGCTAAACTTATTGGAGGTAATCGACGCATGAACATCGCAGAAGCCAAAGCCGCGCTTGACAGTCTAATCAAAAAAAGTCGCGTTCATTTGTACAAACCGATTCAGATAGCAGAAATACTACATCGCGATAGGGTACATAAAGACATCGATCTACAAAACCTCAATAGTTATCGTAATGGGTCGAAAGCATGGCGCGATGCGATTACAAACAGATTTGTAGGCCGCAGTAGTACCTCATCAGCCCGTTATCAGGATGATATTTTTAACGAAAATGCCATCCCACCCCACGTTTTGTCTGTTTTAGGCGCGGAAAACGCAGCTAAAGGGGGGATTGTCGAAGCGTATATTTATCGGCGTTTTACAGACCGCTTTTCGCAAATGTCATCTGCTTTGCAATACAGCGACGAAAATGATCGCGGTACATTCAGCATACTCGAGTTTATCAATCTGTTTTGGCACAACCCCGGCTTACGGCGAAGCATCGACAAAATTTACGAAGTGGTTGTTTATTCTCTTTTTTCGGTTCTTGTCGAAGCGTTGGAAGTGTCGGTAACTATTAGCATCAACGAGGAGAAAGCTGATGTTTTGGCGGAGTTTGAAGACTTCACTAAAATGGTTGTTGGTTTGTCATCAGACAACAGGCTGTTGCACACTCCTGCCCGAATCTACCGGGTTGGCGTTACAAATGCGGCTGACCGTGGCCTTGATATGTATGCCAACTTTGGAATGGCAATACAAATAAAACACTTGTCATTGACCCCTGAGTTGGCAGAAAATATTGTGGGTTCTGTCACGGCGGACCGTATTGTAATTGTATGCAAAGCAGGAGAGAAAGCGTTGATTGTGTCGCTTCTCAATCAGATAGGATGGAAAGCCCGTATTCAAAGTATCATTACCGAAAATGATCTTGAAATCTGGTACGAACGAGCATTGAGGGGCAAATTTGGTCAGGAAATCGGTGACAAGATGTTACTGACGCTCAAAGAACAGATAATAGCCGAGTTTCCGGCGTCAAATAACGCTGAGTTTACACAGTTTTATGAAGGGCGGAATTACAACCTGCTAACAGACGACGCTTGGGTTTAAGCACTCGTGTAGGCAGATTTCTGGTAATTACCCTCACTCCTTCTTCTTCCGTTTCTGCCGCCAGCGTTTGTAATCGGCGGTGAAGTTTTCCAGAAAAAACGCCGGGCCTACTGACATGTACCAGCCGTTGTAATTGATCTGGCTGGCCGGAATGTCGCGTTTGAGCGTGAAGCGATGGCCCGCCAGAAAATTGACGCCAAACCAGCGCAAAGGCCGAAACCAGCGCGGATGCGGAAACATATACGACAGCCCGACGCCCACGCCCGCCGGAATGAAATGGCCCTTCGCCAGTTCGGGTTCGTTGGGGCGTTCGTGCGTGTGTTCGTAGCGCGACCAGCCGTAGCCAATTTCGAGCGGCAAACTCACTTCAAACGTTTTGTGGCGGAACACAAACGGCTCATAATTCAGCGTGGCATAACGTAATCGGCGCGTAATCGACTCCGACGTGTTGGGCAGCAGACCGGGCTGATCGATGGTTTGGTTGGTGAAGAAAAAACCGACGCCCGCCCGAAAACCCACCGGTCGTCCGTTGGTGAGGCCGGGGCGGGGACGTTTCAGCGGAAATAGAAAACCGGCCTGAACACCCCAAACATTAACGGGTACACGTCTGTCGTCGCTGTTGCGGGTGTCGTTAAAATAGAAAAATCGCTGGTCGGTCTGGGCCGAAAATGTCAGTGAGGTAGGGCGTTGGGCCGGAGTAGAGTCGGGCGAAACCATAAGCCGGGCGGTCTGTTGCGCCCAAACCGGTCTGCCGATTGACATCCATGCCAAAACTATCCAACAAACGAACCCTATTCTCATCATGCCTGACTAACGTTGACATACACATAACCCGTCTGCCCACCCCTCGGTTATAGTAATCCGCGCCAATACCCGTCTTTACTGCCTACTAACGGCTATCTGTTTACTGAAAATGATTGCTCCTCCACCCTGGACTCTAACCGGCGATGGCCTGATTCTGATCGCGCATTTTCCTGAACCGTTTGTGCGGGCGCAGGGGTTTCTGGCTCCATATCAGCAGACCGCTTACCGGGGCTGGATCGGAACGGTTATGCTGGTCGACTATAAAACCTCGGCGGTGGGGCCGTATCGCGAACTGCTGTTTATTCCCGGCCTGTTCCGGTTTGGCGATACCACCAGCTTTTCGATCTCAAAAATCTACGTGTCGAGCGAAGACAGCGTCTGGAACGGACGCCAGAACTGGGGCATTCCGAAAGAATTTGCCGATTTTTCGTTCGAGACTAATGCCGACGGGAGCCGCTCCATAACGGTGAGCCAGAACGGACAGTCGTTTTTGAGCCTGCGGGCCAAACCCTGGGGGCCACGTTTTCCGATTACCACCAAACTGATGCCCGGCTTCCGGGTCATGCAGGAGCGGCTCGACCGGCCCGGTTATGAGCCGCCGGGCCTGTTGCTAACGCGACCATCGGCGTCGGGTGCGGCCCGGCTATCGACACTGTCGGGAGTAGAAACCGACATACGATTTTTTCCGGATTTGAGCCAGATCAAACCGTTGGCGGTGTTGTCGGTCGAAAATTTTCGGATGACGTTTCCAGTGCCGGAAGCCCGCTGACTAACATTCTACATGGCTGAAAATGTGGACATAAACGGCTGAAAAGGCATAATCGATGCGTATGCAGCCCAAAAAACCATTGTTATTGGCTTATGTGACTACCGGTAGAATAAGTAGAACCCGTTGTTTTCGGGTTTTTGACGCTGAGATTCCAACACACCTAAACCGTGCCCCAAAAGCCCTACGCGAACTACTCGGTCGAGGAATTAGCCCTCGACGACCTGTTTGTCCGATGGATTCAGCATCCTGACGATGAAGAGGTATCGGCGTACTGGCAAATGTGGCTTCATAACAATCCCGGTCGTGCCGAAACGGTCGATCTGGCCCGCCAACTGATTCTAACAGCTTCCCAATCGACGGTAACAGACCTTTCTTTGCATGAGTCATCGACCGTGTGGGGGCGTATTCGCGAATCGTTACAGGGGCTGGAAGACATCCGCCCACTTCAGCCTGACCTGCGCCGGTTTATTGGCTGGTGGTACTTCCTGCGAACCGTAGCGGCTACGGTAGGGGTTGTTTCACTCATTGGCTGGGCGTTCTGGATGCAATTTGGACCCGACCAATCGGTGCGAACCGTTAGCACGGCCACGGGCCAAACCCGCAACCTGCGATTACCCGACAATTCGCAGGTGACACTCTACGGCAACAGTTCAATGCGCTACGCCCGGCAGTGGGGCGACGAAACGCCGAGAGCCGTGTGGCTCGAAGGCACCGCCGACTTCTCCGTAAAACATCGCAACGACACAGCATCGGCTCGGCTGTTTCGCGTGCATACGCCCGACCTTACTATTGAAGCCGTTGGTACAGCCTTTCGGGTGCGGCAACGCCCGGAATGTACGCACGTCTGCCTGAAATCAGGTCAGGCAAATCTGTTGTTGAAACAACACAAACCCATCCGGCTCGAACCCGGCGACTCGGTAGAGGTGATGGCCGGTTTGGTGCAGCGGTTTGAGTTACCTACCGCCAGCAAGCGTAAGTAGAAACCGAAAACGACGGGCTTATATGTACAACTCAACATCATTGCAAACCTTATTTATCAGTAAGCCAGCGGCTTATACTGATTATTCCTCCCCTTCTTTTCTATGAACGAGACTGTAAACCGACGACAGTTTCTCCGAACCACCGGCCTGTCGGCGCTGGCTCTTGCAGCCGGTGTCGATGGCTGGGCCGGATTAACCAAAAAATCAGGACTCCAGATTGCCTACTCAGCTATTACCTGGGGCGGCAACGACGCGCAGGCCATTGCCGACCTGGCCGCTCTGGGCTACCGGGGCATTCAACTTCGGGCCAACACCTTCGGGCCATACAAAGCCAAACCGTCGGAACTGAAAGCACTGCTCGATCAGCACAAACTTAAACTGGCGATGTTTTCGAGTGGCAATGTTGAAATCGACCCGGCTAAAGAGCAGAGTACCATCGACATGCACGTGGCCCATGCCAGTTTTGTAAAAGCATTAGGCGGGTCGGCCATTCAGTTGACCAACAGCGTGCGACCCAAAGACCGGCCTCCTACCACCGACGAACTGAAACGGCTGGCGGCTGTGATGAACGAAATTGGCAGGCAAACTGCCGACATGGGCATACAGGCCGCCTACCACAACCACATGAATCAGCTTGGCGAAACGCCCGAAGAAGTCGATGTGATTGTGCAGGCCATGAACCCCAAGTATTGCAAATTGCTGCTCGATATTGCCCATTACCGGCAGGGGGGCGGCTTGCCCGAAAATGCTGTGCGGCAGTACAAAGACATGTTATATGCGTTGCACCTGAAAGACACGATGTCGCCCCTGCCCGACAAGCCTAACGACCCGAAAGCATACCGATTCGTAGAACTGGGTCGGGGTAATGTAAATGTTCCGGCGGTATTTAACGCGTTGGACGACATTGGGTTTGCCGGTTGGGGCGTAATTGAATTAGACGGCGTGCCGGAGAAAGACAAAACGCCCGCTCAATGCGCGCAAATCAATAAAGATTACATCACCAAGACACTAAAACATCTTCTGTAACAGAGGTAAATAGTACACTGTTTGCTTATGCCTATTTTCCTGTTCTTGTTCTTTCTGGTTGTAGTTGATACACCCCCGACGCCAAACACGCTGACCGATAAAGAAAAACGGGCAGGCTGGAAACTGCTGTTCGATGGTAAAACGACCAATGGCTGGCGCGGAGCCTATGCCGATAAATTTCCCGAACGCGGCTGGTCGGTGCAGGATGGTATGCTCACGATTCAACAATCTGATGGCTCAGAATCGCAAAGCTTTGGCGACATTGTCACGACTGGCGAGTATGCTGATTTTGAGATAACGTTTGATTTTAAATTGACTGAAGGAGCCAATAGTGGCCTTAAATATTTTGTGGTCGAGCATCAGCCGAAACCGGCGGGGTCGGCGTTTGGGCTGGAATTTCAGGTGCTGGACGACGACAAACACCCCGATGCCAAAAAAGGACGTGATGGAAATCGCACGGTCGGTTCGCTATACGACCTGATTCCGGCCACGGGCAAGCAGGCCAACGCTATCGGAGAGTGGAACACGGGCCGTATCATCTCCAAAGGAACACACGTTGAACACTGGCTCAACGGCAAGAAAGTAGTAGACTACGAGCGCGGCAGCGAAAAGTTTCGTGAACTGGTTGCCATGAGCAAATACAGCGCACCCGATTATAATGCACACGGTCGGTTTGGGGAAGCTCCCAAAGGTCACATTCTTTTACAGGACCACGGCAACCGGGTGTACTACAGGAATATGAAAATCAGAACGTTATAATTTTCTAACCAATTGCTTTTCAGGCAAAAGAACATTCCCAACATGGAAAATCGTCGTGAGTTTATTAAAAAATCTGCGCTTGCCGGTTTGGGCATGGCCGTGCCGGGCATGAGCTTTTCGGCCAGCAGCTACGCCCGTATTGTGGGTGCCAACGAGCGCGTTCGGGTGGGCATTATCGGGTTTTCGGACCGGTTCCGGCAGTCGCTGGCTCCGTCGTTTATGAACCACGCCAAAGACATGAACTTTGCGTTTGTAGGCGTGTCAGACATCTGGAGCCGTCGTCGCGATGAGGCCGATGCGTTTTTGAAAGGCAAAGGCTGGAACGACAGCAACTTTTTCAAGGCTCGCAACAACGACGAACTGCTCGAACGCAAAGACATTGACGCCGTAATTATCAGCACCGCCGATTTTCAGCACGCGCTACACTGCGTCGATGCCGTTGAATCGGGCCGCGACGTGTACGTTGAAAAACCATTCGCCGAATCGCTCGAAGACGCTCGTAAGGCCCTGAAAGCCGTAGAGAAGTCAAAGAAAATTGTGCAGGTTGGTTCGCAGCGTCGGTCGGCACCGAATTACCACGCGGCCAATGAATTTATCCGGTCGGGTAAGTTTGGCGATATCAGCATGGTTGAAATGACGTGGAACGTTAACCAGCCGGGTCGGTGGCGTCGGCCCAAGTTAGTGGCCGAAATTCGGAAAGAAGACACCGACTGGAATCGCTACCTGCTCAACCGCCCGAAAGTAGAATGGGACCCGCGCAAGTATCTGGAATATCGGCTGTTTTATCCGTATTCGTCAGGAATACCGGGGCAGTGGATGTCGCACCAGATTGATACCGTACACTGGTTCAGCGGGTTAGAACATCCGCGTTCGGTAGTTGCCAACGGGGGCGTATACGTCTGGAAAGATGGCCGGGTTAACCCCGACACGTTCACGGCGGTATTCGACTACGGTCCTGACAATGACAAAGCCAAAGGGTTTCAGGTGCTTTATTCGAGCCGGATGCACAATGAAGCGGGCGGCACCAAAGAGTACTACTACTCGAATGGTGGCATGATTAACCTCGATACCAATAAGATTACGTCGGAAGGCGGGCTGAAAGAGTGGGCTGCCAAAGAGATGGGTATGAAGCCGAATCTGCTGGCCGACACCGAGTTAAAGTCAATGGGAAAGATGGAAACCAGTGCCAACACCGGCTCCGACCCGATGACCTCGCTGCACATGCGTAACTGGATGGAGTGTGTTCGGAGCCGTCAGGAACCCAACGCACCCGCCCGCGCCGGTTTCAACCACTCAGTTGCCAACATTATGGCGACAATGGCTCAGCACACCGGCAAACGCGTAACATGGGACGGTACGAAGCAGGATGTGGTTGTGAGTTAATCAAACATGAGTCATCCCGAATTTTGAGTGAGGGCGAAGGCCACCATTAAAGCGTTTGAGATGGCTAACCGCAGTCTGTAAATCGGCACCGACGAGCATCGGTGCCGATTGCCTGTTCGGGGTACCCACCGTTTCAAAAATAGGGGTATCCAATCCGGCCAGTGGCGTAACAGCGATAACAGAAAGTCATACACTAAACTGACTATGCCCAACAGCTTTAGCCGGTTCTCCCAGAACCACAGCCGGGGCGACTCCAGGCCGAACTCGGCCTTGCCCGCTCGAAAAGCCTGTTCAATCTGCCAACGGTGCATGTAACTGTGTACCAGTAGCCAAGCCTGATGCACATCCCGGACGGGTACGGATGTGAGCAGGTACATGGGCGGTTGCTGATGCCTGCGATCCCGGACCACCAGCAACCATAAAGGCAATAGCTCATGCTCCGCATGACGAACGGCCAGCCAACCCACACTGACCTGTTTGGTAATCTTACGTTCCTTGTCGCGCAGGAGCTTACGGCTCTGGGGCGCACAACTACGGGCCAGCAGATGGGTCTGTTTGGTGCCTTTTTCGCCGTGAGTCAGTAGGTGATTCTTTTTCCAGCGCACCAGAAAGTCCTGTTTGAAGTGGCTCATCCACTCAATCGTCCAGCTACTGGCATAGCCCCGATCCAGCACATGCAGCACGGAAGCTGGCAGATGGGCCTGTAACTGCCTAAGCAGACGGAACATGATGTTGGTACCCACCTCTTTATGCTTGCCCCGCGTCGTCCACCAACTCATCTGGCACACACTGGGTGTTTCGCCCAGCGCGGCCAGTAATACACCCGTCCAGTGAAAGCCCGGCACGCAGATGCGGGCTGAAGGGGGCTTGTAGAAGCCTTTCTTGATCTTGGTGAGTCGTTTCCCCTTGCTACTTTCGACTGAACAAAGTCCTTCGACAAACCAACTTTCTGGCTTCTCGATGCGACTATCATCCCACACCAGCAAAGGCCGTTTGCCCATAGTCGCCAGTTGGGCAATGCGTCGTTGGGTCTTGGCCCAGAAAAACTCCTCGATAACAGCAGCGTCCCAATAGGCGCATCGTAAGAGGTTGCTTAGGCGTTTGGTACCTGCCGGGGCGTGGGCATGCCCAGCGATATAGCCTCCTAACTCACTCAGTAGCAGTCCCATCTTCGTGTTACGAAAGAGCAGAATGCTGCTAAACAAGGTCGCAAAGGTAGCTACGAGTCGCTTGTCGATTTGCTGGAGTAGCTGGTCTTGAATGGGTTGGAGATAGTGCTGTATTCGGGCTTGTAGAAAGTCATTCGCGGTTGACTTTACGCGCGTCGTATTGTTATTTTGTGTGCATGGCGTTGCCATAAAAAAGACCTCCTTTCTGGCTTTGGCGTTGTGGTGATGCTCAAAGCTAAGAAAGGAGGTTCTTTTTTCAGAGTGTCCCTAAAATTCGGGATGACTCATGTTTGATTTTTATCCCTTCATCAACCCGACTCCAATCTGGCAGTTCAGGCATTTTTTCTGTGTGCAAAACTCATTGTATAATTCAATGGCCGCCTGCGAGTCGAAGGCGGTTCGGATACCTAAACCAAGCGATTCCCACTGCTTAGTCAGGCGGTTATGTTCGGCGGGAAGCTGTTCGAGCAGTGCCACGGCCCGGTCGAGGTAGGCGGGTTGTTCGCGGTGGTGGGCATACGCAGCGAGCAGCGGCACTACTGTGTTAATCACAATGTTTTCGGCGGCAGCGCGGCCCAGGGCGGGGGCACCTTTGAGGGTTGCTTTACCGAAGCGATAATGAGTATGCCAATAGTCTGATGGGCTGATTTGCAGGCTGTTCAACAGCATTTCAGCGTCGGAAGAACCAACGAATAAAGAAAAAAGGCTGGCGTGCTTTGTCACAAGCCGGGCAAACTGGGCCAGCCGAAGCGTCGGGAAATTGGCGGGTCGCAAACGGCCCCACTTCCAGGCCACAGCCGATAGCTGCCGGTCGGCCAGTTGATACTTTGTTGAAAAGAATCGGTACTCGCGACGAAGCCTGTTTACATACTCGTCGGGTTCGCTTATAGCATCGAGCAAACCCGCTGTGCCAAATAACATGGCCTCGGACTGATAGAGCACGTCGCGGTGTTTCAGCAGGGCTTTCAACGGAACGGCCCGGCTCAGTTGGGTCATGGGTTCGGCGTTAATTTTGAAGCCCATGTTGCTGGCTAACAAGCGGTAAGCTGTTTCTTCCCAGTCGTTGTTGGTATGGTTGTGAACAGCCCGCACCCCAGCCGCTTTGCGCTCCAGCCGTTGCAGCATCGCTTTGTCGAGCATAGCCGTAAGCCGCAGGGGCGACACGCGTTGCAACTGCCCGGCGCAGGGTATGCTATCGGGCGAGTCGGTCAGTAGCGCGTACCGGTCAATCAGGGCCGTGTCGGTAATCGGGTGGAGTTCGAGCGTAGGCAGTATTGTGCCGTTTGTACGTTCGATCCGCTGGCTTAGCGTGGGCTGGTCGTTCTGCCAGACAACGTGCAGAATCACATTGTCGTAAGCGCGGTCGTGCTGATGGCGATGAGCCAGCCAATCCGACGTTTTCAGATGCATCTCGACCGTACCGCCCCAGGTTTGCCCGCCAATCAGCAACCGTGCATTGGTGAAATCGGGTCCGGAATCATAGTTCCGAAAACCTGGATGCAACACCTGCACGGCTTCTCCATCGGTAGTAGTCAGCCGAATTGTATTGAAATATTGAAATTGCCACAGGAAGTACAAAAACGATTCGGTCACAGGGGTAAACAGATAGCAGGCTGTTGCTGTCTGTGACGAGCCGATGTGTACAAAGTCACCGTTTACGGTAAGGTTGCCAGGTGTTCGGCCATTTGGCGTTGCAAAGATTGTGCTTCAGCCCGCGCCCGTTCGGCAAAATCTGCACCCGACGATGCATACAAAATGTTGCGCGACGCATTGACCAACAGCCCGCCATCGGGTGTCAGACCGTAGCGCGACACGTCGGTTAGCGAACCGCCCTGGGCACCTACGCCGGGCACTAACAGAAAATTTTTCGGAGCCAATGCGCGGATGCGCGTCAGTTCGTCGGCCTGTGTGGCACCCACTACGAACATCAGCCGTTCGTGGTGGTCAGGGCCAACCCAGGTCTGAGCGGTCTCGATAACTACCTCGAACAACTCCTGTTCGGCCACGGGTTGCCGCTGAAAATCAGCACTGCCGGGGTTTGAGGTCAAAGCCAGCAGAATAACCCATTTGTGGTTATAGTCTAAGAACGGCATCACGGAGTCTTGCCCCATGTAGGGCGCAACCGTGACTGAGTCGAAATGTAAACCGGCGGCAGTTGGGTCGAAAAAAGTGCGTGCGTATAGGCCCGACGTGTTGCCAATGTCGCCCCGTTTGGCATCGGCGATGGTAAAACAGTCAGCAGGAAGATAGTCGAGCGTTTTCTGGAGGCTTTCCCAGCCACGCGGCCCCTGGGCTTCGTAGAAGGCAAGGTTAGGTTTATAGGCCACGGTGAGGTCGGCAGTGGCATCGATAATGGCTTTATTGAACGTAAAAACCGGGTCAGATTCGCCGAGCAGATGGGTTGGAAGCTTACGCGGATCGGTGTCTAAGCCAACACAGAGATACGATTGTTTACGGAAAATAAGTTCGCTTAATTCAGAGTACGTCATACCAAAAACGGGAACCAACTAAAAATGGCTACCCCCAAAAGTACGAACTACCAAAGCGGTTTCATAAATTTGCCGATAAGTCCAACAGTTTACAGACTAACTCTGTTTTATGCAACTTCGGGAAACGGCCATCAAGGGCCTGATTGAACTGATTCCCCGTGTCTTTGAAGACGAACGCGGCTACTTTTTTGAATCGTATAACAAACCGCTGTTCACGTCGCTGGGCCTGCCAATGGACTTTGTGCAGGATAATCAGTCGTTTTCAGTGAAAGGCGTCCTACGCGGGCTGCACATGCAGAACGAACCTTTCGCACAGGGTAAATTGGTGCGGGTTATTACCGGGCAAGTACTCGATGTAGCCGTTGACCTACGCCCTGATTCGCCCACCTTTGGTCAGTATGAGACGTTTTTGCTCGATGCCAAACTCGCCAACATGGCTTACATTCCCGAAGGCTTTGCCCACGGATTTGTTACGTTAGAAGACAGCGTTTTTAGCTATAAATGCACGAACGTATACAACAAAGCTTCGGAATCGGGCATTCGCTGGGACGATCCCGACCTGAATATCAACTGGGGCATCGACAGTCCGATTGTTTCAGATAAAGATCAGGAACTGAAGTATCTGCGCGAGGTATTTCCGCAACAAGTTGTCTGAATTCTGTTCTACGTACTCAGAACATGTACCTTAGTACGTAGAACCTTATTTCTCGTACATTTCTTCCATGACCTTTTGGCCCACTTTACGGGCCGACAGCGGATTTTGCCCCGTTATCAGCCGTTCATCAACTTCGATATGCGGCAGAAACGGAATCAGGCTCTTGCTATACAGCGCATTTTTCTGACGGAGTGCGTCTTCGAGCAGGAAAGGCACTTCATCATCAAGCCGCATTAATTTTTCTTCCATAGTCGAAAAGCCCGTTATCTGCCGATTGGCGATTAATAACGACCCGTCCGATAACTTTACGTTCAGTAATCCGCTGACGCCGTGGCAAACGGCGGCTACCATACCACCTTTCTCGTAGATTCGGCGCGTTAGGGTTTGCAATACCTGATTTTCAGGGAAATCCCACATGGTGCCATGTCCTCCTGCCAGATAAATAATTTGATACTCGTCAGGGTTTACCTCATCGAGCCGTAATGAGTGTTCAAGCTTATGTCGGAACGTAGGGTTATTATACCATTTCTCATCGACCGTATCGCGCCGGTCCCGGCTTTTCTCATCGATTGGTATAAAACCGCCTTCAGGACTGGCAATGTCGTAAGGCAGGTTACGGTCGGCCAGTTCATCGTAGAAGTGCGTTGCCTCACTTAACCACAAGCCTGTTTTATGTGACTTTGTTGGGTAGTCGGTATGATTGGTACAAACGATGAGCGCGCGATAAATCGGGTCCATGTTTTCGACGGCGTGTTTTGAGTGGGCAATTTGGCCGTGGCTGCCGGCCATCGGGTACGAATATAGCGTGTTTCCGGTTAACCGCTCATCCGTCACTACATCCTGCGTCGTAACCTATTTTAAACTGGGCTGGAAGAATATTAAACCTATTTAGAAATAACTTGTCGAATAGTTGGCAAATACGTAATCGGGCAAATTTATATTTGCTTTATTTACTGTTTGGCAGATTATCGTATTGATAAGTAGAATATATTTGTTCGGCAACCGTACTCGTTCTAACCGCCATGCAAACCGTAAGCTATGAATCACTCCGGGCCGAGCAAGCCTGGATGATTGTTTCCGACCAACTTCAGCATCGCAACAACCTGTTAGCCAAAGGCATTTCGCATATGGAACGCCATGTGTCTGAACTACCAATGGCAAGCCGGTTGATGATGCTTCGGTATCACTTGAAAATGAGCCTGCGCCAACTTACCAGCGAAGCCCGCCAGCAAGTCCGAACCACGCCTGATGCCAACCGGCTCCGTCAGCAGTGGTTACACGTACATCAATTGTTTTTTCTACTGCGTCAGATCGATACGGAGTTGAACCGGGCAACGCTGGAAAACGACAATCTTCGGTCGTGGGTCGAAGCCACCGAAGCGCGGGTATATCGCTCGGCACTCGTTCATTTGAATTGATAATCTCATTAGGGTGATAACGTCCAACCGGCTGGCAACGCACGAAGATTTGTAGCGTCAGCCAGCCGGTTGAGATTTTTACAGGTTAGGATAAGTAGGATTTATCTGGGAACGGCGCGGGCGTAGCGGATGCGTTCAACTTTGATCGGTACGCAACCTGGCTTACAACCCTCATCGACCGGCCCGTCTGTAATGGGTGGTCCAACAACAACTGGGGGTTGTTCGGGTTGTTGCGTTTCGGAGGTAGGGCCATTCTCCGACCGAGCCATCCACTCGATTTCAACCCAGCCATCGGTGTTGGTTTCACCATCTACGGCTTTCAGGGCAATCTGATTGACGAGTGCCGATTTCCAGTTGTCGTTCTGGCTCAGATCGATTCGGTAGGTTCGCATCTGCCCATCGTTTTCAATCGGAAATTCATGATACCGGTTTGGGTCGTTGACTCGGATGGCCCGGTCTTCAAGATTGCGCCAGCTTAGGCGAAATCGCTTTTGCTGGGTTTTGAAAGCCGCCCGCAGATAAAGCTGCTGATTACTGGCACCGCGCCAGAGTACGGAGGGCGATTTAATTTCGTTGCTTCTCGGATTGTCGAGTCGAATGTGCAGTTTGTTCTGGATAGGCCAGCCGGTATCAAACGTTTTGTAGTAATGCCAGCCTTGCCGCGAAGCCAGAAACCGATAATTAGGCCCTGCTGCCGGACGCGGTTTTGAATAAACATAGGACCGAATCTCGCTCACGCTACCCAGAATCAGTTCATAGTCCCACTCGTGAACAATGTTGTGGTCGAGCACTTCAAAATTGCTGACAGCGATGTAGGAAGCGTCGCCACCCAGTTCATTACCGCCGTAATCGAAGCCGAAGTAGCCGCGCGTCCAGTCATACATGTTCGGGTAGTACAAGCCTACCCCGTATTGATTGTCGTTCACGGAGGCCATCCAGGGTTCGCTTGGGAAAACGTTGCCAAATTCGGCCCGCGTACCATCGCGCTCGGTCTGAACATTATAGCGGTCAATTTGTAAGCCGTCGTTCGTAAATGGTTGCCGGCCTGCGTAGTAATGAATGTTTCGATAGCCACCGTTCAGATATACGCAGGGCATTTCCTGCCCCCGCGCTTCGTACTGCGTTTTGTCGGACCGGAACATAACGACCCGGCAATGTACCTTCACTGCATTACCATCCAGCCGAATCCAGTGTTCGATAGTAGCCTCGCCGGGTTCGTTGTTAATGGCAAACTGCATTGGTACTGATTTGACATACAGCAGATTATCTTCTTTTCTGAAGTCGAGTATGCGGGCCGGGTTGCCCCAGGTGTCGCCTGCCTGAATGGGGTTCCAGCCTAAGCCAACCCAGGCCGAGGCACCCCGTTGCGAATAATCGGATGGGCCGCTGTACAGAGCAATCTGCACCTGCCGACCAAGGTCATTATTGTTGACCATATTCTCGGTGCTTGCCAGCCCGCCCCGATTATCTTTGAAGGCTAAATAGGTGATAGACCCTCCGTAGCGCAGGTTTATGCCGGCCCGTATCTTATCGTTCTCAATAATCTGGTGGTCAGGGATGGCGGCTGCCCGGCGGGCGGCTATCTGCGATGCCCGGTAGGTTAACGGATTGATATTGGTGCGGGGTTGTGCGAGTCCATCAGCCATACTACAGATGAACAGAACGATAATCATCAGGTGATACGGGCGATGAGCAGTTGAATTTGTAAGAGGCATATGGATATGATACGTGATCGGTGTACCTAACTCCTCTGCCGACAAATAACATGCCAAATTCTACATGTTACCTAATTTTTGTTTTTGGTAGCAAATTGTTGAACTTCTGCTGCAATTTGCTGGGTATTGGTCGACCCTGATTGTACCAGAAGCCGGTAACGAAATGTTACTTCTTTGCCAGCAGCCAACGTGTAGTTCATGGCCTGTTCTTTTCCATTACTAAATACGGCAGGGCCAAGCGGATTAGCTGCGTATAACCCATAACCTCTTGCATGCCAATAGGTTGGGTATCCTACGTTTTGCGGGTGGTCGATAAGGATAACCGAAACGCGTTCGTTGTTCAATCTACCGGTCAGATTCATCCAGGGCGCACGGGTTCCCCAAACGGCATCGCCCGTTGTTCCGATACTGCTCTGATACTGACCTGTTACGCCTTCGTTATTCATGGTTGGCACGTTCGTAGTTACTCCTTTCGAGTCCGTAAATACTTCGGGTTTATTAGAAGGCTGTTCGAGTTGTCGGGCCATGCGTAAAGCAATCATGCCCTCTTTGTTGTCTTTAAACACAACGTCTTTGCTTGCGGCCTTAAGGGTTGTGATGCGGTCGATAATACGCCGGTCAGGCCCGGCCCCAAACCGGAACGTAGTGGTTTCCTGGAGCATCACCTTGCCGTCTTTGTCGAGCCAGTTAGCTGTTACCGTTAACTCGGCAGGAGACGCCCCCGCGCCGTTTTTCATAGCCGAAATGCCCGTGTGAACAATAGTTCCGAATGGACCTTTATGACCAGGTTCTATAGCGGTTGAGTTATTCCAGAAGTCGTGGCCGTTTACATCGCCGTAATTAAACCACATGCCTACATGGTGCGGGTGGTCGACACGCTCGCCCGGTCGTGGGTCGAGCGGCCAGCCGCGCGTAATGAAGTTTCCGCCCGCCGACCGAATTGGATACAGCACCGCTTTTTTCAATACGTCGGGGCCGGGATAGATATAAGCCGTAAAGGGCTTTCCATCAACTAAGACATCAACGCGTTTGGCAGATTCGGTGTGAACAAGTTCGATGCGACCCGACTGAGCCAGTGCAGAAGCCGCCGATGCCAGCAGCAGGAAAACAACGAAACGAACGGAAACTAAAACGACGCGCATAACCGACGATTGCTTAAGTGAAACGCCCAAAAAAGCCCAACCAAGTAGACTTCTACCGGGTTGGGCGTGTAAGTAATCGTTTGTCTACGATTAATTTCCGAGCAATATTTTGTTGGTCACGTCCTGATCGATGGTGATATAGCCGGGGTAATTGATTTGTTTGTTGCCCAAATCGAGCGTTGGCTTGATTTTAATCGTCAGTCGCGATGGTTGGGCGTTATCAGAACCCGACAGGTTCTGCACCAGCCGCGTAAACGCATCGCGGGTTTTGGGGTCGCTGATAAGTTGATAGGCATTGGTATTGAGTCGAACCGGTACGCGGGTACGCCCGCCACCGGGCTGCACTTCGATGCGCTGATTCAGAAACCCGTTGAACAACTCCTGCCCGGCCAGCAAAATCCGGTATTCCAACTGATTGATACCGGCCAGCCGACTGGTTGGATTCGTGATGTCGATGTTAACTCGGGCGTCGAGCGGGATGTTGCGGGTAAGCAACCCGGCGGCTATGCGTGGAAAGCGGGCGGGGTTGAAGTCTTCTATTTTCCGAAATTCGCGGATGTCGGTGCCAGCCAGATAAACACTGTCTGCCGAAGCAATGGTATACCGGCAATCGCCGAGTGCTTTGGCCTGCGAAATTTGCTTGTTAACACCACATTGGCTAAACAACAGCGGCATCAGGGCCAGCAGCAAAACAATTCCTTTTTTCATGGTAATCGGGTGATTCATTTTTCTGTAAACGTCAGACAGAGCCTAAAGAGTTTGGTTTAAGCCAGTGCCGTTGTTTTTATGAGCAGTCGTATATTTGTGAACCCGCCGACAAGTTCCTGAATCACTGTCGGATTCGGACTTGTACACGCCGTATGCTACCTGTTTTCAAAAAGTCGATTTTCAGCGACTATCGGCTGATTTTTGGTATTTATTTCCTTGCCACGCTGTTTGCCAGCGTTCGGATTGTGGGGTGGGAAGGATCGAACAATTATTCGATTTTTTACCACTCGCTCTACCATCTCCTCGACGGGAAAAGTCTCTACGCAACCTATCCGGCTGAGTACTCCGACCATTATCATTACGCTCCTACGTTTGCTGCGCTATTCGCTCCAGTTTTTGCTTTGCCGTATTCCGCTGGGCTGTTTTTCTGGCATTTTCTGTTTGCCGGAGTTTGGGTGTATGCCGTATATCGGTTGCCGCTAACGCATTCGCAAAAAGTATTTGCCTACTGGTTCGGGTTGCAGGAGTTGTTTACATCGCTGGTCAATAGCCAAACCAACCCGCTCATTGCCGCCGTACCGATTTTTGCCTACCTGAGTTTCGAGAAACGACAACCGCTTTGGGCCGCTTTTTTTATCGTATTGGGGTTTAATATCAAGATTTACAGTGCCGTAGCGGGTGGCTTATTCCTCCTGTATCCGCAGAAAGGCCGGTTCCTGCTAAGCCTGCTGCTCTGGGCCGTTGTGTTGGGGCTGCTACCATTGCTGCTGACTTCGCCCGAAAAACTACTCTGGCAATATGACCTGTGGGTGAAACAACTGCTGATAAAGTCAGACCACGATAAGTGGGCAAACACCTCGATTCATCGACTTATGCACGTATTTGTTTCGCCTGACATACCGGGCACAGCTATAATTGGAGCGGGCGTATTGCTGTTTTGCACGGTCTATGCGAACATTCGGCGGTTTCATGAACGGACGTTCCGGCTGTTGCTGCTGGCGTCGGTACTGATTTTTCAGGTAATTTTTAACCCCGTGGCCGAGTCGCCAACCTACATCACCGCCGTGACGGGTGTGTTGTGCTGGTGGTTCGTTTGCCCGCAAACCGCCCTCGACCGGGCATTGCTCGTGGCGTGTTTTGTGCTAACCGTACTGTCGCCGAGCGACGTATTTCCGCCCTTTTTGCGGAATGAGTTTGTGTTGCCCTACGCGCTGAAGGCACTGCCCTGCGTACTGATCTGGTTTCGAGTACTGTATTTGATGCTACAGAGGAACACGGATTTTAAAGAGGAACACAGCTTGTACGGATGATACAGATCAACACGGATTTCTGTTTCGGAGAACAGAAGCAACTATCTGTGTGCATCCGCCCAATCCGCCCAATCTGTGTTCCTCTTCAAAAAATAAACGACATGTCTGCAACCTGGCTGGATTTCTGGCAAAACAAGAACGAGTTCGACGACTCGATGACGACCAATTACGCTTATTTCCTGGATAGGGTCGAACAGTATATTCCGTTGTCGAAAACGATGCGTGTACTCGACATTGGCTCGGGGCCGGGTAATCTCGAAGACGCCTGGTATAATCGGGTGGGCGAAATTCACGGTCTGGACATTTCGACGCGATACAACGAAATTGCCCGCGCTAAACACGCGCAACACTCAAACGTGTTTTTCCACGATATTTCGGCAGATGATTATTTGGATTTCAGCCCCGTGGCCGGGCGGCAGTTTGATGCTATTATCGTGATGAGCGTGGTGCAGTATTATCGCAATGCCGCTGAAGTTGAGCAACTGCTGGCAAACATAAAATCGTTGGCCGCGCCGGGTGCCAAAGCTCTTGTCTGTGACCTGATTGTGGAAGAAGGCGTACTGGGCGACGTGCTAAGTATTCTGGGGCGGTCGCTGCGGCAGGGCAAACTACTGTCGATGCTGCGGCTGCTGGTGCGGCTTCGTTTTTCGGACTACTATAAAATTCGACAGCAGAACGGCTTTCTTATCGTTCCCGAACGCGACTGGCTGGCAATGTGCAAACGCCTGAATATGAACGCCCGGTTTGTGCCTGAGCCGCTGACATTGCAGCAGGAGCGTAAAAACCTGCTGATTGAGTTTTGATAGAGGAACACAGATTATACGGATTAACACGGATTTCTGTTTTGGAGAGCAAAAGCAAACATCTGTGTTTATCCGTCTACTCTGTTCAATCTGTGGTCCCCTGTCAAATCCGTGTTTCATCAGTATACTTAAAAAACCGGCACGGCGTTTGATAGACAAATCATGAATCATAACCCATTTACCATTTCAACCATGACTATATCAACTGCCAGTCGGTCGCTATATCGCGGGCTATTGGCACTGCTTGTTGTTGGTACGCTGACAACGGCCTGTAAAAAATCGGGCGGCTCCGACGACGTTGACCCCCGCGATCAGTATGTCGGTACGTATGAAGGCGGCATTGCGTCGTCGCTGAATGTGGGCGGTTTTGAAGGCACTTCGCAGACCGGCACCTCTACCATCATCATTACAAAAGGCTCGAATCCGAAAGAAATTCTCATTGACACGCAAATGTCGCTGGGGCGACCTACCCCGCTTAAAGTTACGGCAGAACTGGAAGGGTCTACGTTCAGGGTAATTGACCGCAACAAAGACCAGATGAACGTGCTGGGCGTAACGGTAGAAGGGGAGTTTAAAGCAACGGGCGTGCTGGAGAAAAATCAGGTTGCCATTACTGCCACTACTGAGGGGCTGCGTACAGGTGCTGTTGTAAAACGTACCGAGCAAATTTCTGGAACTAAGAAATAATGTATCTTCGTGCCAGTTCCAAACCCCCGGTAACAACATGAAAGTATTTGTTCTGACCGGCCTGATGGCCGGTTTTTTTTGTGGCGCAACCGCGCAGGTAGCCCCTGTTTTATACCAGAAAAATGGACGCTTAGCCCCAACATCGCCCTTGCGCGAAGCCTCTGCCGAAACCGTTGGCATGAGCACCGAACGGCTGCAACGCGTCGATGCTGTTGTGAACGACTACATCGCCACGGGTAAACAGGCCGGTGTGGCCGTGCTGATTGCCCGTAATGGCCGAATTGTTTACCACAAAGGCTACGGCAAAGACGACGTTGAGGCCAAAACGCCCCTCAAACGCGACGCCATCTTCCGCATTGCCTCGCAAACCAAAGCCATTACCAGCATTGGAGCCATGATATTGTTTGAAGAAGGCAAATTTCTGCTCGATGACCCCGTCTCGAAATACCTGCCCGCTTTCAAAAACCCGAAAGTACTCGATAAATTCAACGACAAAGACACCACGTTCACAACTGTTCCGGCCCGGCGCGAGATTACGATTCGGCAACTGCTCACGCATACGTCGGGCATTGGCTACCCGGTAAT